>JAHHST010000006.1 GCA_020025055.1 Longicatena sp.
TACAATCTTTGTCCCCCTTTGTCAATCCTTTTTTTGCTTTTTTTTCATGTTTTTTATTACAAATCCTTTTTTTGCACAATTTTTATTACTTTTTACAAAAAAAAGGAACTAAATTTAATAATTTCATTTTAGTTCCTAATGTATAATTATTTATTTAATAATTGCATCATTGTATATGATGCAATCGCCAGTCCAGCTGCACTTGGCACAAATGGTGAACTTGCTGGTGGCATTTTCTGTTTTCTTGTCATTCCATTTTCATTAATAACTTTCGTTTGAACAGTTGGTTGCTCTTTAGACCAAACAACTGGTATTTTTCCTTTTATTTTATTTTTTCTTATTAAATTCCGCATTATTTTGGCGACTGGATCATAATTTGTTTTCATTAAGTCGCAAATTTCTATTTTTGTTGGATCCATTCGATTTGCCATTCCCATACTTGAAATAAATTTTATTTTATTTCTTAAACAATATTGAATAATTGATAATTTACTAGTCATTGTATCAATTGCATCTATTACAAAATCAACTGATTCATCAAATAAAATTGAATTTGCATCTTCGTTATAAAAAATATCTTTCGTAATTACTGTACAATCATTTCTATAAGTTAAAATTCGTTCTTTCATTACTTGTGTTTTTGATTTTCCAATTGTTTCAAATGTTGCATGAATTTGTCTATTTAAATTACTTAGGGCAACAGTATCTCCATCAACTAAGATTAATTTTCCAATTCCTGATCTTGCTAATGCTTCTGCTGCATATGATCCAACTCCGCCAACACCAATCACCATTACGACTGAATTTTGTAATTTTTTTATATTTTCTTCTCCAATTAATAGTTCCATCCTTTGTAGTGGTGTTTCTATTTTTTCAGCCATGTTTCAATATCCTTTCTAATTTGTTCCTTGTAATCTTGTTTTGTTACATCATACCAATGTACTTGCATTTGATTACGGAACCATGTATATTGTCGTTTTGCAAAATTACGTGAGTTCTTTTTTATTTTTTCAACGCATTCTTCTTTCGTTGCACTACCCTTATAATAGTCTATCCATTCCTTATACCCAATTCCTTTAAAACTTTGTAAATCCCATACATTTTCTTTGCTTTTTACTAATTTATCAATTTCTTCAAATAGTCCTTCTTCCATCATGATATCCACACGTTTATTAATACGTTCGTATAATTGTTCTCGTTCCATCGTTAGTCCAATAATAAAACTATCATATATAGGTTCGTGTTTCTGTGCATCTACAATATCACTTTTCTTTTCTCCATCATGTGCCATCGACAATGCTCTTATGATTCGTTGTCGATTATTATGATGGATAGTTTCACATACCTTTGGATCTATTACTTTTAGTAATCCCCATAGCTGATCATTACTTAAACATTTTAAATAAGAAACAAATTCATCATCTTGTTTTTGTTCTAAAAATTGATAATCATATATTGCTGATTTGATATATAGCCCAGTTCCTCCACATATAATAGGTAGATGGTTATGACTAATTATTTCATCTATATATTTTCTTGATAAACTTTGAAATTCTTTTACATTGTATTCCTCATCAAAATGAAATGTATCTACTAAATAATGAGGAATATTTTCTTTTTCTTCTTCTTTTATTTTAGCAGTTCCAATGCTCATTTCTTTATATACTTGCATAGAATCACCGCTTATAATTTCTCCATGAAATTGTTTTGCAAGATTTACACTTAAACTTGTTTTTCCAACTCCTGTTGGCCCTGCTATTACTAATATTTTTTTCATACTGCATTATCCTCTTTCAAAATCATGTATTAAATCTTTATCTTCAATACAAATAAGTGTCGGTCTTCCATGTGGACAGTGAAATGGTTGTTCACATTTTCCTAAATCTTCTATTACTCTTTTCATCTCTTCTAACGTTAAGTTTCGGTTAAAACGAATTGAACTATGACATGCCATAGTAGCAATTGCATGTTTTCTAAATTTTTCTAAACTAATCTCTTTATCTTTTTCCCATACATCGATCATATCTTGAATAAATTCTTTTTCTTCTATTTCCTGCATCCACGATGGAAGCTCTCTACATAATAAAGTGGTTTCACCGAAAGATTCTAATTGAATTCCTATATATTTCATTGCTTGATTTAGTTCTTTTAATTGTGTTACTGCAGATACTGTTGTTTCAATCGTCAATGGTATTAACAATGGCTGTGTATCATTTTTCCCTGCTAAAATTTTATCTCGAATTACTTCGTAATGGTATCGTTCTTGAGCTGCATGTTGATCAATAATATATAATCCTTTATCTCCTTCCGCAATAATATAACAATTATGAAGTTGTCCTATTACACGTAATTGTGGCAAACTTGGATTTTTTGGTTTTTCATGTTCCTCTTCGTTTGTTATTTGCAAGTTGATTGTTTCTTCTTGCAAATCTTTAGTAATCGTATTTTTTTGAATATCTTCATTTGATTCCATAGTTTCTTTTTCATCACTTATATTATTATTTACTACTTCTTCCTCTTTTATTTTATTTTCCATAATTTTAGAGTAATTTTCTTTTTCTTCTTGCATAGATTGTACAGAAAAATCATTTTCCTTTTTTTGAGGTTGGATCAACTCTTCTGTTTTATAAACAGATTCTTTTTCCTTCATCTCAATAACTGGTGTTTTTTCAATATAATTTGTATGATTACTTTGCTTATTTTCAATTGATTTTACTAAAGCTTCTTCTATATTAGATTCTTGTGGCTTTACAAAACTATGATTTACTTCATCATGCAATTCTTTCACAGATTGATCTCGTTCATATGTAAATTGCATTTCTTGTAATTCAACTTTTGGTTGTTTTTCTTTTTTTATATTTATTGTAGGTACTTCTAAATCATATCTTAACGCTTCTGTAATTGTTTGATAAATTAGTTTTTCTAACTGTTTTTCTTTTGATAAACGAATTTCCCATTTGCTAGGATGAACGTTTACATCAACTAGTTGTGCATCCATTTCGATATTAATCACAACAATAGGAAAACGGTCTTTAGGCATATATGGTGCATAAGCATCAATTACTGATTTTTGCAGATGATAGTTTCGAATCATTCTTCCATTAATATACAATAACATATAATATTTCGTTGCACGATTAAAATTAGGTTGCATGATATAACCAGTAATATGATAATCTAAATCTTTTCCATCTAATGAAATTGCTGTTTTAGCTGTTTCTCTTCCATAAATTTGCATTAAAACTTCTAAAAGTTTTCCATTTCCTCTTGTCTGAAAAATTTGCTTTCCATCATGTGATAAAGTAAAACCAATTTCTGGATGTGATAATGCAAATTTTTGTACAACATCTGAAATTAAAGAAAATTCATATTGTGGACTTTTTAAATGTTTAAATCTTGCTGGAGTTTTTTGGAATAAATTTTTTACTTGAATCATTGTACCTTTAGGTGTTCCACATGGTTTTACATCTTTTAATTCTCCATAATTAATTTCTACTTCTGTAGACTCTTCACCATTATTTGTTCGCAATACAACATTTGAAACTGATGCAATTGATGGAAGTGCTTCTCCACGAAATCCCATAGTATGTATATTCCATAAATCGTTTATTTCTTTTAACTTACTTGTTGCATGTCTTTCAAATGCGATTTGTGCATCTTCTTGATCCATGCCAACTCCATCATCAATAATTGTAATAGTATCAATTCCACCTTGTAAAATTTGTATTTCAATATGTTTTGCTTGTGCATCCATACAATTTTCTACAAGCTCTTTAACAATTCCCATAGGTCTTTCTACAACTTCTCCAGCTGCAATCATATTCGACAAGTGCTCATCTAGTCGATTGATTTTTCCCATATTCTCACCTCCATTTAATTAATTTAATTTTTGTTTTAATTCATATACAAATTGCATTGCTTCTAGTGGTGTCATTTTATTTACATCTATATTTTCAATTTCTGCAATAATATCTTTATGTGCTGGATTCTCTTTTTCAACAATAACTGGTGTTTCAATATTTTGAATCGGATTTTCATTTAATTCTAAATTATCTAAAATTTGTTTTGCGCGATCTAAAACAGTATTCGGTAAATGAGCTAACCTTGCAACATTAATACCATACGATTTATCTGCTTTTCCTTTTATTACTCGATATAAGAATGTTACCTTTTCATCTTCTTCATGAACATCTACATGAACATTCAATATTCCTGGTGTTTTTACTTCCATTTCAGTTAATTCATGATAATGTGTAGAAAATAATGTTTTTGCCTTAATATTATAAACTATATATTCAATCATAGCTTGTGCTAAAGCCATACCATCATAAGTAGATGTACCACGTCCAATTTCATCAAACAATATTAATGAATTTTTTGTCGCATTTTTTAGTGCATTATTTGCTTCCATCATTTCTACCATGAATGTAGATTGCCCTGACATAATATCATCACTAGCTCCAATTCTTGTAAATATTTGATCAAAAATAGGTAATTCTGCCTTTCTTGCAGGTACATAACATCCAATTTGTGCCATTATAACGATTAAAGCCATTTGTCTCATATAAGTAGATTTACCACCCATATTTGGTCCTGTAATAATCATTACATCTTCATTATTATTCATAATGACATCATTTGATACATATCGCGTTGTTTTCATAATTTTATCTAAAATTGGATGTCTTCCTTCTTCTATACAAACCGTATGTTCATCATGGAATTGTGGTCTTGTATATCCATTTTCACTTGAAACTTCTGCTAATGCATATAATGCATCGATTGTACTTAACGCATTTGATAAATCATGTAATTTAGGTAAATATTCTTTTATAATATTTAATAAATTATCAAACAACTCATTTTCTAATCGTATACTTTTTTCTTGTGCATGGATAATTTCATCTTCTTGTTCTTTTAATTCTTGTGTAATAAAACGCTCTGCATTCGTTAACGTTTGTTTACGAATATATCCATATTCTTCCTTAATTTGGTCTAAGTTTGTTTTAGTTACTTCTATGTAATATCCAAATACACGATTATATCCTATTTTTAACGATTTTACTCCTGTTCTTTCTCTTTCTTTATTTTCTAACGCTAAAATCCAATTTTTACCATTTTTTCCTATTTCTCTTACACGATCCAATTCTTCATTATATCCTTTTACAAAGACTCCACCATCTTTTAATGTAATTGGTGGATTTTCAACAATCGCTCCATTAATAAGTTCATATAAATCTTGACATAGATTGATATCTTTAAATTCACTGTATGATTCACAATCTTTAAATAAATCAAAAATCATTGGAGCGTGTTCTAATGTTTTAATTAATCTTAAAATATCTCTAGGATTTGCACTTCCATAAGCAACTCTTGCACTCAATCTTTCCATATCATAAACATAACTTAAATGTTCTTTTAATTCGTCTTTGGTAATAAAATTATCATTCATGAATTCTATAGCATCTAATCTTTTATAAATTGCTTTTGTATCAACTAATGGATATTCAATCCATTTTTTTAATAAACGTGACCCCATGGAACTTCTACATTTATCTAAAAAATTCCATAATGTTAATGATTTTGAATTATTTCTTATACAAGTTGTTAATTCAAGATTTTGTTTCGTATTATAGTCCATTTGTAAAAATTCTTCTTCATATATTTGTTCTACATGATGTAAATGAGCCATACTTCTTCTTTGTGTCTCGTCTAAATAATTAGTTAAAATTCCAAAAGCGTTTTGAATACGATCATCTTCTATGTGCTGAATTAAATGTTCATATTCTGGTTTGATAGTTGCATTATTATTATAGGATACGGTAATTTGATTCATATCCTTAATCATCTTTACAATTTTCTTATCAAACTTTTCTTGAATAACAATTTCTGCTACGTTATTTCCTAATAATACTTTTTGAATTGCCATAACTTGTTTATCAATGAGTTGAGCTTGCATTTCCCCTGTTGTCATTTCACATAAAACTACAGCTATACCAAATTGATAATCATATAAAGAAGCAATATATACTGTTGATTTTTCATCATTTACTTCATCCATAATTGTTCCAGGAGTTACGATTTTTAATATATCTCTTTTTACAATCCCTTTTGCAGTTGCAGGATTTTCCATCTGTTCTACAATCGCAACCTTATATCCTTTTTGAATTAATCTTTGAATATATCCGTTTGCTGCATGATGAGGAATTCCACACATTGGAACTTTTTCTTCTACTCCTGCATTTTTCCCTGTTAACACCAAGTCTAATTCTTGACTTGCTATTTTCGCATCATCAAAAAACATTTCATAAAAATCTCCTAATCGATAGAAGACAATTTCATCTTGATGTTGTTTTTTCATTTCTATATATTGCGCCATCATAGGCGTATAAGTATTCTTTTTAGCCATTTTATCACTCCTGCTTTCGTTTATATATTATATCAAAAAAAAACTTATTACTCGCTATATTTCATACAAAACTTTCTTAAGTTTTATCGTTCCAATAAAAACCATGATATAATAGTAATAGCCTTTAAAATAAATATAGATTGGAGTGATGCTAATGAAATTAGGATTATCCAAAGAAAAAAGTTCGGATAAATTTGATTATGTTTTATTGGCTTTATTAATACTTATGGCAATTACAAGTTGTATAGCCATTTATGCATCATTTGGAATCATTGGAACTAGTAAAGGTATGCACTATCTATCTAGACAAATCATATGGCTAACAGCTAGTTTCATTGTATTTGGAATTATGATGTATTTAGGAAATGATAGTCTTTTCCAATTTGCAAAATATGCCTATTGGTTTTTGATGGGATGTTTAATTATTTTATTCATTTTTCACATATTATATTCGAAACTGCATATGAACGAATTTTTTCTAATTCGTACTATTAATGGAGCCGTATCCTGGTTCACATTACCTGGTTTTTCGTTTCAGCCTAGTGAATTTATGAAAATTATATTAATCATTATTACCGCACAAATCATTGATGAACATAATAAAAATAAAACAATTGATTCTTTTGAATTAGATTTTAAATTATTTATTGAAATTGCAAAATGGGCTCTACCACCAATGTTATTAATTTTATTACAACCTGATACTGGGGTGGTATTAATTATCGGTACTAGTTTACTTGTTATGGTTTTATGTTCTGGAATCCACAAAGAATGGATATGGTTAATTATTGGAGTAATTTCTATTTGTATCATTACATTTGGTATCTTATATTTCCTCAACTATGATTTATTACTCAGTATTATAGGAAAAGATAATGCCTATAAATTAGATCGAATTACTTCATGGTTAGATCCTGAATCAAATTCTAGTCATGAAGGATATCAACAATATTTAGGATTAGTATCAATTGGTAGTGCTGGTATTAAAGGTCATGGTCTTCATCAAATATTACTTAAAATTCCAGAAGCACATACCGATTATATATTTGCTATTATTTCCCAAACTTGGGGATTAATTGGTGGAGGAGTTATCATTTTTCTTTGTTTATCATTGGATTTGTATTTATGTAAAATAGCATCATCTACTACAAATATGTTTGAAAAATATTGTATTATTGGTATTATTGGTATGCTTTTATTCCAACAAATACAAAATATGGGTATGATTGTTGGTTTACTTCCAATTACTGGTATTACATTACCTTTGATTTCTTATGGTGGTTCTAGTTTAATTTCTTATTTCATTGCATTTGGAATTATCATGAATAGTAGTTTGAAATCATAATAAAAGAGTTTAGGTTAAACACTTAAACTCTTTTTTAATATAAATTCTTTAATCTTTTTAAATAACTATATTCTCTATATCTAGCAAACTTTACTTTTAAATCTGACATTCCACATATAATTTCTTTTGTATCGGTTAATGGAAGATGTAAATGATCATAGCATAAAACTGCTGTATCAAAACTTTCACTTTTTATTTTTATTACTCTATCCTCCATCATTATATATGGAACGCCTAATGAACGATGCACTGAATGTTGGATAGGTGTGACTTCTGTTAATTGCATTAAAGATAATCCACTATCAATAACAGCTCCTCTTAAGCTTCTATTATATGCTGTAGAGCCAGCTTGAGTACTTAAACAAATACCTGACCCTCTACATGTTTCAAAAAATTCATCATCTATATATAAATCCATAATTTGAGATTTAATGATATTTTCAATACGAATTTCATTTAATGCATATCTGATATTAGAATCTCCATCGATTTGAAATTTCAAAAGTCTTGATTCATATATTTTGGGTTTCTTAGTTAATAAATCATGTAAACATTCATCGACTTCTTCTTCGGTATAATCTGTAAAAAATCCTAGTGTTCCTGTATGAATTCCTAAAAATTGAACATTGTTTAATATATTGACATACTTATGCACTCCATATAATAATGTTCCATCCCCACCTACACAAATGACTAATTCTGGTTGGACTTGATCATATACCCAACTATGATTTTCTAATTCTTGTTTTACATAATTTTCTACATTCCATGATTTTTTATCATTTTTAGATACTATGGCGAATTTCATAAAAATCACTTCCTTATTTTGTTATCTTATTGTATTATATCATTTAGGTGATATAAGATGAATAACAACATTGAAAAAGAATATAAAATATTAATAACAAAAGAACAATTTGAAACATTATATAACTCTTATGGAAATCCCCCATTTCGATTACAAGAAAACGTATATTATGATACAGCAGATTTTAATATACGTAGAACAAAAGGGTCTATGCGTATACGTGATGTAAATAACGAACACATTTTTACACTTAAGATTCATAGTCCTAATGGTTTACTTGAATATGAAAAAAATGTTTCATCAAATTCAATTGATTCATTAAACGATGAAGAGATTATATCTCTATTCAACAAATATGACATTCATGGTCCTTTTCAGCGTATCACAAGCTTAAAAACACAACGTGCAATTATTTATACCGAATATGCTGAACTATGCTTTGATATAAGTTCTTACAATGGTATAACTGATTATGAAATTGAATATGAATATAAAAAGGATCATGATGGTTTGACAGTTTTCAAAGATATATTATCTAAAATAAATGTAGTTTATACATCGAATTGTACATCTAAAGTTCAAAGAGCAATGAACAGTCTAAATAACTAAAAAGCTATATTATAGGTAAATACCTGCATATAGCTTTTTTTCTACATAAGTATCTATTTAATTTTATTAAAAGCACAGCATATTATGAAAGCCTTTTCAAAAACTATCTTATTTTCCATATACTATACTAATTTGAAATCAATAAATAGTGATTACTCACTATTTTCATTTTACATTTTTTTTCTTCCTTCGATTGCTTTAATTAATGTCAGTTCATCCGCGTAATCTAGATGTCCTCCCATTGGCAATCCATGAGCTATTCTTGTTACATTCACATTATATTTTTCAAGTAACTTAGATAAATACAATGCTGTAGTTTCACCTTCAACAGTTGGGTTTGTTGCAAGGATAATCTCATTAGTATCTTCATTTATTCTTTTTAATAAATTTTCGATATTAATATCTTCAGGCAAGATTCCTTTTGAAGTAGATATAACACCATTTAATACGTGATAAACGCCATGATATTCTTGTGTTTTTTCCATTGCAATTACATCTTTTGGACTCTGTACTACACATATTTGATTTTGATCACGCAACTTATTTTTACAAATTTCACACAAATGATCTTCTGCTAAATTTCCACATATTTCACATTTATGCAGACCTTCCTTAATATCTATAAAACTTTGAATAAATTCATCAATTGTTTCTTCGTCCCATTCAATTGTTTGAAATGCATATCTTTCTGCTGTTTTTAATCCAACACCTGGTAATTTTCGAAAAGACTCAATTAATGATTCAAACTTTTTAGGATACATTAAAATCCTCCTGGCATTTTAATTCCACCGGTTAAAGCATTCATTTTTTGTTCTTTATCTTTCGTTGCTTTTAATAAAGCATCATTAACAGCAGATTTAATCATTTCTTCTAAATCTTCTTTGTTATCTTTTTCAATAATAGATTCATCAATAGAGATACTTTCGATTTCCATTGTTCCTTTTACTGAAACCTTAACAACTCCACCACCCATAGTAGATTCATATACTGTTTCTTTTAATTCATCTTCGACTTTTGTTAATTCTTTTTGCATCTTTTGTGCTTGTTTTAATAATCCTTGCATATTCATAAACTTATTCCTCCGTTATAACAATATTATCTTTTCCAAATAAATCTAGGATTGTTTCTTCTTGTGTTTTTTCTGGCGTTGCATCATTTCCTACATGTTTAGTTTCTATTTGTATAGGTTCTGGAAGTGTACCATTTAACATATGTTCTTTAAATATCTGTATGATATACGTTTGATATTCTCTTGAAATAGCAAATACCTTTTTATTTTTTTCAAGCAATTCACACATAAAGGAGCTAAATTCATCGTTCATATCCATCTCATTTATTTCATTTGCTTCTGCTTGATTACTAACACTAATTACAATATAATTTGATCCACTTGCAACAATCATACTATTTTTTAATAAATTTGCATATCTTGCCCAATTTATATCCATCATCATGTCTGATAACTTATAAAAATGATTTAGATCTTTTGCTTTTTCTGGCTTATTGGCACCAGCCAAAAGTTTTAATACAAATTCATCATCTAATGGTTTTATTTCTTTTTGATTTACAATATTTTCTACTATAATATCTGTTTTTTCTTGTACAGTATGATCTATTTTATTGTTTTCTGTTTCAGTTTCTTCTAATTCTAGTTTATATTCAGTATCATCCTCTGGTACTTCTATTTTCTTCTTTAATGTTTCACGTGAAACATTCTGTACACTTTTCTCTTTTAATTCAGGAACTACAACTTCATTTTGTTCCTTGATATCCAACATTTGTAATAGACAAACTTCAAAATAAGAACCAACGTTAGCTGCTGTTCTATACTTATCACAAGTCTCCATTAACTGATGAATCATTTGAAATCTAACATTTCTACTTAGCATATCATTGATATGTTTTACTTCATCTTCATTCAATATATGCAATAAGGAAGTAGTTTTTGTATATTCATAAATAATTGATTCTTTCAATATTTCTATTAAATCAACAGTTAATCTCTTGATATCAATCCCTTTTGCAATAAAGGTATCAATATAATCTAATACTTTACATGCATCCTTGTTCACAATAGAATCTAATATATCTATTTTTTCTGTTACAGTTGTAATACCATAAATTTCATTAATGTGATGTTCTTCAATATTATTTTGTGCATATGCAATACACTGATCTAAAATTGAAAGTGCATCTCTCATTCCACCATCTGCTAATTGTGCAATTAAACGTATTACATTTGAATCACACATTATATTTTCCTTATCCAATACAAATTTAAGTCGTTCTTCAATTTCTTTTTGTGGAATTTTGGTAAAATCAAACCTTTGACATCTTGAAATAATGGTAGGTAATACTTTATGAGGTTCAGTTGTAGCCATAATAAAAATCACATGTTCTGGTGGTTCTTCAATTGTTTTTAACAATGCATTAAATGCTCCTTGTGTCATCATATGAACTTCATCTATAATATATACCTTATATTTGCCTTTTAATGGTGCATATTTAACTTTTTCAATTAAATTTCTAACCTCTTCAACACCATTATTACTCGCAGCATCAATTTCAATAATATCTGGATGACTTCCGTTCTGTACAGCGATACAATTATCACATTTAAGGCACGGTTTATGATTTTCATCTGTACAATTTATAGTTTTCGCAAATATTTTTGCAATTGATGTTTTTCCCGTACCTCTTGGTCCACAAAATAAATAAGCATGTGCTATTTTATTTTGTTCTACTGCATGTTTTAAAGTTTGAACAATATGTTGTTGCCCATATACTTCATCAAAACTACCTGGACGATACGTACGATATAATGCTTTATATGCCATAATTCACCAGCTTCCTATCCATTTAATTATATCATAAAGCGTTCTTCACATATACAAAAAAAGCAAATACTTTATACTTATATTTGCTTTTTATTCTTACGTTTTTCTTTAAAAAAATTCTTCAATAGCAATGAACATTCTTCTTCTAAAACACCACCTAGTGTTTTTGGATAGTGATTAAATCCATTTATTTTATACATATTCATACAACTTTCAATGCATCCACCTTTTGGATCATATGCTCCAAATACAACGTTTTCAATTCTAGATTGAAGAATTGCACCACTACACATTGGACATGGTTCAAGTGTCACATAAAGTGTACAGTTTTCTAATCTCCAACTTTCTATTTTTTTGCATGCTTTTTGAATTGCAATGATTTCAGCATGTGCAATAGATTGTTGTTTGCTTTCTCTTAAATTATGTCCTCTTGCTATTATTTTATCTTCATGAACAATAACACAACCAATTGGAACTTCATCTTTTAATAAAGCCTTTTTTGCTTCTTTAATAGCTTCCTTCATGAATTTTTCATGCATTATGTTCACCTTCTTTTTTATATAATAAAAGCTACCACACATGGTAGAGCTCCCTTAAGGCTGCTTCGTTCCCGTCCTGACCTAATTCAGAAGGTACCATTGTAGTAGCTCTATTATTATAACACATTTTATGTTTTTTGCAATATTCGAATATTATTTTTTATTTTGGTAGTGTTTCACGTGAAACATAGCGAATAAGTGCAAAATAATGATGCAATAATATGTATCATTATACATATTATTATACTTCGATGCAAATAAAAGACTTTATTTTTATATAGAATATGCAAAAAAAAGCCTATAAATAAGGCTTTTTTTGTATGTTTTAAAGATAAAAAAATAACCCTCTAATTCCATAAAAAAACAGGAAATATTCAAATTTTCCTGTTTTTTATAATAATTATTTCTTTGGAATTAATTTTTCTGTACCACCCATATATGGACGTAATACTTTTGGAATATTAACACTTCCATCTTCATTTAAATTATTTTCTAAAAAAGAAATTAACATTCTAGGTGGAGCAACTACAGTATTATTTAATGTATGTGCAAAATATTTTCCATCTTTACCTTTTACACGAATACCTAAACGTCTTGCTTGCGCATCAGTTAAATTTGAACAACTTCCTACTTCAAAATATTTTTGTTGTCTTGGACTCCATGCTTCTACGTCAACAGATTTACATTTTAAATCAGCTAAGTCTCCTGAACAACATTCTAATGTACGAACTGGAATATCCATGCTTCTAAATAAATCAACTGTATTTGTATAAAGTTTTACGAACCAATCTGCACTTTCTTCTGGTTTACATACAACAATCATTTCTTGCTTTTCAAATTGGTGAATTCTGTATACACCACGTTCTTCAATACCATGTGCACCTTTTTCTTTTCTAAAGCATGGTGAATAACTTGTATATGTGTATGGTAAATCTTTTTCATCTAAAATTGTATCAATAAATTTACCAATCATTGAGTGTTCACTTGTACCAATTAAATATAAGTCTTCTCCTTCAATTTTATACATCATACCTTCCATTTCAGCAAAACTCATAACTCCAGTTACAACATTACTACGAATCATGAAAGGAGGAATTACATAAGTAAATCCACGATCAATCATAAAATCTCTTGCGTATGAGATAATTGCAGAATGTAATCTTGCAATATCACCCATTAAGTAATAAAAACCATTTCCTGCTACTTTTCTAGCACTATCTAAATCGATTCCATCAAAACGTTCCATAATATCTGTATGATATGGAATTTCAAAAGATGGAACTACTGGTTCTCCAAATTTTTTTAATTCTACGTTTTCTGAATCATCTTTTCCAATAGGAACTGATGGATCAATAATATTTGGAATTGTCATCATGATTTCTTTAATTTCTGCTGAAATTTTAGCTTCTTTTTCTTCAATTGCTTTCATTTCATCAGCCATTGATTGTACTTTTGCTTTAATTTCATTGGCTTCATCTTTTAAACCTTTTGCCATTAATCCACCAATTTGTTTACTCATAGAATTACGTTGTGCACGTAAATCGTCTCCTTGTTGTTTTAATTGACGATTTACTTTATCAAGTTCAACTACTTTATCAACTAATTCAATTTTGTGATCTTGAAATTTTTTTCTGATGTTGTCTTTAACTAGATCTACGTTTTCACGTAAAAATTTCATATCTAACATATCATTACCTCCATAAAAATAAATAAAAAAGAGGTATTGTCCGAAAGGGACGATACCTCGTGTTGCCACCCTTTTTAATTTATAAAGAAATTCCTTATAAACACTCAAAAGTTATAACGGTACTACCGAAAATGATTACTAATTTCACCATTCTACTCCAAGGTTGATTTCATAATAACATGACAATAACTTACACCAACCGTTATCTCTCTACGCACAATATTATTACTACTTATCCTTATCAACGTTTTCTTATTTTTTATATCATTCTTTAGATGTATTGTCAACGACTTCTTTATTTTCTACATCCTCTTCTATAACATTTTCATCATTATCATCCGATGTTTTCTCAACAATAGTAATTTTTGCTACAGATTCACCATCAGAAACATTAATTAATTTTACACCCTGTGTATTTCTACTATAAATCCCTATATTTTCTACAGCAATTCGAATAATGATTCCTTTATCCGTAATAATCATAGCATCTTCATCACCATTAACGGCACGAACAGATACTAAATCTCCTGTTTTAGAGGTAATATTGATTGTTTTAACACCTTTTGCTCCACGTGTAGTCAAACGATATTCATCGAATGCTGTACGTTTACCATATCCGTTTTCACTTACAGAAAGTAGATGTGTTCCATCTCTTGAAGTCGCAACACCAACTACCACACTACCATCTACATTAAATCCTTTTACACCACTAGCAGTTCTTCCCATTGGTCGAATATCATCTTCATGGAAACGAACAGCTTTGCCGTTAGATCCTGCAATAATGATTTCATCATCACCTGTAGTTTCCTTAACTCCCATTAATTCATCATGGTCACGAAGTGTAATCGCAATTTTACCATTTTGACGAATAGAATCAAATTCACTCATTGGAGTTCTCTTAACTAAACCATTTTGTGTAACAAATAATAAATACGCAGATTCGCTTTGTGGACTGACAGGAACTAATGCTCTTACTTTTTCTTCTTTATCAAGATTTAATAAATTCACAACTGGTAATCCTTTTGCAGTTCTTCCTCCTGTTGGAATCTTATATCCTTTCATTCGGTAAACCTTACCAAAATTAGTAAATAATAACAAATAATCATGTGTTGACATTGTAGTTAACAATTCAACAATATCATCCTCATTAATTGTCATACCTTTCACACCACGTCCACCTCTGTTTTGTGTACGATATGTATCAATTGGTAATCGTTTAATATATCCATTCGTTGTCATTGTGATAACAACATCCTCTACAGGAATTAAATCTTCATCTTCCATTGAGTAATCAGCTTCACTAATTTCTGTACGTCTCTCATCACCAAATCGATTTTTTACATCTGTTAATTCATTTTTGATAATTTCAAGAACACGTGAATGATTTGCTAAAATATCCTTTAAATCAGCAATTAAAAGCAATAATTCTTGATATTCATTTTCAATCTTATCTCTTTCTAATCCTGTTAAACGACGCAATCTCATTTCTAGGATAGCATTTGCTTGAATTTCTGTTAGTGCAAATCGTTCCATTAATCCCTTTCTAGCTTCTTCATCATTTTTACTAGCACGAATTAATGCAATAATTTCATCAATGTGATCAAGAGCAATACGCAAGCCCTCTAATATGTGTGCACGATCTTCTGCTTTCTTTAAATCAAATTTTGTACGTCTTACAACAACATCAATTTGATGATCGATGTAATGCTGCAACATTTCTTTGATTCCCATTTGTTTAGGAGCACCATTTACTAATGCAAGCATATTGACACCAAATGAAGTTTGTAATGAAGTCAATCTAAATAATTGATTCATAATTACTTCTACTTGGACATCTTTTTTCAATTCAATTACAATACGTATTCCATCACGGCTAGATTCATCACCTAAGTGAGTAATTCCCTCTACTTGTTTATCACGTACTAAATCAGCAATTTTTCCGATTAAATTTGCTTTATTTACTTGATATGGAATTTCTGTAACAACAACACGATGTTTACCATTTTCCATTTCCTCTACATGATATTTACTTCTTGTAATTATAGATCCTCGTCCTGTTTCAAATGCTTGACGAATTCCACTTCTTCCTAAAATAATTCCACCTGTTGGAAAATCAGGACCCTTAATATAGTTATCCATTAATTCTAAAACTGTGATATCAGGATCATCCATAATCGCAAAAATTGCATCGATTGCTTCTGTTAAATTATGAGGCGGAATATTCGTGGCCATACCTACCGCAATACCTACTGCACCATTTACGATTAAGTTAGGAAATCTTGCTGGCATAACTTTAGGTTCTGTTTCTTCACCATCATAGTTTGGTATAAAATCAACCGTATCTTTATTAATATCACGAATCATTTCCATCGCAATTTTACTCATTTTTGCTTCGGTATAACGCATAGCAGCAGCACCATCGCCATCCATAGAACCAAAGTTACCATGTCCTTGAACAAGAATATAACGATAACTAAAATCCTGTGCCATACGAACCATTGCTTCATATACAGCAGTATCGCCATGAGGGTGATACTTACCAATAACATCCCCAACAATACGTGCAGATTTCTTAAACGGTTTACTTGCAACAATACCTAATTCATTCATAGAATGTAAGATACGACGATGAACTGGTTTTAATCCATCACGAACATCTGGTAATGCACGGTCTACAATAACAGACATAGAATAGTCAAGGAATGATTTTCTCATTTCTTTTGATATATCAACATCTTTTAATCTATCTTTACTATAATCCATTTAGAAAAGCACCTCCTTTTATATATCCAATTCTGCATAAACTGCATTATCTTGAATAAATTCACGTCTAGGGCCTACTTCTTCACCCATTAACATTTCAAATACTTTATCAGCTTCCATTGCATCTGTAATATTTACACGCTTCAAAGTACGGAAAGCAGGATCCATTGTTGTTTCCCACAATTGTTCAGCATCCATTTCTCCTAAACCTTTATAACGTTGAATTTTTGCATTTTCTCCCATTTCTTTTACCATAGCATCACGACTAGGTTCATCATATACATACTCAACACGTTGACCCTTTTGAATCTTAAATAATGGAGGCATTGCAATATATACATATCCACCTTCAATAATAGGTCGTAAAAAGCGATAGAAGAACGTTAACATTAAAGTACAAATATGCGCACCATCAACATCCGCATCGGTCATGATAATAATTTTATGATAACGTAACTTTGAAATATCTAATTCATCCCCGATTCCACATCCAAATGCAGTAATCATAGAACGAATTTCATTATTTTCAAAAATACGATGTAAACGTGCTTTTTCAACATTGATAATCTTACCTCTTAAAGGTAAAATTGCTTGATACTTAGAATTTCTACCTTGTTTTGCACTACCACCGGCAGAATCCCCTTCGACTATATAGATTTCGCATTCTTCTGCATTTTTACTTGAGCAGTCTGCTAATTTTCCAGGAAGAGATGTTACTTCTAATGCACTCTTACGTCTTGTTAATTCTCTTGCTTTTTTAGCTGCCATTCTAGCTTTACTAGCTAAAATACATTTATCGATAATAATTTTTGCTGTATCTGGATTTTCTAAGAAGAACTTTTGTAACTGTTCTCCTAAAATATTAGAAACAATCTTCTTCACTTCAGAATTTCCTAATTTTGTCTTTGTTTGTCCTTCATATTGAGGATCTGGATGTTTTACCGATATAATCGCAGTTAATCCTTCTCGAACATCATCTCCAGCCAAAGATTCATCTTTCTTAATGAAATTATTTTCTCTTGCATATGCATTAATAACTCTTGTTAAAGCTAAACGGAAACCTTCTTCATGAGTTCCCCCTTCAGCCGTATTAATATTGTTACAGAAAGAATAAACATTTGGAACATATCCATCATTATACTGCAACGCAATCTCCGCTAGGATGCCATCAACAACCCCTTCAACATATACAACATCATCATGTAAAATAGTTTTGTTTTTATTCAAATATTCTACATACTGACGAATACCACCTTCATATTTATATTCAATTCTTTTTACTTCTTCTTCACGTTCATCTGTAAGATTCAATTGAATTCCTTTATTTAAAAATGCCAATTGACGAATACGAACATTTAAAGTTTCAAAATCATAAACTTGTGTTTCGGTAAAAATTGATGCATCTGCTTTAAATCTTACCATAGAGCCATGTTTATCTGTTTTACCAATAATTTTTAAAGGTTCTACTGGATTTCCACCATCTTCAAAACGCATAAAATAAACATTACCATTTTGACAAACGGTAACCTCTAACCATTCACTTAAAGCATTTACAACACTAGCACCTACACCGTGTAAACCTCCAGATACCTTATAGGCACCTCCACCAAATTTACCACCAGCATGAAGAATTGTAAAAATTGTTTCTACCCCTGAAATTCCAGATTTTTCTACAATTCCTGTAGGCATACCACGACCATTATCTTCGATACGAATAACATTTCCTTTTTCAATTGTTACATCAATATCTGTCGCAAATCCTGCTAATGCCTCATCAATTGAGTTATCTACGATTTCCCAAACAAGATGATGAAGTCCTTTTTCACTAGTAGAACCAATATACATACCTGGTCTTTTACGAACCGCCTCAAGACCTTCTAATACCTGAATATCATCTGCTGTATATGAATGTTCAACTTTAATATTCTCTAATTCTTCTATTTCTTTTCTTTGTTTTTCGTCCATAGATATCCTCCTAACCTATTTGTAGTATACCATTCGTTACATTCCATAACGTTACCTTACGAAATGCTTGTATTTTTTTTGCTTCTTTTATATCTGTAGTCGAGATAAAAATTTGTACTTCTTTAGGAAGTGAAGTTAATAACTTTTCTCTACGATAAGCATCTAATTCACTAAATACATCATCTAACAATAAAACAGGATAATCATGAATAATATCATGAATCATATAAATCATTCCTATTTTTAATGCTAATAACACACTTCTTTTTTGACCTTGTGATGCATACGTATTTACATCATTCCCATTAATCATAAAAGTAAAATCCTCTTTATGAATTCCACTTGTCGTTTGTTTCAAATATTTATCTCTTTCTAATTGTTTTAAATATTTTTCTTCTAAACTTTTTCGTATTACTTCTTGATCCTTAGAAAATGGGACGCAACTATGATAAACAATATCAAAACTTGTTTGATCCCCTGTTAATTCTTTATAAAAGTGATTACATTTCTGCAATAATTTTTCCAAGAAATAATATCTTTGTTGAATAATCACAACTTCTTCATCAATCAATGAGGAAGTAATGATATCTAAATATGTTTCATCAATCTGAGTTTGTTTTAAATAAGCATTACGCTCTTTTAAAAGCTTTGTAGCCTTATAAAGCGTTCCTACATACTTTTTACTAACTTTACTTAATTCCATGTCTATAAACCGTCTTCGAACTCTTGGTGAATCATGAAACAAAGACATATCATCTGGACAAAACATCACAGCATTAAATTCTCCAATAAAATCACTAACTTTTCGTATTGGATTTTGGTAAATAAATAAGTTCTTACCTTTTTGATTTACCGTTATTTTTAAATCTTCTTTTTTATTAATCTTATGTAATGTAGCCTCTATAAAAAATGCATCTTCATTTTCTTTAATTAAATCTTTATCGATATTTGTACGATGTGATCTTGTTGTCGACAAATATAATAAAGCTTCTAGTAAATTTGTTTTTCCCTGTGCATTTTTCCCAGCAATCACATGTATGCCATCAGAAAATTCCACACATAAATTTTTATAATTTCTAAAATTACGTAATTTTATTTTTGAAATTCTCATACTAAAGAAATTTTCTTTCCTTCAATCACAATGACATCTCCTGAATAAAGCTTCCTTCCTCTGCGATTTTCTGGTACATTATTTACTTTAATAGAAAGCTCTTTTACAGCAAATTTAGCCTCTCCACCGCTCTGAATAAAATCTGCCATTTTCAAAAGTTGACCTAAAGTAACATATTCTGTTGTTAGCTTAATTTCCATTATAAAATCACTCTCGCATTCTATAATATTATAGCATATTTTAAGGCTTTTTTGTTGGTTTTTTAGAGTATATTTCAGCTTTTTTATAATATTTTAGCCAAGAATTCAATCGATACATATAAAATCCCTTATTTTAGCCATTCTAACAAACAAAAAAGAAACAAAGTGAATAAATTACCACTGAGATATAAAATGTTCTTAAATAAAAGGAAAAGCATAAAAAAAACACACATGCTTGTGTGCTTTTTATTTCTTACATCCTATGCATACGTTCTTACAGGAAGAACTAATTGTAGTACGGAATTATCATCTACAGATTGTATAATAAATGGTTTCATTTCTCCACATAAACTAAATTTTACTAAAGAACCACTCAATGCTTTAATTGCATCAAATACAAATCGACCATTACAACTAATCTCAATAGAATGACCTTTAAAACTTGCTGTATTTAATACTTCGGTACTAGAACCAACCTCTAGCGATTTACTAGAAAGAACACATTGTTCTTCACTTAAATTGAATTTAATTACAGAAATACCATTGCTCTTAATAAAGCTTGCACGATCAATTGCGTTCAATAATTCTGCAGCATCAATCGTTAATTCATAATCAAATTGTAAAGGAATTAAACGACTAGTTTGAGGATAAACACCATCAATCAATCGTGTTTGAATAATTGTATCATGAATCATAAATTGAGCTTTTTTATCATTTACAGCAATTTCTACTGTACCTTCTTCATCTAAAGTCTTAACGACTTCATTTAAAGATTTTGCTGGAATTGTAATATTAAAATTTAAAGATTTATCAATATGAACAGTTTTTACTGCTAAACGATAAGAGTCAGTACCTACGCAATTCAATACATTATCTTTACATTCCATGTTTACACCTGTTAATACAGGTCTTGTTTCTTTATCACTTGTAGCAAAGATTGTTTGACTGATCATTTTCTTTAATAACTCTTGTGTAATTGTAAAGCATTCATTAGGTTTAGAAAAATCAATTCCTGGATACTCAGATGGTAACATACCATTAATTTTAAATTTTGTATGTTCACTAGAAATCTTAGTTAATACCCCATCAATGATTTCTAATTCAATAATATCACTATCAATTTTTCTTACAATTTCTAAAATATATTTTGATTCAATAACAATAGATCCTAAATCATATATTTCTAAAACATAATCATCTGATTTTTTTAATTTCGTTTGAATAGAAATATTAGAATCACTACCAGTTAATACTAATTGATTTATTTCTACATCTATTTTTACACCAGAGAAAGCTGGTAATGGCGAAAATGTAGAGATTGCACGAGACACAGTTGTCAATGCATTGTAAAATTCTTTTTTACTAATTTTGAAGTGCATAATGAAACTCCCTTCTATTTCTTTTATTTATAATTAAATAATAATAAGTATGTGGAAAATGTGGAAAACTCACAATAATCCCATAACATACGTATATTTTAACAAATTTCTTTATGGATTAAAAGTTTAAAGATGGGGATTATGTTGTTAATTAATCCCTAACTTATTTTCAATTTGAATAATTGCTTGTTGAAATGTTTCGTTTTCTTTTAATAATTTTACCATCTTTTCATAGCTAGCACTGATGGTAGAGTGGTCACGATTTCCAAATTCAAAACCAATTTTAACAAATGGCATAGATAAGTGTTTACGACACAGATAAACCGCAATATGACGTGCATTCGCAATATTTTTTGTACGAGATTTCGAAACAATTTGAGTTACTGTTAAACCGTAGTATTCACATACAACTTTTTTTATTTTCTTAGGGGTAAGTTCATCATCTGGTGCAGAGATTGGATTATCCTTAAATATATTTTTGGTAAATTCTAAGTCGATTTTACTAGGATTATATAATATTGCTTTAAAGAATAACTCATTTAGGGTACCTTCCAGCTTTCTTACATCACTTGCAAAACGTGTTGCAAGATAATCTAATACCTCATCTTCAATCATGATTTCTTCTTTTCTACCCTCTAATTTTTTTTGTAGAATAGCTTTTGCCGTTTCAAATTCTGGAGAACCTACAGAAACTGATAAACCGCTAGAAAAGCGCGAAATTAAGCGGTTTTCTATACCTTTTAATTCAGTTGGATGAATGTCACTTGTAATAACAATTTGTTTATGATCACCGATTAATTTATTATATAAGTTAAAAAATATTTCTTGAGATGTACTTTGTTTTAAACGTTGTATATCATCAATTAATAAATAGTCAACGGAACAAATCATATCTTTAACTTCTTCCACATTTTTGTTTTTCATGGATTCAATTAACAAAGTAACAAAATCTTCACTGTAGATATATAGAATTTTTTTATCAGGTTTATTTTCTTTTACGTAGTTTCCAATAGCGTGTAATAAATGAGTTTTTCCTAATCCAGAATTTCCAAAAATAAATAAAGGATTATTAAATTGTCCAGGATAATGACAAACAGACATTGCTCCAGCATATGCTTCACGGTTATTTTTTCCTACAACAAAGCTATCAAAGGTATATTCTTTCTTTATTTTATCCTCAAACATAAATTTTGTACGTTGGATGGATGCATTTGATTGAATTGTTTCTACTTCACTTTTTAATAATATTTGACAAGCTACAGGATGATCTAATACTTGGGATAATTTCTCTTGAATTAAATCAATAGAATTCATCATAATCATCTTATTTACTTTATAAGGCACGATAATTGTAGCTAAATCGCCGTCAATATCATATAGTTTTGAATCATCTTTAAACCAAGAATGAAAAATGGCATCATCAAAATGCGCATTTTCGTTAATAAGTGATAATGTTTGTTGCCAGATTAAATCTAGTTGTTTAGTTGCAAATTTTGACATAATAAACTCCTTTGTAAGCATATAATATTCTACAATATTTCTATATAAAAAACTATGAAATTATAAAAAATATAAAGTTTTCCACAGGAAAAGCTCTTAAAAAGCGGGTGTTTAATAGGTTTATAGAGTTTTCCATAGTTATCCACATGGAAAATATGTTGAAAAACTCTTGTGGATAACATGGCTGTGTGGAAAAGTTGATAACATGGGTGAATAAGTGATATATGAAAAAGTTATAAACATATAAAAAAGCCTTTAAATAAAGGGTTTTATTAATATTCCCACAGTTTCCACATACTATGGAAAACTCTGTTTAAAAGAGTTGTGGAAATCTTGTGGAAAACTAAAATTTATCCCAAAATTGGAGTAAAAACCAACTTTTTAAAAGTTTTCCACATTCCAATATGTTTATAACTTTCTTCCTTATATATTTAGTAAAATATTTGAATATACTTATAATTTTTAAAATATTATTGACTTTATTCGCTAATTTATGTATAATTTCTAAGCAATGCTCAATTTGTATAAAAAAAAAGAAGTGGAGGTGGCTCTTAATGAAAAGAACATATCAACCGAGCAAAAGAAAACACCAGAAAACTCATGGATTCAGAGCCAGAATGGCTACTGTTGGAGGACGTAAAGTTTTAGCACGTCGTCGTAGCAAAGGTAGAAAAGTGTTATCAGCTTAAGAAATCACCTTCGGGTGATTTTTTTGTAGTACTAGGAGTTTAGAAAGGAAAATGCATATGAAAAAAGAATTTCGTGTAAAAGATACTCGTGAATTTGCTTCTATTATGAAGTATAAAAAATTCTATTCATGTCCTTCGTTTGTTATTTATGTAAAACCACGTAAATTAGAGACGCATTCTCGTGTAGGAATTTCTGTAGGGAAAAAATTAGGAAATGCAGTAATTCGTAATAAAATAAAAAGACAAGTACGTGGTATGATCGATGAAATATACGATTTTAATGCAAATTTTGATACAATTATATTGGTACGAGTAAAATATAATGAAGAAAATTACATAAACAATAAAAAACTCTTGGAAAGATTGGTCAAAAAAGTTAAAATATAAAGGTAAGCGGTTTAGTGAGGAGACAAAAGAGATGAAAAATTTTTTTAAACAAAAAAAGAAATTAATTCTTGTTGGTCTATTAATGATAGTTGCATTAACTGGATGTACATCTCCACGTGGAAAGAGTGGAAAGACATACGTTGATTCAATTATTACGATTAAAGATGAACAAGTAGAAAAGCAATATGTTGATTTCAAAGATGAAAAACAAAAAGCTCAGTACAAAGATTACAAAGCAACAGATTTAATTACAATTGAAAAAACAACTTTCAAAGATGCATTAGGTGAAGGTTGGTTTAATGGATTAATCGTATTCCCAATTGCTCAATTAATTAACCTTGTAGCAGCTCATACAGATGCAGGTGTTGGTATTATTGTCGCAACATTCTTAATTCAATTGATTATTTTCTTATTTTCAATCAAATCACAAGTTGCAAATCAGAAAATGCAAGAAATGCAACCTGAATTGATGAAAATTCAAAATAAATATGCAGGTAAAACAGATGATCGTTCAAAAATGATGCAAGCTCAAGAAATGCAGGCATTATATTCAAAAAATAAAATTAATCCGTTCTCAACTATTTTGATTACATTCTTACAATTCCCAGTAATTATTGGTATGTATCAAGCAACAATGAGAGCATTCAGTGTTGTTACAGGTTCATTTGTTGGAATTAACCTAGCAAGAACTCCTCTAGAAGGAATTAAAATGGGACAATGGGCATTTGCAGTTATTTATGTATTAATGATTGTGTTCCAGCTAATTTCATTTAAAGTACCTCAGTGGTTACAGGCATACCATAAAAAGAAAAATCATATTAAAGAAAAGAAATATGCACAACCTAAAAAAGAGCCTGGTATGATGAATTCAATGAATACAATGATGTATATGAGTACAGGTATGATTGCTATTTTCGCAATCAACTGGCCTTTAGGTATGTCATTCTACTGGTTAGTTGGATCTGTAGTTCGTGTATTACAAAACATCATTGTGCACAAATTCTTTATTAAAGGCTAGGGGGTTTGTACATATGCAAACATATACTGGAAAAAATCTAGATGATGCATTAGCAATCGCTGCTAGTGATAAACATGTAGCAAAAGATGATTTAAAATATACAGTTCTTGAAGAGACAAATGGTTTCTTAGGAATTGGAAGTAAAACAACAATTAGTGCTCATTGTAAATATGATATTATGGAATTTATTAAAAATTATTTACAATCATATTTCGATAATATTCATATGAAGGCTACAATTGAAGTAAGTGAAGAAAACGACTTCTATAATGTAAATTTAGATGCAGAGAATAATGCCATTATTATTGGTAAAAATGGTAAAACATTACAAGCTATCAATAGTGTATTAAAATCAGCAGCTTCAAGTGAATTTAAAAGAAGAGTTCGTGTATTAATTGATATTAACGGATATAAAGAAGAAAAATATCAAAAGGTCTGTTCTTTAGCTGAAAGAGTAGCAAAAACTGTTATTCGTTCAAAAACAGATGCAATCCTAGATCCAATGCCTGCAGATGAAAGAAAAGCTATTCATAATCATTTACATGATATGAAGCATGTATCTACTGTAAGTGAAGGGGAAGGAAATCAAAGAAGACTTAAAATTGTCTATACTCCAGATAAAGACTAGATAGTAAACAGTGAGCAATTGCTCACTGTTTTTGTATTGTATAGAAACTTTATCTATATGGATATATTGAATTTATTATATACTATGTTTCTTAGCGTGCTTATGGTAACAATTTTATTCATATCAGTATATTATGAGATTATGTATGTTATAATATTCTAGAGTTATAAAATGATTTATACAATATTAACTACTCTATGATTGATTTTGGCTAATATTCATTATTTTAGAAATAGTTTAAGCACTAGTACTTAAGAAATATAATCAAACAAATTAATGATTCAGGAGGTATAAAATGATTGAAAATTATTATACATGTTTTTTTATTGTTAATTTAATATTGCTGTTATTTGTGCCTAAAATTGTATTGGATTGGTATAATGATGCAAATAGACAGAAGAAAAAATATTTTATTTATTTTTCTGTTCTCTTATTTACAATCACATGTGGATTATATTTAAAAGCCTCTAGTTCAATTCCATATTCACCTTATCGTCATTTTAATTGTATTGCAGGATGCATAATCGTAACTCCTTTTTTACCATGGGTTATTAACTTATTAAATAAAAAAAATACTATGTATACTATTCTATACTATATATATTTTTATGTTTTCTTATTTATGGTTGTTGCAGCATACTTGATCTAGACACTTTTAGTGTCTCAGCTTGTTGACAAACTATCTTATTTTGAAAACAAATAAAATCAATTTATAAAAAGTGGTGGAAAGCTACTAAATTACAGGTGATTTTAGGTTAAAAATACCTTGAAATCATCTTTTTTTATATTAAAGTGGGGATTAAAAAAAGACCGAATGACAAAGTCTGCTCAACGAGCGACTTTGTCAACGGTCTGAGACACTTTTAGTGTCTTTTATTTTTTTTATTT
>JAHHST010000060.1 GCA_020025055.1 Longicatena sp.
CTATTGTTTTTTTATGTAAAATAATTTCATCTACTGAAACATCTTGAAAAAACAGAAAAAATTAGCTATAATAAATAATTGCAATAAAGTTGAGGTATCATTATGAAAAAAACATGGGTTTTATTTCTTTGTATGAGTTTGTTATTGTTTGGATGTAAATTTGTAAAAAAAGATATGACAGTAGAGCAAGATCAAGTGCAGTATATTGGAATAGAGGATGTTATCGATAAGATTGATCATAAGGATACATTTGTTCTTATTGTTACTAGAAAACATTGTCCATATTGTGAATCATTATTAGAGATGATTGATCAAACAAAAGCAAATCATAAAACAATGATTTATGTTGTAGTTATGCAAGATGACACAAAAGAACAACTATTAAATGATAGTGAAAAATTAAAAAAATATTTGGATGAGGCATCGATTACACCTCAGTATTACTATATTAAGGATGGAGAGGTTGTAAGCAGAGAAAAAGGATTCACAAAAACATATCCAGATCGTTTCTGGTATTGGATAAAAGAGAATAATATTGAAGAATAAAAATGAAATATTCATTTAATGAAAGAATATGAAAATATATTAAACTGTTGATAATTTTTTTCATTACAAGTATAATATATTAGGAATAAATTTTATGTAAGAGAGCGATGAGAAATATGAAAATGTGGGATGAAGTTTATAAAAGTGCAAAAGAAAAATGCACGATATGTCGTTGTTGCAAAATTTGTGATGGACGAGCGTGTAGAGGAGAAACACCTGGACCTGGTGGAAAAGGTAGTGGAAGTGCTTTTGTAAGAAATGCCGATATGTTAAAGCAAATTTTAATTAAAATGGATACAATTACGTCAAATGATGAGATTGATACAACGGCAGATTTCTTTGGACATAAAGTTGCATTACCAGTATATGCAGCGCCTATTAGTGGTATTAAACAAAACTATGGTGCTGATTTAAGTGATTTGGATTATACAAAAGAACTTGTAGAGGGTTGTGATTTGGCAAATACGGTAGCATTTACTGGTGATGGAATGTATGATCATATGTTTAAAGATCCACTCCATATTTTAAAGGAACATAACGGATTTGGTGTTCCAACAATTAAGCCATGGCTATTTGACAATATGAAATGGCGCATCGAACTTGCAAATGATACAAAAGTGTTAGCAATTGCTTCAGATATTGATGCGAGTGGTTTAACGAATTTAAGAAATAGTGTAACTCCTGTAGGATTTAAAAGTGTGGAAGACTTGAAAGAAATAAAATCATTTGTTCAAGTGCCATTAATTTTAAAAGGAATACTAAGCGTGGAAGGTGCATTAAAAGCAGTGGAAGCTGGTGCTGATGGAATTATTGTTTCAAATCATGGTGGACGTGTTTTAGATGATAGTCCAAGTGGTATTGAAATGTTAGAGGAAATTGTAGCAGCAGTAGATGGAAAATTGAAAATTTATGTAGATGGAGCATTTCGCAGTGGAAACGATGTATTTAAGGCATTAGCTCTTGGTGCAGATGGGGTTTTGATAGGAAGACCTGTTTCACAAGCAGTTATTGGTGGAGGAGCCCAAGGTGTTCAAATTTATATGAATAAAATAAAATTAGAATTAAAAGAAGCAATGGCAATGTCAGGATGTAAAAAAATTCAAGATATTACCCGTGATAAAGTGATTGTTAAAATGTAATAGGAGGACAGTTATGAACGCATATGAAAACAACGCATTTTTTTGGCAAAAATTGGATACTTTGTATTTATCAAGTAAATTAGTAATTGATCGCCCACGTAATACTTGTCATTATAAATACAGTAATTTAATTTATCCAGTTGATTATGGATATTTAAGTGACACTGCGGGTACTGATCAAGTTCCAATTGATGTATTTAAAGGCAGTGAAAAGAAAAATTTAGTGCAAGCTGTAGTAATTAGTGCCGATATTTTGAAAAAAGATTGCGAAGTAAAATTATTAATTGGTTGTACTAAAGAAGAAGAATATGAAATTTTGGAATTTTTAAATCAAACAGAATTTCAAAAAGCTGTTTTACTAAGAAGAGGAAATGATGTGCCTGATTGGGCGATGAATGATTAAGCTGACAATGGTCAGCTTTTTTTAGAAATATAATGCATGTTTTTCATATACTTATATAGGAGGAACTATATGAAGAAAATAATCATATTATGTTTTTGCTGTATAATGTGTGGATGTGTAAGTTTACATGGAAGCTTTAAAAATGGAACAATGGATATGGATCGATTTGTACAAGATTTTCAGAAAGTAAAGGAGACAAATCGATGGAAATATGGTGTGTTGCAAGATACATCATTAACAAAAGCAAAAATTGAAGATTTGTATCATATACCGATGGTTCATGTTGAAAAAGCTTATGTATACCAGGGTGTTATTCCATTGCAATGTACGGAATTAGCTTTATTTAAAATTGAATCAAAATATAAACAAGAGTTAATCGATGGGATTGAGAAAAGAAAAAAAGATATCGAGGAAAGTTATCCTAATGTTGATATAAATGATATATTGAATCAAAGTCAACAAGGAATGATTGGACAATATTATTATTTTATTCTTGGTGATGATGCAAGAAAGGTGGTAAACTATATACGAGGAAAGAAGTAGGTGAAGCTATGAATCGATTAAAATGTATATATGATGAGTTTACGTCATTCGAGGGAAGTTTATTTAAATATTCGCTCTCCTTTTCTTTATTATTAGCCCTAGCACCTTCTTTACTTATATTTGCATTATTATTTAAGTATGCATATCTGGATAATGGAATTATTTTAGATTTTTTAATAAATTTTATGCCAGATGGAAACAAAGAAATGTTAAGTCAGTTATTACAATATTTTACAAACAAAAATTATAGTATGGTATCTTTTATTATTACGATGTGTGCGTCTTTTTATTTAGCAAGTCGTAGTATCTTTTCTTTTTTATTAATTAGTGCTTCTCATGAACATGTGAATGTTCCCAAATGGTCTATTCGAATTAAATCAATTTTTCTTTTTGTGAATTTGGTTGTAATTGTTGTGGCAGCTATTTTTGTAGCAACAAATTTTTTAGAACTGCTGCCCTTGATTTCGGCTTCTATTATGTTGATGTTTTTCTATATGATGTATCGAGCATTAAGTTTTCGTAAAAGAGATTGGAGTTTTGGGATTGTTGGAGCAATTTTTTCAACAATTAGTATTCTGCTCTTGGCAACTTTGTTTGTAACGGTAGTAAAGCATTTTACATCTTATCAAGACGTATATGGACCATTGGCATCTTTGGTAACTTTGTTGTTGGCAATTTATTTAATTTCCTGTATTATATATTTTGGATTTTGTTTGAATCTAGTTGTAGAAGATACGTATGGTAAGGAAGATACGTTATTAATGAAATATGAAAAATTATTTTATCATGCGAATAATATCGAAGATAAAATACTTAATAAGTTAAAAAAATAATAAGAATATGAGGTAGAAAAAATGAAGGTAGTAATTAAAAAGACAGGAATTAATGGGGAAGGTATAGGATATATTGATCGTTTGCCAGTGTTTGTTCCTGGAGCATTATTAGGTGAGGAAGTAGACATCCGCATTGTAGAAAGAAAAAATCGTTATGCAATTGGGGAAGTTAATAAGATTATTAAAAAAAGCAAAGATCGAATTCAGCCAAAATGTCGCATGCAACATGTATGTGGAGGTTGTCCATTGATGATTGCTCGTTATCCAAAACAATTAGAATATAAAAAAGATGTTTTAAGACAAACATTAATAAAATATGCACAAGTAGATCCTAAAAAAATTAAGAGTGTGATTCCAAGTGAAAATGTATTTGGGTATCGAAATCAATTTAAAATGCCTGTAGCAATGAATGAAGGACGTTTAGAAAGTGGATTATTTATGCCAAATTCTAATTATTTTATTGATATTCGTCGATGCTTTATACATGAAGATGCATTAGAAAAAATGCGTTCTATGATTATGGAAGTGTTAAATGATGAGGGCTATCAAGGATATAATCATCACGAAAAGAGTGGTATACGTAATTTAATCGTAAGAGGATTTGATGGTAAGTATCAATGTACGATTGTTACAGGAAATGATGAAATCGAACCAAGAACCATTGAAAAATTGATGAAAATCAAAGGACTATATAGTTTATGGCAGAGCATTCATACGATTAAGAAAACACCTGAAGTTTTTGGACCTAAGATGATTTTTTTAGCAGGAGAAAAGTTATTACCGTTACAATTAGAAGATTTACAGTTAGAGATTTCTCCACGTTCATTCTTTCAATTAAACACAAAGCAAGCGGTAAAACTATATCATACGATTGCTGATTGTATTCATGGTAATAATGAATTGATTGTAGAAGCATATAGTGGTATAGGTGCAATTTCACTATACTTAAAAGATAAAGCAAAGGAAATTATTGGTATTGAAAGTATCAAAGATGCAGTTGTTAACGCAAATCAGAATGCAAAGAAAAACGGATGTGAACATGTATCCTTTGTGTGTGATGATGCAGCTGATAAATTAGTATATATTTCTAAGAAGCGCTCTATTGATGTATTAGTCGTAGATCCACCTAGAAGTGGTTTAGATGATGCAATGTTAGAATGTATTTTAAGAAGTAAGATTAAACAAATTGTATATGTATCATGTAATCCAGCTACATTAGGTAAGAATTTAGCAATTTTACAAAGTAGATATGATGTAGAAAAGATTATACCGATTGATATGTTCCCACATACACCACATATTGAATCAGTTGTTGTATTAAACCAAACGAAAGCAACGAACTATGCAAAACGCAGAAATAAATAATTACAATATAAAGTTGTAAATAAAAATAAATACAGGTATATGTAGAAGAAGTGTGAAATTAGTACGCTTCTATCCTATACCTGTTTTTTTTATTATAGATTAGTTCATTCATTTAGAAAGATTAGAAATTACGACATTTTTAACAATGCTATCATCATGATTATAATAGACAATCACCATATGGTCTTCATCCTCTAATATCTAAATTTCGTCATATTCTCCACTTAAATAATTATCTGGATTTCCCCAAGCCTCATGGATCTTTTCGCTGTTTTTCTCAACTATGTTTTCCTATAATGGCTCTTCTTGAACTTCTTTATTCACATTGTTTAAGTCAGAAACATTTGTTTCTTGTTTTCCACATCCGACAAGATTGATTGTCATAAATAAGGATAATACAAAAATAGCTAGTCTTTTCGTGTTTCACTTTCTATCTAGTCATGTCATATAACTACGTTATATCATATTTAAAATTCGATATATATCCTATGTAAATATTTTGTTTAAATACATGTTTTATCAAAAAAATATAGAAAGAAATTTGTAGCATTGTAATCTGTTTATAAAATTGTAATAATTTAGGTAACATTTTGTAACTATTATAGAATAAACTAAACTTAGGTAGAAAAGAGGAAGTATTATGGAACATACAATTTTGATTGTTGAAGATGAACAAGGAATTAGGGAAGCGATTGGTATTTATATGCGAAATCAAGGATATCATATTATTTTGGCAGAAAATGGACAAGATGGTTTAAAAAAAGTGAATGACGATGTTCATTGCGCAATTGTAGATATTATGATGCCTGTGATGGATGGTATTACCATGGTGGAAAAACTAAGAGAAAAGTGGGATTTTCCAATTATTTTTTTAAGTGCAAAAAGTGAAGATGTGGATAAAATCAATGGATTGATGGTTGGCGGAGATGACTATGTTACAAAACCATTTGGAAGTATGGAGTTAGTAGCAAGAGTACGCAGTCAATTAAGACGTTATGAGCAAATTTTACAGCTAAAAAATAATATTGTTGTAAAGAAACAAGAACATGTCTATGAGGTAGAAGGGTTATCCTTAAATACCATTTCAAAAGAAGTAAAAGTGAATGATCAATTCATTCATTTAACACCAAAAGAATTTCAAATATTAGAATTATTAATCAAACATCCTGGACAAGTATTTTCAGCAGAACAAATCTATGAAAATATATGGAATGAAGAAGCGTTTGCGACGGATACCATTGCGGTACACATTCGTAGACTACGTGAAAAGATTGAACCAGATCCAAAAAAACCAATGTATATTCAAGTTGTATGGGGTGTTGGTTATCGAATGAAAAGAGGGTATGAATCATGATGAAAAAATATGGGTTTATGGTAATTTTACAAGTTGTCATTATAACCGTTGTATTGTTTACCAGCCATTTTATTGAACCATTATCTGTCAACGTAAAAACAATAAATAATAGCAAAAACGAAGTGATTGAATATTGCATCAAAGATGTTTTATTTTTTGAAGCAGAACAACTTGATCATACGTATGAGTGGATTACGTTAGCAAAGGATATTCCACTAGAATCATCAACGGTTTCATTAATCAAAGAACAGCTACATGAAGAGTTTTCTAATACGTATGATCTTACTTTATTAACAGATCAGAACTTTTATTATCGTATAAAAGTAGGCGATAATACAAATGATAAAAAATGGAATATGGCAATTACACAAGAGCAAAAAGAAAAAGCTATTTTATCAGCGACGATAAAAACCGATAAACATGGAAAATTACTACCAATTAAGATGAATAGTTCAAGTCCTATTACAATCAACAATGATTTTAAATATTTACAATCTTTAGCATATGATAGGATTTCTATGTATTTAAGTGAAGATATTTTAGAAAAATATAATATTGAAAACTATTATCAGTATCAATTACCAAAAAATTTGGAAATGGAAGTCTATATTCCAGAATCATTAAAGAACAATCAAGAGTTTTTATTTACGACATTAGTTGATTATACTACTCAAAATACTAGAATGATGGTGTTTGCAAGTACTGCACTGGTTATTTGTTTACTGTTAGGATTTATTCTTCCATTATCGCTTGAAAAAGAAGCCAAAATATTTACTCGATTCTTAAATATCAAAGTAGAAGTGATGGCCGTCTTGGTTGCTATTATTGTATTTTTAGTCTTTTTTATTCAACAGGCTGCGATTTCTATATTTGATGGTCAGGTTGAATACTTCTTCTGTGTGAACAAGATGAGTGAATATCTGTTCATTGTGAAATGCGGCATTGGCATTTTATTCTATTGTGTCCTAATGTTTACGGCATTCTTTATGGGATATATCAAAAACTTCTTCCATAAAGGAATTAAGGCCTTTATAAAAGACAATACATGTATTTATGCATTGTTTCATTTTCTTCATAATATCAATTTTGTGAATTTTAAGAATTCTTTCTATATCAAACTTCTCATTTTAATCCTTATTCATGTGATTCTTAATATCTGTTTTAGTAATTTTAGACTAGATATCATGTATCTTTGGATTCTTTTAGAAAGTATTGCTATTTTTGGATTTATGGTTTATGTCTACAATCAGGTGATGAAGCAATATGATGGTTGCTTAAAAGTTACCAAACAATTAGCAAATGGCAATTTTAATGTAGAACCTATTTCAGTTCCTACTTTTCAATCTCTTTATGAAAATCTAATTCAGATCAAACAAGGATTTTCTAAAGCTTTAGATGAAGGCATTCAATCACAAAATGTAAAAACAGAATTAATTACCAATGTATCGCATGATCTAAAAACACCATTAACTGGATTAAAGAACTATGTGGAATTATTACAGGATGACAAAGATCCAGCTCACATGGATGAATACATTCAAAAAATTGTACAATATACAAATCGTTTAGATCAATTAGTTGTAGATTTGTTTGATGTGTCAAAAGCAAATGCAGGAGCATTAAAAGTGGACTTGGTCTGTGTTGATGTTTGTGAAATGATAAGACAAGTTCAAGCAGAATATGCAACACAATGGCAAGATAAAGATTTAGCAACTGTTTATAAGCTGCAACAGACACCTGCTATGGTGATGATAGATCCAAATAAAATGGTACGCGTATTTGAAAACTTAATTCAAAACATTAGTCGTTATGCTCTAGATCATACAAGAGTTTTCATTGAAGTAAAAGAAGAAGATGATCACTACAAGATTTGTTATAAGAACACATCGAAAGCACCATTAGATTTTAATCCAGAAGAGATTACAGAACGCTTTGTTCGTGGAGATAAATCAAGACATGAAGTGGGTAGTGGATTAGGACTTGCAATTGTGAAAAGCTTTACGGAAATACAGGGTGGAATATTTGCAATCGAAATTGATGGAGACTTATTCAAAGCAATCATCACCTTACCAAAAGAAACAGAAAGGAGCTGTATAAAGGATGAAGGAAATTTTGACGCTGAAGGAAGTCAGTAAAATATATTCTAGCCATGGTGTGATTGCAACCGGATTTCAAAAGATCACAACAAGCTTTTCATTAGGCGAATTTGTTGCAATCACAGGAGAGAGCGGAAGTGGAAAATCAACACTTTTGCATGTATTAGCCGGCTTAGATGGATATGAAGAAGGAGAGATGCTAGTTGAAGGAAAACCAACTAGTGGCTATACGAAAGATGAGATTGAGACTTATCGAAAACAATATGTGAGCAATATCTTTCAATCTTTTCACTTAATTCATCATTATACAGTTTATCAAAATGTTGAACTTGTCTTATTGATGAGTGGATATAAAGTAAATGAAGTAAAAGAAAAAGTACATACGATTTTAAAGGAAGTTGGACTTGATTCGATTGCTAAGAAAAAAGCAAGCAAGTTATCTGGTGGACAAAAACAAAGAGTGGCAATCGCTCGAGCGTTGGCAAA
>JAHHST010000061.1 GCA_020025055.1 Longicatena sp.
TGATCAGTTAACTTATAAAAGTGAAGAATAAAAAAACGGCAATGCCGTTTTTTATTTGTTCTGTTCACAAAATAATACACCAGTATATTTTTCAAGATTAAAGCGTTCAGTAAATAAATCACATTTACATAGTAATAGATAATAAATAGGTAATTGGTTATCACATAATGTTTCAAAGTTTGCTTGTCCTTTTGCTAAAATGATATCTGCTGTTTTTACAGCATTTAAAGCATTTTTACTAATGTGTGTAAGATCTGTTCCAGCAAGAGCTAAACCATTGTCAATGACATTGCAAACATCTACTAAACCAACTTCTTTTGCATCAATCATTGTGGCATCATTAATAATTTCATCACCACGAACCATAGCTGTTATTTTTAGATGTGGGTATTGCCTTGATAATTGTTCAATTAATATTTTATCAAATACAATCTCTCCACAATTATCACAAATATAAAGAAGTGATGTGTAATTTTCTAAATCATGAATTAACTTTTGGTATATATCATCATGAATAGGAGTTTGATTTGCTTTTTCTAATAAAGTCATAAAGAAATCTTGATCTACATGACTACAAGCTCCATAATCGATATAATTACCTACAATTGCAAGTTGTATTGCATATTTTAATGGATCTGGTTGTTTCATGATTTTATTTTTGATATCAGATTCTAAATGTAACACAAGTTGATTATATTGCTTTTTTATTGTAGCATAAGGCATTTGTAGTTCTGGAAAGGTATCGTTGTATAATCTTTCTACCATATTAGAAATCCAAGGCATTGTTTCTTCATTACTACTATTTGCGATAATATTTAGAACTTCTTTCATATAAGTTATTTTTTTGGTTGAATCTTTTTCTTTTGCTATTTTATCATGTTGGCGATTCACTAAACATGGAATACAGCGTTCATTCATTTTCATATAGATACTCCTTTTTTCATACTTTACTATTATATGACGAATATCCATAATGTAAAGAAAAAGACTCTATAATTGAGCCGACTTTAAAAAGTGAGATCTAAAATTTAACGATTAAAAGATCGATTTTTCATAGCAAAATACAGCTTTGAGTTTAAGAAAAAATAGCCCTATAATATTTGTCAGGAGATGGTGGAATAACCTATTTATCAAAGAGATATATTGCACGGTTTAGAAGATGGAAAAATGAATTCAGAATAGCTGATTCAAATGCTTTGATACAAAAAAGAAAGGTCGAAAGAAAACATGGAATTCAAAAAATATAAACAATGCATTATCTTCAATTGAGGATAAAACAATAGATACAATTGCAGAGCATGTCAAAGAACTAACCTATTCAACTCCATGTCCTGTATCTATGCGCAATGCTTTTTCCATGCAAGCCAATCTTTATCGAGAACTGTGCAATGCGGTTTGGTCATAATTGTAGCACATGGGAAATTTTCACATTCACCGCAAAAGTTTAATTTCTTTTCCTTTACGCAATCCCTAGTAAAACAATCGCCAGAAGTATGTTCTTCCTCACAGCCACGGCAAAAACCTTTTATGTATGTAGGACAAGAGCCACAGTAAAAGCCGCATTTCCCAAGTAGTTTTTCATTTATCAGCTTTTTATCCATAGAAATCACCATCCTTGCGTATGAGTATAAAAAAACATGATAATTATAGTACGAAAATATGAAAAATTCTACCACATTCACGAATTAAACCAAAAAAGCGAAAACGCATCGGAAAAAATATACTCTTGTAGTTACTGCAGTATCTGACATGCATTGTGCAGTTCCACAGAATCGAACTGTTCTTTTAATATTTGTCTGAATTAGCGGTGACAATCCAATAGGAGATACAAAAGAAATATTCACAGTCTCTGAAGATAGTTCAAACTAAAAGGTCTTCTCTCATATAAAGGAAAAGTTGCTACGGTTGCACCAAATAGAATCCGAAGACATTTTGTTCGAATCAAGGATGGGTATCAAATAAAAGCTTATTCGCACAAGCTAAAAGAGGAACAGATTTTTCAAAGTATATCCCGAAAAGATAATTACAGTTATGAAACATTGAAGGATGTAATTGAAAAATATATCAACTATTATAACTAGAAAAGAATGAAAGAGAAACTAGGATATCTTAGTCCTGTCCAATATAGGTAATGTTTCTTAATTTCATAAACAAAAAACGAGATGGAATAATCCATCTCGCAAAAAGTATAACTTTTTGGGGTTACTTCATAATAGAGTTTTTATTGCATTGCCATAAACATATCATCATAGGTTGGTACAGGATAAGTTTCTTTTGAAACAGATTCTTCTATTTCATCGATGATCTCACGTAATTTTTTCATTTCTGGAATAACGATATGATCTAAATAAATAGCTTTTTCGCAATTTTCAGGATGTAAACTACGTTGCTTCATTTTATCTTTTAAAACATGGTATTGGCTATCAAATGAATCTAGCAGAGATACTAAATGTTTAATTTTACGTTGATAATATTGATTTTCTACACCAAGTGAATTTTGTGCATCTGTATAGAATTTGATTTCTTTAACTAAAGCAGGTAATATTTCTTTTTTTGATATATCTAATAATGTTAGAACTTCTGCTTTTACAGATTTTCGATATTCGACAGTTAATATATCTACACGTGCTTCTAATTCAACTTTATTAAATACATGATTACGTTCAAACATAGAAACAGCTTTATCATCAATTAAAGAGTCAATAGAATCTAGATAGTGGTCAATTTTAGGTAAACCACGTTTTTTAGCTTCTGTTAACCATTCATCACTGTATCCATCACCACTAAATAAAATACGATGATGTTGTTGTAAAATAGAACGACATATATCTAAAGCTTTTTTACGAATATCATCTATATATTTATATTGTTGTAATTGATCTGCAATGCGACTTAGCGAATCTGCAACAATTGTATTTAAAATAATATTTGTTGTAGATGCAGAACGACTTGAACCTACCATACGGAACTCAAATTTATTTCCTGTGAAAGCAAATGGAGATGTACGATTTCGATCAGATGTATCTTTTGGAACATAAGATAAATTCGCAATGGAATATGGTTGCGTTTCTACATCATTTTTTAATTCGTGTTCTCCGTTTTTTAGCTTATCTAAGATGATTTCAAGTTCATCTCCCATACAGATAGAAATAACGGCAGGTGGTGCTTCATCTGCTCCAAGTCGGTAGTCATTACCATAACAGCTTGCAGCCATACGTAATAATTCTGGATAAGTATCAACTGCTTCAATAATTGCACAAACAAATAATAAGAAACGTATGTTTTCATGAGGACGATCACCTGGCTCTAATAAATTCTGACCATCATCTGTTACTAAAGACCAGTTGTTGTGTTTTCCACTACCATTGACACCTTGAAAAGGTTTTTCGTGCAATAAGCATACTAGTCCGTGTTTGTCTGCTTGTTTCTTCAATGTATCCATAATGATTAGGTTTTGATCAATTGCAATATTTACTTCATTGAATAGAGGAGCTAACTCAAATTGGCATGGGGCAACTTCGTTATGCTCTGTTTTTGCATAAATACCAAGTTTCCACAATTCCTCGTCAACATCTTTCATGAAACTATATACACGAGAAGGAATACTTCCAAAGTAGTGTCCACGAATGTCCATGCTTTTAGGTGGCATTGAACCAAATAAAGTTCTTCCAGTATGCATTAAATCTAAGCGTTGTAAATATTGTTTTTTGTCAATTAAGAAATATTCTTGTTCAAGTCCAACCATAGGTTTTACTCGTTTGATATCTTTATCTTTAAATAAATTTACAATTCTAGTTGCTTGCTTACTGATTGCTTCAATACTTTTTAATAAAGGAGCTTTTTTATCTAATGTTTCCCCATTATAGGAAACAAAAATTGTTGGAATACATAAAACATTATCACGAATAAATGCAGGTGATGTGCAATCCCAATAAGTGTATCCTCGTGCTTCAAATGTTGCACGTAATCCACCACTTGGGAAACTTGAGGCATCTCCTTCACCTTTTATTAGTGATTTACCAGAAAAACGTGAAATCGGTTGATTATAATCTCCAGGTTCTATAAAAGAATCATGTTTTTCTGCTGTAGAACCAGTTAGAGGTTGAAACCAGTGTGTAAAATGTGTGCATCCTTTTTCCATAGCCCACGTTTTCATAGCATGTGCTATGGCATCTGCGGTTGGACGGTCTAATGCGTCTTCTTTATTTGTAGCGGTTTTCCATTTTGAATAGATTGGATAAGGTAACCATTCTTTCATAACTTCTTCACTAAACAAATTTATACCAAAATCATCAAAAGGGTGTTTGTTTTTCATAATATACACCTCCTACGTGATGATTTTACTTTATAAATTAAAATTTGTATAGTAAAAATAAAAAAATATTTAAAAAATTATATAAAAAAATAAAAATAAAGATATAAATTTAAAAAAAATTAAAAAAATATAACAAAAAAATAGGAAAACGAATTCAATTTAAATTTTATAAAAAATCAAAAATTCCATTGTGTAATTATATGTGCATAAATGATGCAAAAGTGTGCTAATTATTATATAATATATATAGTTATAAAAATCTTATAAGTATATATTATTAAAACTAGTATATACTATATAAGAGTAATAGGTAAAGGAGGAATTTTTTATGAACTTGAAAGGAACAAAAACAGAAAAAAATTTAAATGAAGCGTTTGCAGGAGAATCAATGGCAAGAAATAAATACACATATTATGCTTCAAAAGCAAAAAAAGAAGGGTATGTACAAATTGCTAATATTTTTGAACAAACAGCAAATAATGAAAAAGAACATGCGAAATTATGGTTTAAATTATTACATGATGGTATGCCTGACACAGTAACAAATTTAAAAGATGCTGCAGCTGGTGAAAATTTTGAATGGACAGATATGTACGCACGTATGGCTAAAGAAGCACGTGAAGAAGGATTCGATGAAATTGCAGAAACGATGGAAGGTGTTTTAGCAATCGAAAAAACACATGAACAACGTTATACAGCTTTATTGAATAATATTGAAGATGGAAGCGTATTTGAAAAAGGAGAAGAAACTGTTTGGGAATGTTTGAATTGTGGACATTTACACAAAGGTAAAACTGCTCCAGAAGTATGCCCTGTTTGTAAACATCCTCAATCTTATTTCGAAGTTCGTAGTGAAAATTATTAGAATTTAGAAATTATAATTGATTTTATAAAGAATTAAATAGAACTCAGTAGGCTATTCTGCTGAGTTTTTTTTATGTTACGATTAGGTTCAGTTACGAGCAATAATAAAAACTATAGGGGATTATTTAATAACGTTTATAGAATTAAATTTATTTTATAAATTAAGGTATTGTAATATTTTGTTCGTTATAAAATAGAAAATGATTTTTTTGCTTTAGAAATGTTAAGATAGTGTCAATATACTATTGAAACAGGGTTAAGATAGTGTTAAGATAGCAGTTGAAAATGAAGTTTTATATATTTTATAACTCCTATTTTAAAATGAAGAACTTGAAGAGGATATGAAAAAATGAAGGATAAAAGGTTTGGTGAATTATGATAGATTTTGTTCATTCAATGCTTAACTTGAAAAAGCTATCACCTGCACAAAAAATCGCAGTGAGTTTCTTGCTAGTTATTTTAACAGGTGCCTTGCTATTGATGTTACCAATTTCAACAAAAAATGGAAATTTTTTTAGCCCATTAGATGCCTTATTTATTTCTACAAGTGCAACATGTGTTACAGGACTTTCTACAGTAACAGTTGCAGATACATTTAATACATTTGGACAGTTTGTGATTTTGATGTTAATACAGGTTGGCGGATTAGGACTGATGACATTTATGGCAGTGTTTGTATTGATTATGCGAAATCGATTGTCTATGAATGAAAAAATAGTAATGAAGGAAATGTTGAATCAAAGTCATGTGGCAAATATGAAAAGATTCTTATTAGATATTTTGTATTACACATTGTTTTTTGAGTCTTGTGGTGCAGTACTAATCGCTTTTCGAATGATCCCTAAATATGGATTGTTGGATGGAGGATTCAAAGCTATTTTCTTATCTGTTTCTGCGTTTTGTAATGCTGGATTTGATACATTAGGATCTATTAGTTTACAAGAGTATGTCCATGATCCATTAATGTGTTTTACGATTATGACTTTAATTGTGTTAGGTGGTATAGGGTTTGCAGTGTGGTTTGATATCCGAGATAAAATTAGACCTTTATTAGATAGAAAGATATCATTTAGTAAATTTAAACACTCATTAACATTACATACAAAAGTTGTGGTTGTTGTTTCACTTTTGTTAATTTTTATTCCAGCGCTTATTATTATGTTGCTAGAATATAATAATCCTGCGACGATGGGGGAATTTAATATATTTGAAAAAATGATGACAGCGACTTTTGAATCGATTGCATTACGTACTGCAGGTTTCTCATCTATAAATTATGGTGGGCTTTGCCAAGCTACAGATTTATTGATGATGGCGGTCATGTTTATTGGTGGATCACCTGGTGGAACTGCTGGTGGTATTAAAACTACAACATTTGCGGTTATCGTGATTTATATGATTAGCGTTTTAAAAGGAAGAGAACAAGCAGTTATGTTGAAACGTACCATTCGCGATGGAATTGTGATACGAGCAATGGGGATTTTCTTTATGAATTTACTTGTTTTATTTACGGGTATATTATTATTGAATGTATTCGAAAATCAACCATTTTTATCATTAGCATTTGAAGCAGGAAGTGCAATGGCGACCGTAGGTGCTTCTTTAGGAATTACTGCATCATTAGGAGTTGCCGGAAAGTTTATTATTATCTTGTTGATGTATATAGGAAGAATCGGTATTTCAACTTTGATTTTATCTTTAATGAAGCATAAATCAAGTGATATAAATATGAAAATTTCCTATCCAAATGGGAATATTATTGTTGGCTAAGAGGTGTGAATATGAAAGGTTATACAGAAAGACAGTATGCAGTGTTAGGATTAGGTATTTTTGGTTCTACCGTTGCGAAAACATTAAGTAGATATAATTGTGATGTAATTGCTTTAGATAGCGATCATAAATGTGTGAATCGTATGGCGGATATTGTTACGCAAGCAGTACAATGTGATATTACAGATATTGAACAATTACGTGCAGCAGGAATACAAGATTGTGATGTAGCAATTCTTTGTATGGGAAATCATTTGGAAGAAAGTGTTATGGGTCTTATTAATTTAAAAGAATTAGGAATTCCATATATTGTTGCGAAAGCAAAAAATAAAAGATATATGCAAATATTTGTAGAATTAGGTGCAAATAAAGTTGTTCGTCCTGAACATGATATGGGAGAACAAGTTGCAAAAAGTGTTTTAGGAAAAAATATTATTGATATTGTTGATTTAGATAGCGAATATAGCATTGTTGAAATTCCAACACCGAAACAATGGGTTGGAAAAACATTAGTTGAATTAGATTTGAGACGCAAATATGGAATTAATGTTGTTGGAATTCGTGCTTATTTAGAGGAACATTTAAATATATGCCCAGACTCAGAATATCGAATTGAAGCAAATGATCATTTGGTTGTTATTTCGGATAGTAATTCATTAGGAAGATTTGATTTGCTTGAAGAGTTATAAGAATAAGTTGATTAGAGAAGTACTCTCTATTTTAGATATAAAAATTCTAAAATAGAGAGTTTTTTAGTAAAACATTGGAAAAAAGTTAATATGAACTACTCTATTTCATTATTTTTTAAACTTTTGATTTTTTTTTCATATAGTAAACTAGGTGGATTTATGAAAAAAATAAAAGTAAATAGATATAGAAAAATAAAATTTGGAATTCTTGTTTGCTTGATTTTGTGTTTATTTATAATAATTGTACATTATGTTCAATGTATTATTGAACCACAGTTACATTCTTTAGCAACTCAGCATACAGGATATGCAATCCATTATGTTGTAAAAGAAGCGATAGGACAAATGGATTATGATGTGAAAGATTTTATTAATGTTGAATATAATAAAAATGGTGAAGTAGCTGATATAACTTATGATACGAAGAAAATGAATGATTATCTGGTAAAAGTTTTGAATATTATTGATAATACACTACAATGTGAAAAAACAGATAATAAACACTATCGTAGTTTTAATAGTCGATTTCAAGATGGAGTGATTTATGAGGCTAAATTAGGATATTTTTTTCATTCATATATGTTGTCGAATCTAGGTCCTACTTTTAAAATCAGATTGCGAATGTACCATGATGCGATAGGAAATATAATCGCAGAAACCAATCCATATGGAGTTGATAGTACGTTATTAAAAATATCTTTAGTTGTTCATGTAGATGTGAAGGCAAGTACGTATATATCATCTTACAATGTGTCAAAAGAGGTTAAAGTTCCTTTGGTAATACAGATTGTTAAAGGGGATATGAATCCTATGTATCCTTATTCTTTAAAAAAATAAAATCAATTTAGAAAAAGTGGTGGAAAGCTACTAAATTACAGATGATTTTAGGTTAAAAATACCTTGAAATCATCTTTTTTATATCAAAGTGGAGATTAAAAAA
>JAHHST010000062.1 GCA_020025055.1 Longicatena sp.
TTTTTTGTATTATTTTCTTCTTCACTGATTCCACAAACAACTGCTATTTGTTTTCCTTTATTCCAAACATATGCATCAATTTTATCTTTTCTTAATTTCATCTGCATTGCTTTCGCATTTTCTTTTTTATCGAATAAACCTACCTGTATCATATACAATACCTTCTGTTCATCCATTTGTTTCTCTAATGTTGAAAAAAGCATAAAATAAAGTCCTGAAAACAGAATTGAAAATACAATTGCAAAACTAATAATTACTTTTTTATTTTCCATATACACCCTCCACAAGATATATATGAAACAAGCTACTTTATTATTCCTTTGCTTACATCTATACGATATTTTCTATAGAAAAACGTAATTTTTATCACAACTGATTGACATTCTATAAAAATTTAGTAGAATAATTAAAGTAATTAAGGAGCGTTGGCCGAGCGGTTTAAGGCACCATCTTGGAAAGGTGGCGTAGTGAAAGCTACCGTGAGTTCGAATCTCATGCGCTCCGCCAAATAAATCTTATAATCGATATACCTATTATTTTAGATACATCGATTTATAAAATAAAAACTATATATGGATGTTTTCTGTGTTTTCAGGAGACATCCATTTTTCTATATTCTTGAATATTATCTTTTTATACGATTTTTTTTAACATTCAAAAAAAATACCCTTCTTACTAATCACTTAGTAAAAAGAGTATGTATGAATTCAAATTATTTTCGATGACGATGTTCTTTTAATACCGAATATAATAACCAACAACCTAAACCGAATGCAGTAATATATCCAATAAATCCTAAAGCAGGAATACCAAAAATTTTAGGTGTCATCTGCGTTGTACATAATAAAGAACTAGCCATCAATAATCCTGCACTTACAATACCTACAGTTAATTTATTCACCATATGATTAATCGAAGTCATTGGCACATCACTTCCCATAATATCTAAATTAACTTTCAAACGACCTTTCATAATCATTTGAATTATATCATATAATTGTACAGGTATTCTCATTCCATAATGAACTGCATCATGTGTTAATTTTTGTGTATTTATAAATTCTTTTTTCAAATCTATTTTATTTACCATATTCTGTGCCACATGATTTGCTGCAATTTCAATAATATTAATTTTAGGGTCTAACACGGTCATAGTACTCTCAATTGTCACAAGTCCTCTTGCTAACATACTAATTCCTTTTGGCATTGATATGGAATGTTTATGTGCAATACTAAATATTTCTTGAATAACCACAGAAAGATTAATATCTTCTAATTCCATATGTAAGTATTTACGCATAAAATTTTCCATATCATCGTAGAACAATGCATAATCAATTCTTCCATTATGTACCCCTAATGCCAAAATAACATCCACTAATTTTTGAACATCATTATTTCCTAAAGCAATGACTGCATTTTTCATTAAATATTTATCTTGTTTTGATAAAATTCCCATCATACCAAAATCAATCCAAACAATTTTTCCATCACGAATACGAATATTTCCTAAATGCGGGTCTGCATGAAAAAAACCATCATCTACAATTTGCTTAATATAATTTTCAGCAAGTTTTACTGCAATTTCTTTACGATCATATCCTTCTTCTTCCAATACATCGAATTCATCAATTTCATACCCATCTACATATTCCATTACTAATACACGACTCGTACTATATTCTAATTCGATTTTAGGTGCATCTATATATTGAATATCCTTATTTAATTGCGTAAACTTATTCGCAAATTTAGCTTCATTTAAAAAGTCCATTTCTTCTTTTGCCGTATGCCAAAATTCATCTAAAACAATATTAATATCAACAACACTACCTAGAATCTCATTGAGATGTAAAATTTTACTAGCTCTTCGAACTAAAGAAATATCTCTTTCCATCGTCATATAAATATTAGGACGCTGTACCTTTACAACAATATCTTTTCCATTTTTTAAAGTTGCTCTGTGAACTTGTGCTATAGAAGCACTTCCTAATGGTATTTCATCAAATTGTGAAAATATATCCTCCAAAGCAGTACCATACTCTTCTTCTATTACAGAACGAATTGTTTCAATACTCATCGGTAATACATTATCACGTAATTTGACTAATTCCGTGCAATATCTCTCCGAAAACATATCCTGTCTTGAAGACATAATTTGTCCAATTTTCACAAAAGTAGGTCCTAGATCTTCTAATATCATTCGAAACTTAACGGGATCTACACCTTTTGTTATTTCATGCTTTTTTAATATGCCAAGAATTTGTGCTAATCTTCGTTTACTACTTAAAATTTCATTATTCTTCATTATTTGCTGCTTCTAATTCCTCAATTTTAGCTTTAATTTCAGCAAGTTCTTCTTTACTTACCTTCTCTAAATCTCGCTTAATTTCATCTGCATCTGCTGGAGTACATAATTTTTCTTTTACTGTATGTTTTAATTCTTCGTTTAAAATCTTTCCTTGTTCAACAGTTAATTCTCCTTTACGTACAAATTGGTCTACTAAATCTTTTGATTTTTCAGCAGTTGTAGCTGCAGCTCCAATACCTGCTAATAATACTTTTTTCAAATCGTCACTAAAATTCAACATAATAAACATCTCCTTTGTTTTTGTTACTTTTATTTTATCACTTTTTTTATAAAATAAAATGTGATTCTATTCTTTCTTAAAAATTAAGTTCATATCGAAGAATTGAGTTTTTCTAAATACAATGATAAAATATTCAAAAGGAGATTTACTATGAAAAAAAACTTTTTATGCTTCATCGTTTTAGTTATGATTTTAACTGGTTGCAAAATACATCAATCAAATATTTCACCTAGTAGTGCTGTAGATCAATTTTTAACTGGAATTCAATCTCATGATATGGATACAGTGAAAAATATTTCAGAATGGGACGAAAATGCTATTCAATCTCTACAAATGAATGATATTGACTATATCGAAAATATAGATAAACAAATTCAAGATAAAGCTCATAAAGCACTTTATGGATTTACTTATGAAATAACCGATGAGAAAACAGAAAAGGATTCTGCACAGGTTACTGTAACATTTAAAACAAAAAATATAGAGAAAACATTAAAAAACAGTTTAAATGACATCATTCAATCTGCTTCTACACTTACTAAAAACAAAAAAAACACGGAAAAAGACATTCAAACTGAAATTCTAATTTCTTTATATGAAATACTTGCTAATACAAAAGAAGAAACAAAACAAACAATGATTTTGCAATTAAAAAAAGCCAACCATACTTGGATTGTAGAAAAGAATAAAGAATTAGAAGATTTATTAATTAAAAATAGTGAAATATTTATTCATGAATTGCAGTCATAAATACATTTAAAATGTTGGATTATATATTTAATCTTTTATAATTTTAATCAAGTTCACATAAAAAATACTTCATGATCCTTATGGAGGATTCTAGCTTGTTGACAAACTACCTTATTTTGAAAACAAATAAAATTAATTTAGAAAAAGTGATGGAAAGCTATTAAATTACAGATGATTTTAGGTTAAAAATACCTTGAAATCATCTTTTTTATATCAAAGTGGAGACTAAAAAAAGACCGAATGACAAAGTCTGCTCAACGAGTGACTTTGTCAACGGTCTGAAATACTTCATGATCCTCATGGAGTATTCTTTTTATATTTAATATTTAGCGTCTTTTTTCCATTTCTGCTAATTGTTTTTCAACGATAGCATACTGTGCTTTGTATCCTTCTAATTTTTCTTTTTCTGCATTTACTTTAGCTTCAGGTGCTTTATTAACAAAGTTTGGATTACTTAACATTCCTTCTCCACGTTTAATTTCTCCTGTTAAACGTTTTAATTCTTTTGTTAATTTTGCAATTTCTTCTTCCACATTGATAATTGCAGCTAAAGGAACATTTAATGTACCATTTAAAATTGGACGTACTGCCATTTCTTCTGAACGATTTTCACTAATCCATGTTGCATGACACATTTTTTGTAAAATTGCATTAATTTTAGTATCGCATGGAATTACATTATCATTTTCATCTTTGATAATAACTTCAATATCCATACTTGGTTTCAAATTATAATCTACTTTTAATCCACGTACTGCTTCAATCATAGTAATTAACTGTTTAACAGAAACCATTTCATCTTCGCTCATTTCAACTTCTGCAGGTGTAGGCCATACTTCTTTATTAATACTTTCCATTGCATGAGGTAATGACAAGTAAATTTCTTCAGTTACAAACGGCATAAATGGATGTAACATACGTACAATACCACGTAATACAATAACTAATGTAGAACGTGCCGCTTTTACTGTTGTTTCATCATCACTTTGTAGACCTGCTTTTGATAATTCAATATACCATGAACAGAAATCATCCCATACAAAACTATATAGCTCATTTCCTACTAAAGCGAATTCGTATTTTTCCATATTCTCAGTAACATTTTCTAATACTTCGTTAAAACGTTTTAAAATCCATTTATCGATGATTGAAGCATTTGTAATATCAACATCCTCTAAAGTAAAATCTTCTCCTAATTGCATTAAAGCAAAACGTGATGCGTTCCAAATTTTATTAATAAAATTCCAACTTGATTCTACTTTTTCTTCAGAGAAACGTAAATCTTGTCCTGGTGTAGAGTTTGTTGTTAAGAAGAAACGTAAAGAATCCACACCATATTTTTCAATAACATCCATTGGATCAATACCATTTCCTAAAGATTTGCTCATTTTTCTACCTTGAGGATCACGTACTAACCCATGAATTAATACATCTTTAAATGGACGATTTTTCATACAATAACGTGTTTGGAATGCCATACGAGCTACCCAGAAGAAAATAATGTCATATCCAGTAACTAATAAATCATTAGGGAAATAACGTTCTAAATCAGCTGTATCTTCTGGCCATCCTAATGTTGAGAAAGGCCATAATGCACTTGAGAACCATGTATCTAAAACATCTTCATCCTGTTTCCAATTTTCAATATCTTTTGGATCTTCCATTCCTACATAAATTTCACCAGTTTCTTTGTGATACCAAGCTGGAATTCTATGACCCCACCATAATTGACGAGAAATACACCAATCTTCAATATTTTCTAACCATTGATGGAATGTTTTTTCAAAACGTTTTGGATAGAAATTAATTTTTTGATCTTCTATTTCTTGGTTTTTAAGTACTTCTTGTGCTAATGGTTCCATTTTTACAAACCATTGTTTTGATAAATATGGTTCCACAATTACACCAGTACGCTCAGAGTGACCTACTTGATGCATATGTTTTTCAATGTGATCTACAATACCATTTGATTCAAAATCTGCAACTAATGCTTTACGACATTCAAAACGATCCATACCTGCATATTTACCGCACATGTCATTCATTGTACCATTTGGATGCATACAAATAGGCATAGGTAAATTATATTTTTTTGCTAATGCAAAGTCATTAGGGTCATGAGCTGGCGTACATTTCATAACTGCTGTACCAAAACTCATATCAATATAGTCATCTGCCATAATTGGAAGCTTATCTCCATTAGCAGGGTTAATCGCATGCATACCTACGATATCTTTATATCTTTCATCATCTGGATGAACAAAAATTGCCTGATCTGCAAACATTGTTTCTGGACGTGTTGTCGCAATTACTAATTCTTTTCCAGTTTCAACAACTTTATATTTGAAATAATACATTGCTCCTTCAATTTCTTTGTGAATAACTTCAATATTAGAAAGAGCTGTCATAGCTTCTGGATCCCAGTTAATAATTCTTTCGCCTTGATAAATTAATCCATCATTATATAAATCAACAAAAACTTTACGTACTGCATGGCTTAACCCTTCATCAAGAGTAAAACGTTCTCTAGTATAATCTAAAGATACACCCATTTTTGCCCATTGTTTACGAATTGTAGAAGCATATTCTTCTTTCCATTCCCATGCACGATCTAAGAATTTTTCACGTCCAATATCGTAACGTGAAATACCTTCATTTTTTAATCTTTGATCAACTTTAGCTTGTGTAGCAATTCCAGCATGATCCATACCTGGTAACCATAACATATCATATCCTTGCAAACGTTTATAACGTGCAACAATATCTTGTAATGTTGTATCCCATGCATGTCCTAAATGAAGTTTTCCTGTTACATTTGGTGGTGGAATAACAATACAATACGGATCTTTTGATAAATCTCCTGCTGTAAAATATCCTTTTTCAATCCAAGTTTTATAGTAATCTTTTTCAACTTTTAAATGATCATATTTTTGATCTAATGCTTTTGACATCCTATTTCCTCCATTCATCTTTCAGCATCATAAACTCTACAATATCATGATAGAGTCCATCACTTAATTCTTCTGCTTTTTTTAAAACTTTCATTTTACGAAAGCCTAATCTTTCTAGAACACGAATACTTTTTCTATTTTCAACAGCTACATAAGCAAATACTTTATGTAAATCTAACTGTAAAAAACCTATATTTAAAAGTTCTGGCAATGCTTCTGCCACATACCCTTTCCCCCAAAAATCAGGGTGTAATACATACGCAATCTGCGCGCTATGTTGATGTAGACCATGAAAATATAAGTGTCCGATTACCTTATCTATTTCTTTTTCAACCATGCACCAAGCTTGGGGTTCTCCCATCTCTTCAAACGGTAAATAAGATGACTTCAAAATATCTAAAGTATCATCTACATCTGTATGTGGAGTATAATTTAATAATGCTGTTACCTTAGGTAATTTACAATATTCATGAATATCACAAACGTCTTCTTCTTCCATCCCTCTGAGATATAGGCGTTGTGTCTCTTTTTCCGGCATATCTAATGTTACCATTTTTTTCTCCTCATAAAAAAAACGTCCTTGTATAAGGACGTGATTAAACGTGGTACCACCTTACTTCACATACATTGTATGTCTCAAACACAAATAACGGCGTGATTCCCGAATGTTCCTACTCTAATTCAAAACACTTACTCCAAGACTACCTTCTATAGTTCCGCTCACTTTTTTACACCAACCAAAAGTTCTCTTTGCTTTAGAATCTATATACTCCTTCTCTTCAACATATGTGTACATATTATAATAAAAATATTTTTCTATTTCAACCTTTTTATGAAAAAGAATTTCATGTATAAATGAATTAAGGTAATATAATTAATGATTTTGCTTGAATATCCTTTTCATGATTACATTCTCTTAATAACGATTCTTCAACTCCGTATCGTTGTGCAATACTAGCATACGTATCTCCTTTTTTCGCAACAATCATTCGATACGATGTATAAGTAGTATTTGCATCTTCAAAAACATCTTCAAATTCTTCTACTTTTTCATATTCTTTTTGTTTCGCCTCTTCTATCATTTCAACTTTAGCATCATTTTTTTTAACTTCCTCTTCAATTAATCCGTTTACATCCATCATTATAGTAACAAAAATTCCATGATCGATAAGTTCTGCATGACAATTGCCAACGTGAAGTGAGAAATTATCACTACACAATTTTTCTGTAGGAGCTAAAACATCCATTTGTAATACTTCTTGAAATTCTACATTTTTATTATCATTTGTCACATAGGTTCCTTTAATTAATAAAGGTCCGATTGCTCTAATTCCTTTATCTTCTTTAACATATTGTAATTCTGTATCCGCCTTGATTTGAATAATTTGTTTTATCTTATCTTCATATTCAAACTGTTTTTCTACTTTCATTGTTTTCATTTTCAACCCTCCTAATTTTATATATGATAGATTGCAAATAATTATTCCATGTGAAAATGCAAACAACTTTTATATTTTTCTTTTTTTATGGTAAAATAGTCTACGAAAGAAATGAGGAATAGTATGATTAAAATTGAAAGATATAGCGTTATGAATTTTGAAAACGCAATTCGTGGGGCAAGAAACCCAATGAATAGTTGGAATCGTATGGATTCTACCTATGATGAAAATGGAAACTTTATTATGGGACCAAATGATTTATCACTTGCAACTCGCTTAGCAAAAGCAGGAACTGATCATCGTAAATTTATGCGTCAAATCTTTGTTTCTGTTGACTTCACTGCTCCTTTATATTGGTGGAAAGAATATGATACATATAAAGTTGCAACAGTTGCAAACTCAACAAGTACAATGCACAAAATTGCAAGCAAACCTTTTGAATTAGATGATTTTTCTCATGACCACATGAACGAAAAAGCTCTTCAATCACTTCAATCAACAATCAATACACTTGAAGAATTACGTCTAGAATACCTAGAAACTAAAGATAAAACTATTTGGTACAGCATGATTCAATTATTACCAAGTAACTACCATCAAATGCGTACATGCACATTTAATTACGAAACATTGATGAATATATATTATGCTAGAAAAAATCATAAATTAGATGAATGGCATGATGTATGTGATTGGATTTTAACTTTACCTTATGCAAAAGAATTGATCTTGTGTAAAGAAAACTAATTTTAAAACAAACTTAAAATTAAAAGTAGTATTTGGATTCTGATATGTACCCTCTTTACTGGACAAACCAGTAAGGAGGGTATTTTATTAT
>JAHHST010000063.1 GCA_020025055.1 Longicatena sp.
CTTTTTAACGTAAAATATAGGGTTGCTATAATAAACCAATGTGATTTTATGTGAAAACGCACTTATCATCAAAAAGCACTTTTTTTATCACATAATTTGTTTTAAAATAATAGCAAGAGGTGATTTTGGTGAAAAAAGTAATTTGTATTGTTGAAGATGAAAAAGCAATTAATGATTTGGTAAGCCAATATTTAAAAAAAGAAGGATATGAGGCTCGTTCATATTATACATATGAAGAGGCAAGTGCTCATGTTGGAGATGACGATGTTCATTTATGGATCTTAGATATTATGTTAGATGATAAGAGTGGATTTGATTTAATTGAAGAGATTCGTTTACAAGGGAAAGATATTCCAGTTATTTTCATGTCTGCAAGAGATAAAGAATTTGATCGAATTATTGGATTAGAAAAGGGTAGTGATGATTATATTACAAAACCATTTTCACCAAAAGAATTAGTATTACGTGTTAATAATGTGATTAAAAGAGTGTATAAAGATGATAATAATCGAATTATGATTGATGGATATGAGCTTGATGAAGAACAACGTAAAGTGTTTGATAATGGAAAAGAAATTGATTTAACAACAAAAGAATTTGATTTATTAATGATGTTTATAAAAAATAAAGGAATGGCATTTAATCGGGAAGCAATTTTAACAAATGTATGGGAAGAAAATTATTATGGAAGTGATCGTGTGGTTGATGATACATTACGTAGATTACGTAAAAAACTTCCTAATTTAAATATACATACAATTTATGGATATGGTTATCGATTAGGATAATATATGAAAAAATTTAATGAATTTATTAAAGGATTATCATTAAGCCAGCAATTATTTGTATTAATTATATTTTTTGTTACATTTTTTGCAGCATTTTTCTTTGTCTATGTTGATGGAAGAGTAAATAATGCAATTAATGAACAGATTTTTCGCTCATTAGATGATACACAAAATACATTAATTAGTGCTAATGCGATTATAGATATACCTAGTAAAACAGCGAATATTGAAAACTATCCTGTTTTAATTGATCGAGACGGTGTACCACATTTTATTGTTTCTATAGAACGAAATGAATCTGAATGGGATCAAATAGAGAAAGATTTAGCTACATTACGTAGAGGAAGTAAAGATCGAATTCACGGAATTTATAAAAATGTTGGAAGAGGATTAGATTCTTACTATAGTATTTTACGAATTTCAGATCAGAGATTTTTAATTTCTAAAACGTATAGTGACAATATGGACCGATTAGAAGATGTATTAGTAAATAGTGTTGTGAATATAACCATTATTGTCGTTGGATTCTTCTTTATCGTATTGATGTTATGGGTAATTACACTAATTCATCCATTAAATCAAATACGTAACTATATCGAACGAGTAAAATTAGGAAAAGATGCAGAATTACATATTAATCGAAAAGATGAAATTGGTGAATTAGCAGATGCATTAGTTAGTATGCGTGATGAATTATTACGACAAGAAAAAACAAAAGAAGAGATGGTGCATAATATATCTCATGATTTAAAAACACCGATTGCGACAATTAAATCCTATGGAGAAGGAATCAAAGATGGTATTTATCCATATGGAACTTTAGAGAAAAGTGTAGATGTTATCATTGAAAATGCAGATCGATTAGAAACAAAAGTACATTCATTGCTTTTCATGAACCGTGTAGAATACTTGTTATCTCAAGAGTGTGAAGGAATTGCAAGTAACATGAAGGAGATTGTAGAGACGGTTGTGCAAAATACGAAATTAATTAAACCCGAAATAACGATTTATACAGAGTTAGATGAAGTGTGGTTTGATGGATTGCAAGAGCCATGGAGAGTTGTTGTTGAAAATATTTTAGAAAATGCACTTCGTTATGCGAAAACACGAATAGATATTCATTTAAATGAAAAAGATGGTTTAACAATTTCAAATGATGGACCTTGTATGGATGAGGAAAGATTAAAAGTACTTTTCAAACCATATGAAAAAGGACAAGGTGGAAAATTTGGTTTAGGCTTAAGTATTGTTGCTAAAGTTGTAAATGCAAATCATTATCAAGTCTTTGGTGAAAATACAGCAGATGGTGTTATATTTAGAATTATTAAACCAATGAAAAAAGAACATCGAAAAGGACACTCGTAATAAAAATGCAGGAAAACTCCTGCTTTTTTTTGCGAAATTTGTCTAATTGTAGGAACTCGTTCATATAATGAAAAAGAACGGAGGATTCGATGCTATTAGAAATAATGGGGTGTCAAATAAATGTAAAGGTAAGTGGAGAAGGTCAAGGGGTATTGCTACTTCATGGATGGGGACAGAATATGTTTATGATGAAATTCATTCAAGATGAGTTAAGAAATCACTATAAAGTAGTAAATGTAGATTTGCCTGGATTTGGTAAAAGTAGCGAACCGGAATTTTCATGGGGAATTGTGGAGTATGCGAATGCAATGAAGGAATTAATGCGAATATATAATATCAAGAAACCAATTCTTATTGCACATTCATTTGGGGCAAGGATTGCTTTTGCATATGCATTGAAATATCCAGTAAAAGCACTCATTTTAACTGGTGCAGCAGGAATTAAAAAGAAACAAAGTTTCGGACAAAAGTTTCGTATAAAAATGTATAAAATGCTAAAACAATTATCAATTCCTATTTCAATGGGGAGTCAAGATTATCAAAAAGCAAGTTCAATCATGAAAGGAGTGTTAGTAAAAAGTGTAAATTATGATATTACACCTTATTTAAAAGAAATACATGTACCAACAATGTTGGTATGGGGAAAAAAGGATACAGAAACTCCTATATGGATGGGGAAAACCATGTGTCGTGAAATGCCTAATGCAAAACTTGTGTGTATTGAAAATGAAGGACATTTTGCATATTTTACACAAGGAATTCGATTTTTAAGAATTGTAAATTGTTTTTTGAAGGGAATGAATGAATAATGGAAGTTTTTCTTTATCTATTTTATTTATATGTACCTATCAAACAAAGTTTATTGATTATGCAACAAAATAAATATTATTTTGATCGATATAGTAATTGGTTAAAAAAAGAGATAATGATGAATAAACGAAATATTATTATAACATTTATTATATTATCTAGTGTTTATATCTTATTTTTTGTATCGAAAGAGGCAATTCCAAGAGGATTATTGTTGTTACTATTATTTGTGTATGGTTATGTGAATTGGAAAAAAGAAAAAGATACAAAATATCGGATTACTTTGCAGTGTACAGCACGCTTAAAACGATTATGTTGTATGCAAGTTCTTGTGCTAGTGTTTTGCATAAGCTTATTTGTACAAAACTTAGGAGATTATGAATTAATTTTTTTAACACCTTTTATCTATTTTATTCCATGGTTAACGATGATTGTTGCAGCATTTCTTATTTATCCGTTTGAACAACGCTTAAAACATTATTACCGTGTAGAAGCAGAGAATAAATTAAGTGAATATAAGGATCTTATCAAAATAGGAATTACAGGAAGTTATGGGAAAACAAGCGTAAAGTCTATTTTATTCCCATTGCTTCAAACATCTTATAGTACTTTAAAGACACCAAAGTCATATAACAACAGTATGGGGATTACGAAAACAATTCGAGAATTACTAGAACCAACTCATCAAGCATTTATATGTGAAATGGGGGCGGATCATTGTAATGAATTAAGTGATTTAATGCATTTTGTTAATCCAAAATATGGAGTTGTTACAACGATTGGAAATCAACATTTAGAAACTTTTCGTACAATGGATGCAATTGTTTATGAAAAGATGCAAGTAATAGAATTATTACCAATGGATGGTATTGGCTTTTTAAATGCGGATAATTCCTATATTAGAAATTATTCATTAAAGAATCATTGTAAGATCATTTGGTTTGGAAAGGATAAAAAAGCAGATTATCGATACAGTAATGTGACATATAGTGAAAATGGTAGTAGATTTGAAATTATGTATCATGGAGAAAAACATTTATTTACGACTACTTTATTAGGAGAAAATGCAATTATAGATATTACTTGTGCGATTGCGATTGCTCATACACTTGGTATATCATGGAAATCCATGCAAGAAGAGGTGAAAAGGTTACCTTATGTAAGCCATCGATTAGAAAAAAGAAAAGTAAATCATATTACGATTCTTGATGATGCATACAATAGTAATCCACAAGGTGCTAGATGTGCTTGTGATGTTATAAAACAAATGAAACAACAACGAATCATAATTACACCAGGGTTTGTAGAATTAGGTGAAGTTCAAGAAGTGGAAAACGAGGCATTTGGAGAATATATGTCTGATTGTGTTGATGAAGTTATTTTAGTTGGAGAGCGTCAAACGAAAAGTATTTTATATGGATTAAAAAAGATGCAATATCCAAGGGAACATATTTATCTTACAAGTGATATAGAGGAAGCATTTTGTGTGTGTAAAAAAATAGTAAAGAAACATGCTGTTGTTTTAATTGAAAACGATTTACCAGATGTTTATCAGCATTAATGCACAATTTTCTTAGGCATGAATATACTACCATTGAGAAGGGATGGGTTTAATATCATGCAAATACATGTAGCGGTTGTGTTTGGTGGAAAATCAGTAGAACATGAAATTAGTATATTGTCAGCAATGCAAGTAATTGCAGCAATGCCAGAGAAATATAGCGTACTTCCTATTTACATTTCAAAAGAAGGAAGATTGTATTGTGATTCTAGTTTCACAGAAGTAGATATATTTAAAAATTTAGCAAATGTATGTCTTGAAAAATATGAAGTTCAGTTTGTGAAGAAGTATCGTCAAGTTTATATAAAGTGGAATCAGTTTCATATATTAAAGGCATATGAACCAATTGATTTTGTACTTCCTATCTTACATGGAACAAATGGAGAGGACGGAAATTTTCAAGGCTTTTTAAAAACATTAGATATTCCATTTGGCTTTAGTGATGTATTATCTACAGCTATAACTCAGGATAAAGTTGCGATGAAGATGATTTTACAAGATCGTGGATTACCAATTACACCATGGTTTTATTGGTATAAATATCAATCATTAGATGAGAATTTATATGCAAAAGCATCTCGATTAGGATATCCAATGATTGTAAAACCAAGCAATTTAGGAAGTAGTGTTGGAATCATGATTGCAAATGATGGGGAAATGTTAAAAGAAGCTATAGAGAATGCATTTCAATATGATGATAAAGTGGTGATTGAAAAATTAATCACTCCTCTTCAAGAATTTAATATATCTGTTAAAGGAAATGCTAAAAAACAAAGTTGTAGTGTCATTGAAGAAGTTAAAAAAGATGATTGTATTTTATCTTATCAAGATAAGTATGAAAAAGAAAATAATAGCAAAGGAATGGCAAGTGCATCAAGAATAATTCCTGCTTATCTTTGTAAAGAAGAAGAGGAACAAATAAAAGAATATGCACTTTCTACATTTCAAGTATTACATGCAGAAGGAGTTGTACGCATTGATTTTTTAATGAATGCGAAAACAAGAGATTTATATGTGAATGAAATGAATTCGATTCCAGGATCGATGGCGTATTATTTATGGGAGGCAAGTGGAACATCTTTTACTGAATTAATTGATGATGTCATTTCATTAGGAATTGAACGTTATCGCAATCAACATAAGTTAATATATACATTTGATACGAATGTACTACAGAAAAATAATAAGCAGGGAATAAAAAAATAAAAGATGAATTTCATCTCAGCTTGTTGATAAACTACCTTATTTTAAAAACAAATAAAATCAATTTAGATAAAGTGACGGAAAGCTACTAAATTACAGATGATTTTAGGTTAAAATACCTTGAAATCATCTTTTTTTATATCAAAGTGGAAATTAAAAAAAGACCGAATGACAAAGTCTGCTCGACGAGTGACTTTGTCAACGGTCTAAAATGTCTGAAATAAAAGATAAATTTCATCTTTTATTTTTTTTGATTATTGAGTCTTTCTAATAAATAATATAAGCGGACTTTATCTTTTTCATTTGGTGGTATATTCACATTGTATAAATAATGTTGTAGAACGTCTGCATCTTTTAGTGTTTCAGCAAAAGGACTGTCTTGTCTGCTTAATTTGTTGGAGTGGCAAGCAATTGCATTACAGACTGTTAAAATTTCACCTTCTGTGAATAGATTTGATTCTTCTAATATATGTTTTGCTAATGTAGCGCTATGCTCAGCATGAACAGAATGAGGACAATTTTCGGCATAAAGAGAAATATCATGCAACATGGCTGCAATACAAGCTAATTCGATATCTTCATTACGCAAGCTAGCTAGAATAGCTACTACTTGGGCAACTCCATATGTGTGAATGTAAGCAAATTTACGAAGATTTTCTTGACTTAGTTGTGTGATTTGTGAATCGACTTTTTCACGAATATACTCTAAACGATCCATTGAATCCCTCCTATATAAAAACAAAAAAACTGATATAGTATATGCTACATCAGTCTTTTTTATGAATTATAAAGAATTATTCAGTTACTACTGTAACATTACTAGCTTGTTGACCACGATCGCTATCAACAACATCAAAAGTTACGTTTTGTCCTTCTTCTAATGTACGGAATCCATCGCATTGGATGCTTGAATAATGTACGAATACATCTTTACCTTCATCAGAAGTAATGAAACCATAACCTTTCTCTGCATTAAACCATTTTACTTTACCTGTACTCATGTTTAGTACCTCCTTATATTATCTAATAAGAAGCACTCAAATGTATAAAAAAATCACAGTCCCTTGGATCTTGTACACATGAGTTATAAATACAATTCCGAGAACTTGTGAATCTTGAAATCATAATTATTGCTTTTTATTACATACAAACAATACCACTTATTAGATATAAAGTCAAATGTTAATTTGCAAATTTAAAAAAGAATGAAAGCAGTTTCATAATTGTATGATTTGGTTTATAATGATATTATAAATATAGTAAAATGGAGGTAGACGAAGGATGTTAATTAAAGATGAAAATTTGCGAGTTGCAATAGCAAGACAGTTAAATATAAAAGAAGAAGAAATAGATGAAGAAAAGATGAAAAAATTAACAAGATTGTCTGCGAGAAGTTCTGAAATTGTTTCTTTAGATGGCTTAGAAGCTGCGGTTAATTTGGAATATTTAGATTTGTGCGGAAATAATATTGAAGACTTAAATCCAATCAAAGAATTAAGAGAAATTGAATATTTGAATTTATCTAAAAATATGTTACGTGATATTCAAGCATTACGTGAATATCGTCAATTAGTCCGTTTAGATATTTCTCGGAATAATTTATATACGATGGATATTAGTGCCATTGCAGGTATGATTAATTTACGAGAATTAAATTTAGAGCGTAGTAAGGTAGATAATCTTGTATACTTGGAAAATGTAAAGAAATTAAATGTACTTTATACAAGTATTGAAAATGGTCCTTTTCCATTAGGAATCTTAGGAACTTTAGACAATTTAAAAGAACTTCATATGAATAAAATGTGGTTATATGATATTGCAGATTTAAACTATTTAAAGAATATTGAAGTGTTGGATCTTTCTACAAATTTATTTTCAGATTTATCACCAATTCAGTATATGAAGAAAACATTACGTAAATTGAATTTAACGAACAATCAATATTTAAAGGATTGTAGTATGTTAGAAGAATTTTCAAATTTAGAAGTATTAGATTTATCATTCGATAAGATTAATGATTTTTCATTTTTAAAGAAATTAAAAAATCTTAAAGAATTACGTTTAATTCAATGTGGGATGACAGATTTACGTGATTTAAAAGGATTAACAAAATTAGAAAAATTAGATATTTCAGAAAATAAAGTAAAACATACAGAAGTTTTAAGAGAAATGAAAAATTTAGTTTATTTTAAAGCAAGTTGTTGTGAATTAGAAGACATTGAATTCTTGAAAAATGCAAAAGAATTAGGAGAAGTCAATGTATATAACAATAATATTAAAGATATTAGTGTTTTAAAAGGTTGTGAAAAGATGACAACTCTTGATGTTGGAAACAATGATGTTAAGGATATTACTTGCATCCGTGATATGAAGAATTTAGAGTGCTTAAGTTTAGCTCATAATAATATTGAAAGTATTGAACCTTTGGAAAAATTAGTGAATTTAAGTAAAGTAGATTTATATGATAATGTTATTACAGATCTTACACCTTTAAAAAATCTAAAATTACTTACTTCTTTACGATTGGATCATAATGGAATCATGGATTTAGCTCCGTTAAAAGATTTAATCTATTTAACTTCTTTGACATTGAAGGCAAATTATATAACAGATTTAACACCTATTAAAAACTTGAAAAAACTTTGTGAATTACGTCTAGACGATAACCCAATTGAAGATATTTCTATGTTAGAAGATATGGAATATTACGATAAATTCTCTTATTAATATAAGGGATTTATTTAAGTTCCTTTCAGACCGTTGACAAAGTCGCTCGTTGAGCAGACTTTGTCATTCGGTCTTT
>JAHHST010000064.1 GCA_020025055.1 Longicatena sp.
CTTAACTTAATGACATTGGGCATTTGCCTCTTTATTCAAACAATGTTACTTCTTTGTATGATGTTTCTTTAGATTCTTCTTTATTTGGTAACTCTTTTATTTCTACTTCACTAAATTTAGATAAAATATAGAAATCTGTCATTCCTTTTAACATAGAAGAGAATGTTGCATCTTTTGTCATTAACGGAATGTCTTTTGAAACTACTTTTGTAAATTCTGTATTTGCTAAAACAATTTCGTCATTTAAATCTTGCAATATAATATATTTAATATAATATGGATTCGATTTTACTTTTTTACAAATCATACTTCCTTTTGTAGGTCTTCCTGTAATATCTATATCACTTAATTTAATTCGTTTACAAGCACAATCCTCACTAAATGCAATCAATTGTTTACTGTCTTGATTATAGACTACAGCACTTGTGATTTCATCGCTTACTAAATTCATTGCTTTAACACCTTTTGAACGTAAACTAGTCGATGGAATTAATGAAATAGGATATCTTGTGACAAACCCGTTTTTAGAAGAAATAAGTATTTCATCTCCATCATATGCAACAAATGTACCAATTACTTCATCACCTTTGACAAGCTTCATATTACTCATTGTTTTATTGTTTCTTGAAACTTCATATTCATATACTGGTGTTTTTTTCACAAGACCTAATTTTGACACTGAAATCATATACGCATTTGTTTTAAAATCTTTGATAACATATGCATTTGTTATTTTTTCTTCAGAAGTAATTTTTATTTTAGAGTTGATATGCGAACCAACTTCTTTCCATTTTGCTTCATCCACATCATAAACAGGTACATATCCATAAGTCCCTTGTGTAGTGAAGAACAAAATATTATTTAATGTATTCACTTCTCCATAACCAACTAATTGATCTCCCTCTTTCATACCAGTCATAACATCTTGACTAGCCGCATAGCTTCGCATAGAAACACGTTTCATATATCCATCGCGAGATAATGTGAACATTACTTGTTCTTGAGGAATCATTGCTAATTTATCAATGACAATTTCTTCTATTTCATCTTCTATTTCAGTTAAACGTTTTGTTGGAAAAGCTTTTTTTACTTCTTTTAGTTCTGCAACCATCACTTTTCGCATTTTTTTAGGATCTTCTAAAATCATATGTAATTCATTAATTTCATCCTGTAACAAATCAAATTCTTCACGCAATTGCTTAATATCTGTATTTGACAAACGATATAATCGCATAGTAACAATTGCCTCCGCTTGTGGTTCAGTGAATGCAAATGTATCCATAATTTTAATTTTCGAATCTGCTTTATCTTTACTAGAACGAATTAAAGCTATAATTTCATCCAAAATTGAAATAGCTTTTATTAAACCTTCTAAAATATGACAACGTTTTTCCTTTTTGTCTAAATCAAAACGACTACGTCGTTCAATGACTTCTTTACGATGATTAATAAATGCATCTAACATTTGCGCTAATCCCATTTGCACAGGACGTTTGTTTACAATTGCGATGACATTATAATTATAAGATACTTGTAAATCTGTATTCTTATATAAGTAATTTAAAATTAGTTGTGGATTGGCATCTTTTTTAATATCAATAACAACTCGTAATCCATTACGATCACTCTCATCACGTACATCTAAAATGCCATCCATTTTTTTATTTAAACGTATATCATCTATTTTCTTAACCATATTACTTTTTACAACTTCATATGGAATTTCTGATACAACGAGTTGTTGTACTGTTTTAGTTTGCTCAATTTGAACTTTACTGCGCACCATAATACGGCCACGACCGCTTGTAAAAGCATCTTTAATACCATCTAAACCTTGTACAATTCCTCCAGTTGGAAAATCTGGTCCCTTTACATAATTCATTAAATCTTCTAATGTACAAGTTGGATGTTGAATACGATGAATAGTCGCATCAATACATTCTCCTAGATTATGTGGAGGAATATTCGTTGCATAACCTGCTGCAATACCTGTGATTCCATTCACTAATAAATTTGGATATCTTGCAGGTAATACTGTTGGTTCCATCGCAGTATCATCAAAGTTTGGAGCCCACATAACAGTATCTTTATCAATATCTTTTAATAAATACTCACTAATTTTACCTAGTCTTGCTTCTGTGTAACGCATTGCTGCTGCTGGATCATCATCAATAGAACCATTATTCCCTTGCATATCGATTTGTGGAGTACGGATTTTCCAATCTTGTGACATACGTACCATCGCATCATATACACTGCTATCTCCATGAGGATGGTAATTACCAATAACTAAACCAACTGTTTTCGCACTTTTTCGATATGCTTTATCCCATGTATTTCCATCTTCATACATTGCATACAAAATACGACGTTGAACTGGTTTTAACCCATCTCTAGCATCTGGCAAAGCACGATCTTGAATAATATATTTTGAATAACGTCCAAATCGATCTCCCATAATTTCTTCTAATGGAGTTGTTAAAATATTCGTATTTTCTAAATTTTCTTCTGCAATTTTATGTTTCATTAATGTACCTCCACTTGATAATCATCTTCTAATGTAAACGATACATTTTCTTCAATCCAATCACGACGTAAATTTGCTTTATCACCCATTAATACAGATACACGTTTTTCAGCAACAACCGCATCATCAATACTTACCTGAATAAGGGTTCTTGTTGCAGGACACATAGTAGTATCCCATAGTTGATCAGCATTCATTTCCCCTAACCCTTTATAACGTTGTAACGTATATCCTTTAGGGAACGTTTTACGTAATTCATCTAATTCTTCATTTGTCCATGCATATTTAATTTCTTTTCCTCTTTGTAATTTATACAAAGGTGGCATTGCAATATACACCATACCTCTTTCAATAAGTTCACGCATATATCGATAAAAGAAAGTAAGTAGAAGAATTTGAATATGTGCTCCATCATCATCAGCATCGGTCATAATAACAACTTTATGATAATTTGCATCATCAGCATTAAAATTAGCACCAACACCTGCTCCTAATGCATGAATAATCGTATTTAATTCTTCATTTTTTTCAATATTTGCAATACTTGCTTTTTCTGTATTCAACACTTTCCCTCGTAAAGGTAAAATCGCTTGATATTTAGAGTCACGACCTTGTTTTGCACTACCTCCAGCTGAATCACCTTCGACTAAGTACAATTCTTTTTTGCGGGCATCTTTTGACTGTGCACTTGCCAATTTTCCAGATAAGATTTTTTCAGTTTTCCCTTTTGTTTTTCCTTTGCGGGCATCTTCGCGAGCCTTACGTGCTGCTTCACGTGCAGTACTTGCTCGCTGCATTTTTTTAATTAATGTAGTCGCTAAATCCTTATTTTCTTCTAAAAAGAAACTTAATTTTTCACTTACAATAGAATCTACTGCAGGTTTTGCTTCTGGTGTACCTAATTTTCCTTTTGTTTGCCCTTCAAACTGTAATAAGTTTTCAGGAATTCCAAGTGATAATATAATCGTTAACCCTTCTCGAACATCGCTTCCTTCAAAGTTTTTATCCTTATCTTTCAATAATCCATTTCTTCTTGCATAATCGTTAAAAACTTTAGTAAAAGCATTACGTGCTCCTGTTTCATGTGTTCCTCCATCTTTGGTACGTACTACATTTACAAAAGAAAAAATATTCTCTTGATATTCATCTGTATACTGAAAGGCACAATCCACTTTAATACCATTCACTTCACCAGAAAAAGCAACTGGTTTATGGAATGTTTGCTTATCTTCATGCAAATAATCCATGAATGCTACTAGACCTTCCTCATAATGATATACTTCTTCTCTTTCTTTTCCTGCACGCTCATCTTTTACTACTAAACGCAATCCTTCTAATAAAAAAGCATCTTCTTGAGCTCTTTCTGCAATTTGTGAAAAAGAAAATTTTGTTGTAGAAAAAATATTTGAATCTGGAAGAAATCTTGTTTTACTACCTGTTTTATTCGATTTCCCTATTACCTTTAATTCACTAATTTTTTTGCCCCCATCTTCAAACTGCATTTGGTATATTTTCCCATCACGGCAAACGGTAACCTCCATCCATGTGCATAATGCATTTACTACACTTGCACCAACTCCATGAAGACCACCACTTGTTTTATAACCGCCTTGTGAACTAAATTTGCCTCCCGCATGTAAAACTGTATGAATAACTTGTAAAGTAGAAACTCCGCTTGCATGCATATCTACTGGCATTCCACGTCCCTCATCTTCAACACAAATAATTCCATCTTTTTCAATTGTTATACGAATTGTATCTCCATACCCATTCAAAGCCTCATCAATTGAATTATCTACAATTTCCCAAACTAAATGGTGTAAACCACGACTATCCGTAGAACCAATATACATTCCAGGACGTTTACGTACAGCATCAAGTCCATCAAGAATTTGAATGCTACTTCCATCATAACTTTTATCTGCCATACTATCACCTCTTCCTCTCTATAAAATCGCCTTGTTTTAGTTTAACAAATTCTTATTATTAACGCAAATATTTATTTGTTTAATTCTTGAAAACAAGTATTCTTAAACGAATTTTAAAAATTCACAAATTTTCGTATATTTGGCTTTATTCCCTATAGATTTAATGCTAAAATATTTAACATAGAAATATTTTGAGGTGATGTTATGAATATAAATTGGTTTTTTTATATTATATTAGGATATTTATTAGGATCTTTACCATTCGCTTTAATTATTGGAAAAGTTTTCTACAAAACAGATGTCCGTAATTTTGGAAGTGGAAATTTAGGTGGTACAAATGCTGGACGTGTACTTGGAAAAAAAGCTGGGATCTCTGTTATCGTACTTGATATCCTAAAAGTTGTAGTTGCTGTTGCAATCGTTTCTTTCTTTGATAAAGAAGCAAGTATTTGGGCAGGTCTTGCTGCTGCTTTAGGCCATTGTTATCCAATCTTTGCAGGATTTCGTGGAGGAAAAGCAGTTGCTACAATGTTTGGCATTTTAATTAGTACATCTATTTTTACTTTTCAAAATGCTTGGTATGTAATATTTCCATTTCTTGCATTCTTAGTTGTTTTAGTTTTAACAAAAATGGTATCTTTATCTAGTATGATTGCTGCATTAACAAGTAGCATTTATATTACTTATATGCAATGGAATGTTAGTCTAGAAATTATAATCGCAAGTTGGTTATTAACCATCTTAGTAATTTATCGCCACCGTTCTAATATCAAAAAAATTATAAACGGTACTGAAAATAAAATTACGTGGTTATAAAAACTTTATAGTGATATATCTTCAGGGTTTAGACACTAAATGAACGTCAGTAACAAATGGATGTTTCTTTTGTAGGAAACATCCATTTTCTTTTTTATACTCAAAATACATCCATATGTAATTCCATAAAAATACCCTCTTATACTGGATTTCCAGCAAAAAGGGTACATATCAATATTTTACATTATAGTATTTTTGTTGTCCATTCTTCTAAATTCCATACTTCATCTACAATATCTTCATAAAAGTCAGGATCATGTGATACTAGTAATACACTTTGTTTATACTCTTTTACAGCGCGTTTTAATTCTTCTTTTGCATCTACATCTAAATGGTTCGTAGGTTCATCTAGCACCAATACATTACATGGTCTATTCATGATTACGCATAATCGTACTTTTGCTTGTTCCCCACCACTTAATACACACATTCCAGACTCAATATGATCTGTTGTTAATCCACATTTTGCAAGTGCTGCACGTACTTCTCCATTTGTATAAGAAGGATATTGATTCCAAAAATAATCTAGGGCACTTTCCCCACTCGCAACTTCTTCTTGTTCAAAAAATCCAATTTCAGCAAATGGATCTACTTCAACATTTCCACTCACAGAAGGAATAATTCCTAATAATGTTTTTAATAATGTCGTTTTTCCTAAACCATTTACACCTTTAATCGCAATCTTCTTATTTCTTTCAAATGTAAGATTCATCGGTTTTGATAATGGTTCTTGATAGCCAATCACTAAATCTTTTGTATCAAATACTACTCTTCCTGTTGTACGAGATGTTTCAAAATGAAATTCTGGTTTGATTTTCTCTTTTGGTTTTGTAATGATTTCCATCTTATCTAATTTTTTCTGCCTTGAATGTGCCATATTACGCGTTGCAACTCTTGCTTTATTACGTGCGATAAAATCTTCTAAATCCTCAATTTCTTTTTGTTGCTTACGGTATGCTGCTTCTAACTGTTTTTTCTTTATTTCATGTTGTTCTAAGAAATAATTATAATCTCCTACATATCGAGTTAAAACACAATTTTCTACATGATAAATAATATTAACAACATGATTTAAGAATGGAATATCATGAGATACTAAAATAAATGCATTCTCATAATTACTCAAGAAGTTTTCTAACCATTGGATATGATTTTCATCTAAATAGTTAGTAGGTTCATCCAAAATTAAAATCATTGGATTTTCTAATAATAATTTACATAATAATACTTTAGAACGCTGTCCACCTGATAACATCGTAACATCTTTATCTAGTCCAATATCCATCAATCCTAATCCTTGAGCAACTTCATTAATTTTCGTATCAATTATATAAAAACCACTATGTTCTAAGATATCTTGGATTTCACCTACTTCTTCCATATAACGATTCATTTCATCTTCTGTACAATCACACATTTTTTCATACAATTCCATCATTTCTTTTTCTAAATCAAATAAATGTGAAAATGCATCACGTAACGTATCCATGATCGTTTTCCCTTTTTGTAAGACAGTATGCTGATCCAAGTATCCTACTGTAATACGATTACACCATTCTACACTACCTTCTTCTGGAATTAGTTTTCCAGTTAATATATTTAAAAACGTTGATTTTCCTTCACCATTTGCACCAATCAATCCAACATGTTCTCCGTTTAATAAGCGAAAAGACACATCTTCCAAAATTTGACGTCCACCAAAACTATGAGAAACATGTGAAACATTAACAATACTCATATACTTCCTCCTATACAATCTTGTAAAGTATATCATGCATTTCTATAAATTAATAGGAGTATAGAAAACATTCAATCATTATTGCAATATATACTACATAAATTGCACAATTCATACGATCTCCCCGTGTCAATTTGAACACTGGATTGATTAAATGATACACAATATATAAAAGTCCTATGATCATCATACATATCGAAATTTTTCTTAATTTTCTTTTCATACATAATCTCCTTATGCTTATATAGCTCTATATCTATAGTTTACAAAAACATTGTGACAAAAAAGTGACATTCTCTTTTTATTAATAAAGAATTTTATAAAAACTCTTATATCTCCATCAAATCCATGTTAAATTCAAATCCTCTTTATTTAAATATTATTTTTATCAGTTCCATAAGTAAGTGAATTATGTTAGAATCATTATATTATTGAGGTGATAATATTGAATACATATATAGAACTTTTTCTTACTTTTGCCAAATTAGGCGCTTGTACATTTGGTGGTGGATATGCCATGTTACCATTTATTCAAAAAGAAATTGTCGAAAAAAGACATTGGGCTACAGAAGAAGAAATCATAGATTACTATGCTGTTGGACAATGTACTCCAGGAATTATTGCTGTTAATACTGCAACTTTCATTGGCTATAATAAAAAAGGTGTTTTAGGTGGTATTTGTGCTACCCTAGGAATCATTTCTCCATCACTTATCATTATCATATTAATCGCAAATTTTTTAGAAGCATTCGCATCCAATCCACTATTACAACATGCACTTTCTGGAATTCGTATCGCTGTTTGTGTATTAATTTTAAATGCGGTTATTAAGTTATTTAAATCAGGTGTTAAAGATTGTTATGGTTACTTACTGTTCTTATCTGCTTTATTCATTTCTTGTTTTAAAGTCATTCCTACTATCTTAATTATTTTAATTGCTTCTGGTTTAGGAATCCTAATCAAACAAATAATTCAAAAAAAGGAGGACCATACATCATGAGCATCTATTTTACATTATGCATTGAATTCTTTAAAATTGGTTTATTTGCTGTCGGAGGTGGACTTGCAACCGTTCCCTTTTTGTTTGATTTAATTGATAAATATCATTGGTTTACAAAGGATATACTTGCCAATATGATTGCAGTATCAGAATCTACTCCAGGCGCTATGGGAGTAAATATGGCAACCTATGTCGGTTATCACACTACAGGTACTCTAATCGGTGCTATCACGACAACTGTATCTTTAGTTGCTCCAAGCATCATTATCATAACCATCATTGCTCATTATTTACAAAAATTCAAAACAAACTCCTACGTTCAACATGCTTTTTATGGAATTCGTCCAGTTGTATGTGCACTCATTGCTTCGGTTGGTTTAAATTTGTTTGTTACAACCATGTTTCCTAATCATTTTTCTTCTTTTTCACTCATGCCCTTTTTATCATTTATTGTCCTATTTTTTATATCTAACCGCTTTAAAAAATTACATCCTATCTTCAT
>JAHHST010000065.1 GCA_020025055.1 Longicatena sp.
TCTCTGTTCCTTTATAATTATAAAAAAAAGCAACCATATATTTGCTTTTTTACTATATTAATTTTAATATCTATTATTTAGTAGCTCCACATGAGCATTTATATCCAGTCAATACTTTTTCATCATATGCTTTTTGATCAACCACATATTCCTTTTTATACACAGCTTCATGATGAATAACACGTCCAGAATCCACCCATTTAGTTTTCCATCCTCCTTTTTCACCATTTAATGCATGTTGTTTCATATGTGCACTTTCATTACCTGTAATGTCTGCTCCACACCCATTGCAAATACTTCTTTCATCCATAACACGTTCATCCCAAGCTGGTTGAACTTCTATTTTTTCATAATGTCCTTTTTCTTTATGATGAACTGTTTTATATTGTGCTACCCAGTGATGTTCATGATGTGATGGCTTGGATTCATTTCCACCATGATTTGGCTTGCTAATAGGTTTGCTTGGTTTTGCAACTGGTTTACTTCCTGTTTCTTCTTTTACAGGTTGTTCGATTTTTTCCTCAGCTTTTTTGATATTTGTTCCTTTTTTCTTTGTTTCCTTTGACATTGGAATATGACCATTTTTAGTAGCAGTCAATCCATGTTTCTCTGCTTCTTTACTATCTACAACAATGACCGTACATTTCTTTACTTCTGATTTATTTCCATGTTTATCTTTTGCAGATACTTTAATTTCATATGTTCCTGCTTTGTTGAAATTGACTTTATCTCTGTTAATATTGATTTCAATATCACTTTTATCCTCTACTTCAAAATAATCTTTGATATTTACATTTTCTGCATCTTTTTCAATACGGATTTCTTTTAAGAAGTTTTTAAATATTGGAGCCTTTGTATCTTCTACATTGATTTTGATATCTTTGATTACTTCCTCTTTTCCATCAGAAAATGTTACTTTTACTTTTTGTTCTCCTAATTTGGATTTATCGAATCCATCTACTTTCTTAACTTCAACATTTTTATCTGATTTCTTTACATCAAATAGTAATTTATTATCTAATTCTTCACCATATTCAGCATGTATTATTTTTGGTGTTTCTACTTTTAATCCTTTGCTTCCACATGCTGTAACCATTACAGCAACCACTGCTAATGTTAATAATTTTTTCATATTCTTCACCTCTTGCATATAGTACTGTTCTTATTGGTACATTAAAAGTAGATCTATTTTTTAGTTTTCATATTTATGATTTCTCTTCCATCCTTTTTTTATATACCTGTAATGCCCATTGCCAGTTTATTTCATAAAACTTACTCATATCCACTACTGAAAGGTATTCTTGTTCTTTTATATATGTTTCCTTTGTTACCGCAATCATACACTCATCATCGTTTTCTACAATTTTAAACCAAAGTGTCTGTGTATCTTTATCATCTTCATAATATTGAATTTCATCGACCTTACGATTTTTTTCCTTCATATAAAGTAATAATTTTAATTTTATCAGTTCAATTGCTCGATCATCGTATTGATCTTCAAAAATTTTTATTTTTTCTGGAATCTCATAATCATAGCTAATATATCTTTTTATTAAAGATTCTCCTTTATATAACTCATGATCTGCTAATCTACGATCTTTTTTTGATTTCATCAAAAGTACAAAATGATGATTTTTATCTGGATAAACACAAGTATGGTAATAGTGAATTTTTGTTCCACATCGTGGACATATAAAGGTATAAAAAGTTCCCTCTTTTAACTTCTTTTTTAAATCTGGTTCAAATTCAGGAATCACAACTGTATCACTTGGAATATTGGTCGTAAATAAACAGTTTGGACAATGGATAGGTACTAATATAGATTTCATAATATCACCAACATATCAATTATACTCACATACAAAAAAAGTCACGTATCATAACGTGGCTTTTTCATTTCAATTAAATACTACGAGTAGCTGTTTTTAACCATTCTCTTTCATCTTCTGTTAAGAATGGAGAAACTTTTTCATATACTTGTGCATGATAATCATTTAACCATGCTTTTTCATATGATGTTAATAATGATGCATCTACACCATCTAAATCAAATGGTACAAATGTAATTGTTTCAAAGTGCATGAATTGACCATATTCATTTTTATTTCCTTTACGAACAACCATTTCGTTTTCATGACGAATTCCATGAGACCCTTCAATATAAACACCTGGTTCATTTGATTGTGTCATACCTTCTTCTAATACGCAACTATCATTTCTTTCAGGTACGATTCTCCAACGGAAACCATTTGGACCTTCATGAACATTTAATACATGTCCTACACCATGTCCAGTACCACATTTATAATCTAAGTCTAAATCCCATAATGGTCCACGTGCTAAAATATCTAGATTTAAACCACGGCAACCATATAAGAAATGAGCTTTAGATAACGCAATATTAGAACGTAATGCCGTTGTAAAGTGGAAACGAATTTCATCACTAATTGGTCCTAATACGAAAGTTCTTGTGATATCTGTTGTACCTTCTAAGTATTGTCCACCACTATCTACTAATAACATTCCTTCTGGTTGTAACTCTACATCTGTATCTTCTTCTGCATGATAATGCATCATAGCAGCATGTTCTTTATATGCAGAAATTGTATCAAAACTCAAGTCAAAGCATCCTTGATCTTTACGTAATTGCTCTAAATAATCGCTTGCACTGATTTCAGTAATTTTTTCTTTACCAACATTTGTTTTTAACCAATACATAAATTTGCACATTGCAACTGCATCTTTAATATGAACTATACGATTATTTTCTTGTTCTACTGGATTTTTCATTGATTTCATTAATTGGCTAGGATTTGGACAATTTACAATTTGAATTTCTTTATCCAAATTTTCAATAATTGCATAGTTTACAATGTTTTTATCTAATAACACTACTCCACGAATTGCTTTTACTTCTTCATAAATAGCATCATATGCATGCACTTCTACTTGATTATCTGCAAAGTTTTTACGTAATTCATCTGTTAATTTTGCTTCATCAATATAAATAGTTGCACTGTCCATACCAATTACTAAGTAACTTAACATTACTGGATAATGTGAAATATCCCAACCACGCATATTCATGATCCACGCAATATCATCTAATGCAGTAATGATATGATATTGAGCCCCATGTTTTTGCATTTCTTTTCGAATATCAGCCATCTTATCTTTTGTAGATTTTCCACTATATTTTTCTTCTAAGAAGAATCCTGGTTTATTTGGAAGTTCTGGACGATCATTCCAAATCATTCCAACTAAGTCTTCGTGACATGCGAATGTGATATTTTTTTCATTTAGTTTGCTTGCGATTTTTTCAACTAGTGTTGTATTCATTACACGACCATCAAAACCTAAAATAGCATTCTCACTCATATGATCATATAAATATTCTTCTACAGTTGGAACGCCTTCTTCCCCTTGTTTCATTAAATCAATTGTACTACCTTCTAACTGATTTTCAGCTTGAATAAAATATCTTCCATCTGTCCATAAAGCAGCGCAATCTTGACAAATCGCTAAAACACCTTGAGAACCTGTAAATCCAGACATATATGCTCTTGCTTTAAAATGTTCACCAACATATTCTGTTTCATGAAAATCAGAAGTTGGAATAAAATAAGCTTCTATATTACGTTCTTTCATTAACGCACGTAAAGCACTTAATTTTTCAATTATAGTCATTTTAATACCTCCTATTTAATTACTCTATTATTGTACAACATTTCTTTATTTATGCACTATAATTCTATTTAATTTCCTATTTTTTCGCATGATTAATCGCATAAGAACCATTTGCTGTAGCAACAATCTCATCGTTATCTTTAATTTTAACAATCGCTCTTGTTTGTGCCATCCTTGTTCCTACATGATCACAATAACCTTCTACATATAGAACTGCATCTTTCGATATTCCTTTCACAAAATTAATCGCCATTTGAATCGTTGGTGTCGACGAAGCTTTACTAAATGAATATGCTGCAGCACTCATTGTAATATCAATCATTGTAGAAATAATTCCTCCATGTAAATGATCAAAAGGATTTAATTGCCAATCTTTTACTGGAAATTCTAAAACAACCTTCTTTGTTTCTTGATCTAATTTTACAATCTTCATATCCAACATAGAATTAATCGTATCATCTAACTCAACACGCATCTTTACAAACTCTTGTAATCTTTCTTTTTCCATAATTTCACTTCCTATTCTTATTATAAAATATTTAGTCAAACAAAAAAAGAGCATAGATCTATGTTAATCTATACTCTAATCCTTGTTTCAAATTATGCTTGAACTTCTTTTTCTAATTTTTCAATACCTACTTGAATACGTTTTAATGTTTCTTCTTTTCCTAAGATATGAGCAATTTCAATTGCACCACCTGGAGTGAATTGTTTACCTGTAATTGCTGTACGAACTGGCCATAATACTTGTCCATTTTTCATTTCTAATTGTTTTGGCAATGCTAATAACAATTCATGGATTGTATCTTCACTAGACCAATCTTCTAAATCAGATAATACTTCTTTTGCAGCTTTTAAAGATTTTAACGCAATTTCATAAGTTGTTTTCATTTTCTTATGAATATACATTGCATTATCATATTCAGGTAATTCATCAATAAAATCAACACTTTCTGGAATCGTAGTTAAAATATCTGTACGAGGTTGTAAGATTTTAGCTACAGCAATCATATCCACTGGGCGATGAACACTTTGTTCAATATATGGAGTTGCTAATTCACAGAATTTTTCAATACTCATATTACGTAAATACACACCATTCATCCAAGTCAATTTATCAATATCGAAAATTGCTGGTGATTTAGAAATACGTTTAATATCAAATACTTTTACTAATTCATCTAATGTATAAATTTCTTGTTCTGTTTCAGGAGCCCATCCAAGTAAAGCAATATAATTTAAAATTGCTTCAGGTAAATACCCTTTTTTAACTAAATCTTGGAAACTTGCATCTCCATTACGTTTACTTAATTTATGTTGTTCATCTTTCATTACTGGTGGAACGTGAACATAGGTAGGAATTTTCCATCCATAAGATTGATAAACTAAATTATATTTTGGAGTAGATGATAAATATTCATTTCCACGTACTACATGGGTAATTCCCATTTGATGATCATCGATGATATTCGCAAAATTGTAAGTTGGGTATCCATCAGATTTTAATAAAATACTTTCATCTAGAATACTATTATCAACTTCGATTCTTCCATAAACTTCATCATCAAAGTATGTTTCTCCACCATGTTTAATCGTTTGACGTACTACATATTGTTCTCCATTTGCAATACGTTCTCTCGCTTCTTCTTTTGAAATATGTTTACATGGATCATCAAATTTAAATGAAATACCTAAACTTTCTGCTTCTTTACGTTGTTTTTCAATTTCTTCTTCACTACAGAAGCAATAATGTGCTCCACCTAAATCAACTAATTCATCTGCATATTTTTTATACATTGGTAAACGTTCAGATTGTACATAAGGTCCAAAATCACCACCGATATCTGGTCCTTCATCATGATTCAATCCAACTTCTTTCATTGTATCATAAATAATATCTACAGCACCCTCTACATAACGTTCTTGATCTGTATCCTCAATACGAAGAATAAAATCCCCATCTTCGTGTTTTGCAATTAAATATTCAAACAATGCTGTTCTTAAGTTACCGATATGCATGTAACCTGTAGGGCTTGGTGCAAATCTTGTTCTAATTTTACTCATAAATATATTCACCCTTTCATAGCATACTAATAATATAATAAAGAAAAGACAATAGCAACGAATTTTTAGTTTTTATCTTATTTTTTGCAAAATTTTAGCTTTTTTTCACATATTTGTATATTGACAAATACTTGAATTGTAGTAAAATGATTTTGTTATTGAACATTGGGGTATCGCCAAGCGGTAAGGCACCAGACTCTGAATCTGGCATTTCGTTGGTTCGAATCCAACTACCCCAGCCATATAAATATGAAAGTCACGAAAGTGGCTTTTTTTATTTTATCAAGCATCTTTTTTTCATAGCAATCCAAAACTATCGTTTGCCATAAAAAATATCGATTTCCTAATCATTATACTTTTGGAAATCGATATAATTATCTATTTTTTTATTTCTTATGAAGAAGGAATACTTTTAATTTCTGCGTACTTCTTTACGATTTTGGATGATTTGGATTCATCCAATGAGAGTATGTGTTCATTTTAATAAATATGATAATTCCAATAATGATAATGAATAATGAAATAATCGAATCATATAAAAATTGTACAAGATTGGGATTCTTAATCATCATTGTCGCTTGATAATCAAAAATCATTTTGATCGTTCCAACAGGAATACTTAACAACCATAAATACGTCCACTTATTCGTTACTATTAACCACTTTTTCTTTTTCATATTTATACCTCCTATATCTTTTTTCTACTTTTAGTTTATCATTTTTTTATTTTATTACTACGCAACTTGCATAAGAGGTTCTATTTTATGTACAAGTGGTTTTATAAAGAAAATACAATTAATATTTTATATAAATAAGTATCTTCATCATAAGAAATAAATGGTTGAACCTTGACTGGATCGATGATTCTTATGATATTTTCACATAATGTTTGATCTATTTTTGCTGGATTACTTGAAAAACTACATTGTAGTAAAATTTGATTATTTCTCTTTTTTGTTTTCCAAATAATTATTCTTTGTTCTTTTATCTTTTTTACTTCTTCAATTGCATATTGAAGTAATAATTCAAATAACTCCGTTTGTTGTGCTAATGTAAGAAAATGAAAGTCATTATGTTCAATTGTTGTGCGTATACAAATATTATTTTCCTTAATAAGATCCATTTTTTCCGCAATCATATAATTTAAAATAACTGAATTTGAATATAATAAATTAAATTGTGTAAAAGTATCCTCATATAAACTATGTAATTCTTTATCCACATTCCCATATTCCTGCTTTTCCATATAAGAATTAATCACATTACATTGATGTAATAACCGATGAATAAATTCAAATTGATTTTGATAATGCTGCTTCATTGATGTATACTTCATCATCAATGATTCTTCTCTATTTTTACTTAACTGCAACTCATCTTTTGTATTTGAAAACATATATATCTTATATAAAATATATAAAATAAAATAATTGGATATTAATATTCCCATAATCGATATATACATATTTATATTATTATGACATAGTTGTGTTTGAACACAACTTACTTCAAATATAAAAAACATTGGAAAGATACATGCTATCATAATCAATACCGTAAATCGATTCAAAATATTCTGTTTAGCAAGTTTCATAAAACATACAAAAATCAATAACATCGCTATGGACGCTCCTAAAAGAATACTTAATTGTATCAAATAAATTTGTTCTTGTGTCATTTCTAATTGATTTGTAATTCTTAAACTATATTGAATCGCATACGCAATTCCAACAATAAGTATTGGAATACCTAATACATATGCTTGTTTCTTATTCCATTGAAACATCATATAAATATAAGCGCAATAAAATATGATAACTCCAATCATTGAAAAAATTGATATACCATTCATAAGCATAAGTGTTGTGAAAAGATATGTACATAAAAATATTCCTATATTATAAAAAATATTTTTTGTACGAAATGAAAAACATGAATACATCATAAGTGAAATATGACAAAGAAGTAAAAAACTAATAATACACATTTACATTCCTCCTTGTAAAAAGGATAAATATTGTTGCTGAAACTGTTTTTTATAATGTCTTGATAAGGGTAATATTTCATGATTGTTCAAAATAACTTTTTGATCATCATACGTATAAATTGCATTCATATTAACAATAATTGATTTATATATACGAGAAAATGTTTATTCTTTTAATTGTTCCATCCAGTAATTCAGTGGATAAGAAGTTATCAATGTTTCTTTATTTTTAATATGTACGTAAGTTTTACGATCTAAATATTCCACATATAGAATTTCTTCTATATATAATTTATAATTACATAATTTATGATTAATGATATAGGCATGTTCTTTTTTATATTGTTTAAAAAGTGTATCAAATTCAACATAAAATTCATTCTCATGAACTGGTTTTAGAAAATATCGATCTGCTCTTATTTTATATCCATCTACTAAATATTTGGTAAAGGAAGACGTGATAATAATGTGAAGTTTATCGTATTGTTTTCTTAACTCTAATCCAATCTCTATTCCATTTTCATTTTCTAATTCAATATCTAAA
>JAHHST010000066.1 GCA_020025055.1 Longicatena sp.
CCTGTTGCTCCACTTAGAATAATTAAACCAGCACTTTTTTGACACCATTTATGAAAGATGGTCGTTTGTAATTGAATATCAGTAAGATTATCAATGGTTAAATTTTGATAATTGTTCAATATACGTAAAACTCCGGTTTGTTTTTTGGGAGTAGATAATAAAGAAAAACGAAATTGAATCATTTGTCCATTAAATATATACGGGAAACTACCACTTTGTGAAGTCTTACCTAGTCCCATATCCAGGTTAGATATAAATTTAATATAATTAAATAGTCTTTCATTAATAATTGATGAGTATAAAGGTATGATTCCTTCATTATTTCGAATGGTAGCGTTTATATTTTGATAGTCATATACAAAATGAATATCTGTAGCTTTCTTTAACAATGCAATATGTATTAATTCTTCAAATTGCTCTTTCAAATTATCACCTTCCATCTTCTATATACGCTTCTAATTTATAAGAAACGTAAAAAAGATATGATATTGTTATCATATCGTGATATAGAATAAACGATAGAAACACTTTGATTTTGTGACTTATATGAGTTTTTAAATTGTTACACAAAAAAATATAAAAAAGACTGCCAAATATATTAGCAGTCTAAAGTTTTGCTTTCACATAGCTGTTATTGTAAATATGGATTGTATAATAATTCATTTTTTAATGTTGTATCAGGTCCATGCCCTGGATATACATGTAGACTAGGATCCATTTGTTTGATTTTTTGTAGACTTTGCATCATCTTTGTATTGGAACTTGTTACTAAATCTGTACGTCCGATACTTCCTTGAAATAATACATCTCCACAAAATAAATTATGATCCCATAAAATCATACTACAACCTTCACTATGACCTGGAGCATCAATAAATTCAAAATCGAACTTACCAATTGTATGCTTCCCTGGAGATAAGATATGTGGCTTTGTTTTCACAATCACATCCGTTCCAATTGAAAAATTCAATTTTGGATCTGTTAAAAGTGGAACATCTAAGTCATTCATATAAAGTGGACAGTTAAATTTTTTTACCAGTGCATCTACACCAGCAATATGATCAAAATGAGCATGTGTTAAAACTATCCCATCAACAATACCATTATTACTATCAATGGATTCTTGTAAACGTGGTGACTTACTACCTGGATCAATAATTAACACATGATTATCATTCCATAGTAGATATGTGTTTACTTGTACCATTCCTAAAACGAACGTTTCTATTTTTTTCATAGCTTTTCACTAATAAAAAAGACCTTAGTCGGCCCTTCTTATTTTTTCTCCTTATGTAAAGTTTTTTTGTTACAACGTGGGCAGTATTTCTGAATCTGCATACGTTCTGGATTTTTACGTTTATTACGTGTTCCAATGTAGTTTTCTTCTCCACATTCAGAACATTTGAAAGTGATTCTATCTCTCATGTTGTCCCTCCTCGTACTTTGCTAGAAAATTATATCATAAAGTAAAAAATAATGCTAATACTTTTTACATTTTAATTATACTTTTTGAAATATTCCTCTAAAACACGAGGAATAATCTCAGTAACACATATATTTGCAGCTAAATCATGCGTATCATCTGCTGATGTAGGAGCACTTGCGGTAAATGCAATCTTTGGTTTATCGTAAGGTGCAAATCCAATAATCGTTGCATTTGTATATTTATGTATCGAACCATCTTTCCATATTTCTGTTTGTGCTGTACCTGTTTTTGCCGCAACATCTTTATCTAAAGCATTAAGACTTACTCCGCAATGATTTGTCGCAACACATTCTCTAAATCCATTTTTAACAACTTTTAGATAATCTAGATTTCCTTCAATAACAGATTGTGTTTTTGTTTTATTTTGATATACAACATAGTCACTGTTTACTTCTGTAGCATAGTTAACTAATTTTGGTTGAAGCTTTTTACCTCCATTCGCAACTGTTGAAACATATTGTGCTAATTGGATTGGAGAATAAGTATCATACTGTCCAATAGAGTAGTCTAATAAGTTACCCGCTGTTTGTGTATATCCGGTAACACCTAACGCTTCATTTGGTACATCAATTCCAGTTTTTGTTCCTAAGCCAAACATTGAATAATAATGACGCATTAATTCAAGTGTCTTATTTGTTTGTTGTTGACTTACTTGTAATGGTTGTCCATATTTATATACTCCACCTGCAAGTTTAATAATTGATTGCCACATATATACGTTACTAGAAACTGCAAGTGCTTTTTCAGCATCTACAGGACCATAGTTTTGATAAGAACCAATCACATCTCCAGCGATATTCATTTTTTCATCCATAACTGTTTCTTTAGGAGTAATAACACCTTCATTTAATACCATATATACAGTAGCACCTTTTACTGCTGAACCAACTGGATAATTGTTTAAATAATTACCACTTGCGAACTTATAAACATCTTTATCTTCGTTTTTTATAGCTCCACTCATCGCCAGAACTTCACCAGTATTTGGATCAATCAATGTGACAAATGCTTGATTAAATGCTTCACGATCTTTTGTTCCAGCATATCGTTTAATAACATCTGTCATAATTTTATCTAATGCCACTTGTAAATCAATATCAATAGTTAAATGTAGGTTATATCCTTTTTTACCTGAAGTTAATTCATTTGTATTAACTTCTCCATCACTTGTTGTTTGCATTTCCTCAGTTTTAAAGCTTCCACTTAAAAGACTTTCATATTCTTTTTCTAACCCACTTGTTCCAACACGGCTATTTAAAGGATATCCTAAAGCATTATAATAGTCTTGTTCTTCCAATGGAATCCCTTGGTTTGATGAAGAAACTGAACCTAATACATCGCGCAAAGTATCTTTATAAGGATACTCTCTTTTCCAAGAACTAAAATCAACATCAAAGCCTTCGAATTGGTGTTTATGTTCTAATAAATAAGCAACATCTTCATCAGATGCATCTTCTATAATTACTTTAACAGTATCTGCTGGAGGTCGATTCATTGCTAAATAAACGCTATATGCTTTTTTCTCCCTCTTAGAAGCAATAGAATTAATCATTTGTTCCGTAATTCTAGAACGAACTAATTTATCTTTTTCTTCGGATTTTAATTTTCCTTTTAATTCATTTTCTGTTAATAAATGATTTCCGCTTGTATCCTTTTTTCCATGTGAATCACGATATAAATACAAATACATATCCTGTAAATCAGATTTACTTAAAAAATCATCTTTTACTTCAAAAGTTCTAGAAAATTTTTGCGCTAATTCCCACTTTTCATCATCTGTTGTATTTGATGGTGGAAAATAAGTAATATTATGTGCAGATACCGTTTTTACAATAATTTTTCCATTACGATCATAAATTTCACCACGTGGTGGTTGCGAAATTTGCTTACTAGATGAAATATTTGCTAATTTTAATGAGTATTTATCATAATCACGTGTCTGTAACAACGTTAATTTGAAAAATACACTTAGAAATAGAATACTAATTATAATACCAAATATTACAATTCGTCTATTCACTATTTTATAATAATCGTTCTGTTTCTGTAAAACATCAGAACTACGGGTTAATTTTTTATGGTCAAGGTCACGAAACGGATTACGAATCATGAATAACACCTCCAATTGACTTTTATTATACTTTAAAATACCTATTTAATCAATATTATATCCCTAGCCTCTCTTTCCCTATACCACATTCGTTAAGACGAAAAAGTGAATATAAAATAGAAAATAACATTTGCTTTTTTTCATTACCTAAAATCCTTTAATTGTAAAAAAATACAGAAATGTTTATAATATTATTTAGAGGAGTGATTACTTATGAAACGTACAGAAACAAGAAGCATTCATGTTCGTGATTTAACCATTGGTGGAACAGACCATGTTGTTATCCAGAGCATGTGTAATACACGTACAAAAGATGTAGAAAAAACAGTTCAACAAATTTTAAAATTAGAAGAATGTGGCTGTGAATTAATTCGTTTAGCTGTCATTGATGAAGAAGATGCAAAAGCTATTAAAGAAATCAAAAAACGTACCCATATTCCTTTAGTTGCTGATATTCATTATGATTATCGAATTGCAATTGCAGCTGTTGAAAACGGAATTGATAAAATTCGTTTAAATCCTGGAAATATTGGTGGAAAAGAAAAAGTACAAGCAGTTGTTAAAGTTTGTAAAGAACACCATGTTCCTATTCGTATTGGAATCAATAGTGGATCCATGGAAAAAGATATTCATGATAAATATGGAAAACCTACTGCTGAAGGAATGATGGAAAGTGCGAAACGTCATATCTCTATGCTAGAAGAATTAGATTTTCATGACATTTGTTTATCATTTAAATCAAGTGATCCATTACTATGCATTGAAGCCTATCGCTTGGCCAGTAAAACTTTCCCTTATCCTCTACATTTGGGAGTAACTGAAGCTGGAACATTTATGGGAAGTGCTATAAAAAGTAGTATGGCATTAGGAACTTTATTAAATGAAGGTATTGGTGATACAATTCGCATTAGTGTAAATGGAAATCCTGCAAATGAAATCACTATTGTTAAACAATTATTAAAATGCTGCGGATTGATTAAAAATGTTCCAAATTTAATTGCATGTCCAACATGTGGTAGAACAGCATGGAACATGTTACCTGTTGTAGATGAAATCGAAGCATTTTTAAACACTGTTCACTGCGATATAACTGTTGCAATCATGGGATGTGCAGTAAATGGTCCAGGAGAAGCAAAACATGCTGATATTGCAATTGCTGGCGGAAAAAACGAAGGTCTATTGATCAAAAAAGGAAAAATTATTGAAAAGCTTCCACAAGAGCAAATTGTTGATCGTCTAAAAAAAGAAATATTAGAATTTGAAAAACAACATTCGAATCAATAAAATATAAAAAGGACGAATCCATTGATTTTATATCATATTGGATTTCGTCCTTTTCTTTTATAAGTTTTCTAATTTTTCAACTAACGTAGGGTCAAAAGTACTTTTTCTAAACATTTCTATTTCATATTTATAAGGAGCATGTCCATTAACAAACGGTGTTTCTAAAATTTTTACGACATCTTTTACTCGATTATTATGTACAATCTGATTTAAAACATCAAATCCTATTTCACCAAATCCAATATTTGCATGTCTATCTTTCCTTGCACCTCTAACATTTTTAGAATCGTTAATATGCATACATACCAAACGATCCAAACCAACAATTTCATCAAAAGAATCTAATATAGCATCAAAATCTGTTAAATCAAAACCTGCATCATGAAGATGACATGTATCCATGCAAACTTTAATATGATCTGAATATTTTACATGATCAATTAAATAACGAATATGGTGAAAATCATAACCAATTTCACTACCCTTTCCAGCCATCGTTTCAATTGCAATTTGCACATCTCCAATATTTTCCATTGCTAAGTTTAATCCTTCAACAATTTTTTCTAAACCTTTTTCCTCACCAGCTTTTACATGACTTCCAGGATGTAAAACTAGAATTGTTGCCTCTAATTCTTTTACACGTTCAATTTCTTGTTTTAAGAAATCAACACCTAGTTCAAACGTTTCTGTTTTAAAGCAATTTGCAAGATTAATAATATATGGAGCATGAACAATGATGCTACTTTTCTCAATGCCATTTTCTTCCATAAGCTCAAGCGCTTCTTTAATTTTTAGCTGATTCATAGGTTTTCTTTTTGTGTTTTGCGGTGCTCCTGTATAAAGCATTAATGCATTTGCATTATAAGAAAGAGCTTCTTCTACAGCCCCTAAGACATACTTAGGGGCACTCATTGATACATGAGATCCTATTTTCATTGTTCGCTTCTCTTTTCTATTGCTTTTTGTTTTGCTCTTTCTTTCTTTTGACGTTTAATATCTTCTTGAATTAATGCACGTTTTGCACGACGTTTTAATTTTTCAACTTCTTCTTTACGTTTCTTCTTATATCCGGGTTTTACCTGCTTTTTCTTTTTCGTAACAATTTTTGCAATCTCTTTTTCTAATGGATCATCTTTTTTTGTCTTTTTCTTATGTAATGGTTCTAAGTCTACCCAATTTCCATTTTTAAGATTACGGTGTTCAAAATGAATTCCTCTTGTTTCTAAATGACGAATCGAACTATCTTCTTTTTTATCATATAATGCATAGCATACACCTTCATGCCCTGCACGACCTGTACGTCCACTACGATGAATGTAGTAATCTAAATCTTTAGGGAATCCCATAGAAATAACATGCGAAATTCCTTCAATATCAATTCCACGTGCTGCAATATCTGTTGCAACAACGTATGATTTTTGAATATTAGCTAATTCCTTCATAGCTTTTGTACGTTCTCTTGGTGTTAAATCTCCATGTAATTCGATGACTCCATATCCTTCATCGCGCATCATAGAGGCAACAGTTGCTGCTTCCCCTCTTGTGTTCGCAAAAATCAAACAGACATATGGTTTAAATGTAGGCAAAATATCTAGTACCTTTTCTGCATATGTTTTATGTTGAATTGGAACAAGAATATGTTCAATTTTTGGATGGAAATTATTCGCATTTTCAATTTGGATTGTTTGCGGATGACTCATATATTTTTTCAAAAACAAACGTAATTCATGTGGGATTGTAGCTGAAAAACTCATCATCTGTAAATCTTTACGCATTTTTCCTGCAATTGCATCAACATCTTCTAAAAAACCAAATTCTAATGTCATATCTGCTTCATCTACAATCATCATGTCTGCAGTATCTACACGTAATGCCTGTTCATTTAAGAACAAATCTTTAATACGTCCTGGTGTTCCAACAACGATATGTGGTTGAACTTTTAATTGATCAATCATTCTTGTCTTTTCGATTCCACCAGTAATTAAGCGAATTCTTAAACTAGGATCTGCAATACTCATTTTTTCACAACGATTATAAATTTGTAATGCAAGTTCTCTTGTTGGTGCAGTAATGACTGCTTGAATACAATCTTTTGAGCTATCTACTTTTTCCATAATTGGAATTAAAAAAGCATGTGTTTTACCAGTACCAGTTGCTGATATACCTATAATATCTTTACCTTTGCATGCCATTGGTATAACTGCTTTTTGAATTGGCGTAGGTTCAATAAAATGTTCTAATTCTATAAATTTTTTCGTGTTTTCACGAAACATATAATCACGATATTTACTCATAAGGCTCCTCCATTCTTGCAAGTAGCTCTTTTATTATACATAATTCCTTTTTTATGTAAATAAAAATATATGCTTTCTTTCATATTATACCTAAAATCCATACAAATTCCTATCTTTCTTTTATGAAAACATATATAATATGAAATGGAGGTTTTATCTATGGAAATTATTAAAGTTACCCCTAGAGGATATTGCAAAGGTGTTACTAGAGCAATTACGCTTGCACGTAAAACAGCTCAACAGTATCCAGACAAAGAAATTTATGTATTAGGAATGTTAGTTCACAATCAGTTTGTTATGCAAGCCTTAAACGAATTAAACATTCATACAATTGATGATAAAATGAAAACTAGAATGGAATTACTTGATCAAATACCTACTGGAAGTGTTGTTATCTTTACAGCACATGGTGTATCACCAGCAGTCAAGAAAAAAGCTAGTGACCTTGGATTGATTGGCATTGATGCAAGTTGCCCCGATGTTGTTAAAACACAAGAACTAGTTATTGATATGTTGCATCAAAATTATGAAATTTTATATATTGGAAAAGAACATCATCCAGAAGCCGAAGCAATCACATCTTTAAGTAATCATGTACATTTAATTACAAATACGAACGATTTAGATACTCTCTCTTTATCTTCATCAAAAATTTTTGTGACAAATCAAACAACGATGTCTATTTTTGATATTAACAATATATTCAAACGTATCAAAGAGCTTTATCCATCAGCTTTATTTAGTGAAGAAATCTGTAATGCTACTCGTATCCGACAACAAGCAATCGCTGACTTAGATCAAACAAAGATTGATTTACTATATGTCGTTGGTGATAAACATTCAAATAATTCTAATCGACTTGCACAAATTGCTAAAGAAAAAGGAATTCATAAAGTTTATTTAATAGATGATGTTCATGATATTTGTGATGAACAATTAAAAGATGTAGATTGTGTTGCAATTACATCAGGAGCATCTACACCTACTTATTTGACAAATTTAGTTATTGAATATCTAACGGATTATAGTCCAAGCAAAGAAAAGCCAATCACAGATATACATAAAATTTTAATATAAT
>JAHHST010000067.1 GCA_020025055.1 Longicatena sp.
ATTCACATCTTTATCTGATGTATTAATAAATACTTTTGGAGCAGGTTCTTTTGCTTCAATAACACTTCCTGCAAGCAATACGCTTCCTAATCCAACAAGTGCAACTACACTAAAAATAATTGTTGCTTTTTTACGTAAAGCCAATTGCTTACCTTCTAATCCTTTTTCAATCATTGGTGTCAACATATTCATTAGTAAAATAGAATATAAACAACCTTCAGGAAGATTTGCTTTTATACGAATTAGTACTGTAAAAATGGCTGCACCTAAAGCAAAGATACAACGTCCTTGTGCGCTTGTTGGTGAAGTTACAGGATCCGTTAACATAAATACAGCTCCAAAAACAACACCACCAGTTAATACATGTACTAATGGATACCAAATAAATCCAGGTAATCCATTAAAATCACCAACACCACGCATAAGTGCAACACCAGCTGTTAACACAAAAATGCTTCCTAAATAAACGACTGGAACTCTCCAATCAATTACTTGTCGATATGCAAGGATTGCTCCAATAATCAATATAACTACTGCACTTGTTTCTCCCATTGCGCCAGGATACCATCCTGTAAACAATGTAGAAATACCACCTATTTCATTCATCATTTGATGAATCATTTCAGGATTTACAACCAACCAATTATATTCGGATGCAATTACGCCAGTAGGAGTAGCACCAGTTACTACATCTGTTGCAGCTCCCATAAATGCAGCAAAAATTACTGCTCTACCAACTGCAGCTGGATTAAAAATATTATTTCCAAATCCCCCAAAAACTAATTTTGCGAAGAAAATAGAAAAGAATGTTGCTACAGCAAGTGCATATGGTGGAATACTTATTGGGCACATTAATGTCAAAATAATTGCTGTAACCCAACCAAATGATCCACCTAAAAATGTTTTCACATAATCCAAATTAAATGCATTATCTTTTTTTGTAAAAAATGCAAATGCAACTTCAGTAATCATTGCCACTAAAATAGAAAGTAACATTAATTTTATTTCTTGCATCACATAAGAAACTCCAAAGACACTATTATAATACACTAACGAAAATCCAAACACCGCTAACAATGCAATCGTCAATTCTAACATAATTTGTTTCGTGCTTTGACTTTGGCGCAAGTTAGGTGATGCATTAAATGTAAATTTCATCCTAAATCCTCCTTACTTTTTCGCCATCATAAGCTGACGTTTTGCTATACGCACATTTTCTGTTACATTTAAACGAGATGGGCAAATATATGTACAAAGACCACATTCAATACATTCATTTGCACACAATTTTTCCATTGCATTTTTGTCCTTTGTCTTAACCGCCTGTGCAATTCTTACAGGTTGTAATCCAGCAGGGCAATGATCACTACATTTACCACAACGTAAACATGCCACACTATCAAATACTTGATTAGCTAAAACTGTAATTGCATTCATATTACGATCAACAACAAACTTATCATTTACAATTGTTTTTCCCATCATCGGTCCACCTGCGATTAATTTTACATCTTCACATGTACAACCACCACACGCTTCAATAATTTCATTCACTGGCATTCCTACTGGAACCGTCACATTTTGGGGTTTCTTTACTGCATTTCCTGAAATCGTTAATGTTTTCGAAACAATTCCTTCTCCGTGAAGCAATGCATTACCAAAAGCAATTGCTGTTGTTGCATTGTTTACAATTGCCCCAACTTCTCCTGGTAATTTTTCATACTCTTTATGCATTAATTCACGAACCAAAACTCGCTCCCATCCCATTGGATAAACATCTGGGACTGCTGCAACATTAACACCTTCATATCCATTAAAAATTTCTTGACAAAATTTAATTAAGTCTGTATGCGCTTTCTTGATAGCGATTACAACCTCGTTTGCTTCAGCCATTTTTTTCATAGCCATGATTCCTGTAATAAATTCTTCTTTATGTAATTGAATCATTTTGTAATCCGCTGTAATAAATGGTTCGCATTCTACTGCATTAATAATAAGTTTTTCAACATTTTTTGCAAACTTATATTTAATGTATGCTGGAAATCCTGCACCACCTAATCCAACAATTCCTGCATTCATCATAAAATCAATTAATGTAGTACGATCCGCTTTTGTATAATCCAGTGGTTCAAAAGATTGTACTTTTTTGTATTCTCCATCATTTTCAATCACTAAATGATTTACTGGTTTTAATGAAGAATGCATTCGCTTTTCAATACCCTTGACTGTACCAGAAACACTTGCAAAAATTGGAACGATATTACGTTCGTTACAAATTGCAATCTTTGTTCCTACACATACCTTGTCGCCCTCTTTGACAAGCACATCTAAATTTGTGCTAGGCCCAGATATCAATGGAATATAAACGCTTTCATTCGCATTTAGTTGTAATACCTCTTCATGCTCTGTTAACTCTTTGTGACCATCAATATGCTGACGCATCGCACCTTTAAACAACGACATCATCGTCACCTTTCCTTTCTGCTTATTACTCTATGCATACTCTAGTAATAATCCCAAAATTCTACTCATATAGTATAGCATTTTCGAATTATGACATAAAGGTTTTTTCTTATTTTCTTTCCCCTTTTATCATGAAATAAAATATTTTTGTAAATTTCATTTATAAATATCCAATATCTTCTAATTCTCCTTATAAAAATCATTGCATGTATTTTTTTTTCGTATATAATAAGTCCTATGAACAAGAGGTGTGTATCATGAAAATACAAGAAGTTTTTAAAAATACAACCATAATGAGTTTTTGTGTTCCTTTGGCAATAACGGAGCTAGGTTTTGTATATTTAAATGATAATGGTATGTTTAACATCACTATTAATTGGAAGAATAGTAACTGTATTAATAAAACAATTACTGCTCAACAACTATTAAATCTATTTGAGAATCATGCAAAATGTTATAAAACTCAACAAGAACATTTTGAAGAAAAAAAGCAAGAAATGATTCGTGAAATAAAAGCAATTCCCTTCGATACAATTATCGAAGCAGAATTATAAAAGGAGACATTATGAAATTAAAGAAAACTTTATTATATTCTTTTTTATCCGTTACACTATTAAGCGGTTGTTCTACACAAAAAAAAGAATTACAGCAATTTTCAATGACGTCTACAACTTTAGGTTTTGATACCGTTATAACGTTTACTGCATATACAAAGGATGAAGCAACGTTTCAATCTTACGAATCAATCTTAAAAAAAGACTTTAAATACTACGACAAATTATTCGATAAATATCATTCCTATGATAATATCAATAATATAAAAACAATCAACGATCATGCCGGAAAAGAACCCGTGAAAGTCAATCAAGAAATTTTTAATCTTCTTTCTTTAGCAAAAGAATATGATGACATCAGTCACCATCAATTTTCAATCACAATGGGTTCTGTGTTAAATATATGGCATGATGCAAGAACACAAGCAGAAAAAAACGCAAATGATGTTGCATTACCATCTATGAGTGATTTAAAAAAAGCAAACGCACATACTGGATGGGAGCATGTTGAACTTAATAAAAAAAATAATACAGTATTTATTAAAGATAAAAACACGCAATTAGATGTTGGTGCTATTGCAAAAGGTTATGCTGTTGAAAAAATAGCTTCCAAACTCGAAGATGCTGGTTTAGAACACGCCATTATTAATGCAGGGGGTAATGTACGTTTAATTGGTGACAAACCAAATCATAAGCCATGGAGCGTTGGGCTACAAATTCCTGATCACAAACAACTATCAACAAAATCCTTAATTTCATTATCCATCAACGATTCCACATCTTTTGTAACAAGTGGTGATTATCAAAGATATTTTGAATATGATGGAAAACTCATGCATCATATCATCGATCCCTCTACCTTAATGCCTGCAAGATATTGTAGAAGTGTTACAGTAATCACAAAAGATAGTGGGATTGCCGACATGTTATCTACTACGTTATTTACAATGTCCTATCAAGATGGTGTAAAGCTACTTAATCAATTAGAAAAAGACAAAGGTATTCACGCAGAAGCCATTTGGGTCTATGATGATTCCCTTTTACCAAATGATGATGTAAAAACACTCTATAAAGCTTCTGATTATTATTTATTATTTACAGACGGAATAAAGAAAATGATTAAGGAATAACCAACGTTACCAATCTATATTTCAATCATATCAAGAAAAAAAGTAAGCGATGTATACAAATCACTTACTTTTTTAATATTTGATTTTTCGAATTCTACCAAACCCAATTGTTCCAGGACCTGTATGTGACATAATTACAGACTTAAACTGATGCTGTTCAACTGGCTGATGAATAGTTTCTTCTAAATATACTTTTAATTCATCACTGACACTACGATTATCTGCATCAATAATCATCCAAAGATAATCCTCTGGATTTACATCTTTTGTAATATGTGCGATTCCTTCTTTATATGCTCGTTTCAGAGTTCTAACTTTGTCAATTAAATCAATTGCACCTTGTTCAACTGATAGAAGAGGTTGTATCTTCAAAAGACCTGCTATAGATGCTGCAGCTGGAGAAATTCTTCCTCCATTTTTCAAAGTTGTCAAATTTTCTGGAATTAATACAGCATATAATTCGCCTTCTGTTTCAATTTTCTCTTTTACTTGAGCTGTTGTATAACCCTTTTTAAACATTTCTCTTGCCATTAATAATACATCTATAACCGGATAACATACAAATGTACTATCAACAACTGTTACTCTACCATCATATGCTTTTGCAAGATTGATAGCTACATTACAAGTGCCACTTAATTCTCTAGATAATGGCAAATAAAAAACTTCATCATATGTCTCAAGTAATGCATCCCACATTTTTGTTAAGTCTCCAATAATGGGTTGTGCAGTCTTTACTTGTTCTTCATTTTTTAAAGCACGAATCACATCTTCATCAAATATAGTTTCTTCTTCAATATATTCTTTTCCATTGATTGTGATAGGCATACGAACGACATGAATATCTAATTCTTCCGCTTGTTGTTTCGTGATATCTGCGCTTGAATCACACATTAATGCTATTTTATTCATAGAATCACTCCCTGCGTTAAATTATACCAATTTTAAATAAAAATCACAATAACCTATAAAAAAATCATCTAATTCTATCTCTATATTTCATTAAATGACTAGAATTCCTGCCATTTCTAAAAGCATGCAAATCAAAAACAATACTATAATTAACAGTACTGGAGACATTCCTTTTTTCAACAATTTTGTACAAATAAAAAATATTATCAGTCCTACAAAGCCAGGAAGGATTGTATTTAATTCTAATTGAATACCTGAAATATGAATACGTACCCATTGTTGTACTAAAATTCCAATCACAAACATTCCTACCATCGATGCACCTAATGCTACATTTTTTAATAAGTCATCGGATAAATCCGATATTAATGAAATTCCTTTTTTATATCCCATTTCTTGTGTAACCCACAAAAAAGCAAATCGTATTATGTTCCACAAAGCAAAGAATAATATTGGTCCTAAAATATTTCCAGACAAAGCTAATGACGCACAAACCGCTGCTAATATTGGACGTAATGTAAACCAGAATACTGGATCTCCAACACCAGCTAACGGCCCCATTAATCCTACCTTAATATCATGTAAATCCGCATCCGTTATCTTTTCACCATTTGCTCTAGCCTCTTCCATAGATAAAACAATTCCTAAAATAGGTGCAGATACATACGGATGTGTATTATAAAATTCTAAATGACGTTTGATTGCTTCATTGTATTCTACATTATCTGGAAATAATTGTTTTAATGCAGGTAAGATAGCAAAACACCATCCACCATTCTGCATACGTTCAAAATTCCAAGACCCTTGTAAAAATTGATGATTAAAACATACATGTAAACGATTTAACTTGCTTAACTTTTTCATACGATGCCCCTCCCTATTCATAATCATCAATGATGTCACCTAAAGGATCTTCCTTGTTTTCTTTTTTTGATCCTATTGCATTTTTTTGTAACATGACAATCCACATAAGAGCAAAGCCTATAAAGCATAACATAATCATTGGAATTCCAGGTATACAGGCAAGAGCAAACCCAATGATAAAAAATGGCCATGATTGTTTCGATGCTAACACATTCGCTACAATCGCAAAACCTACAACACAAACAACTCTTGAACCTATAACAAGACCTTTAAATAACTCAATCGGTATTACATTTAAAATAGCACATACCCACGTGGAAGGAATCATTACTAAAATAAATGCAGGCAATAACACACGTAATCCTTGCATACAAATTCCTATCACATGATACTTAGCAACATGATAAGTAATATCCATATTATGAACTAATCGAACCGCTAAGTTACGACACATTTTTGTTAATGATAAACCTATTAATGATAATGGAATAGCAATCGCAATACTAAATGCAATCACATAACTTGTTTTTATATCACTAGATAAACCATGCACCATTAAAATAGCTGAAATAATGGATGCAAGACAGACATCTGGTGCAACACTAGCACCTAAATTCGCCCATCCTAAAGCAATCAACTGCAAAGAACCCCCTAACACAATTCCTTCTTTCAAATGTCCTGTAACCATTCCAATTAACGTACAAGAAATTAATGGCTGATGAAATTCAAATTCATCCAATATTCCTTCAATACCTGCAACAAATGATATAAGCATGACGCATACAATAGAAATTAAACTCATTATAAACGATCCCCTTTCAAATATCTTTTAGCTTTCTGTAACATTTGTTCAAAATTCTCCGGCATATCATTTGGGACTTTTCTTACATCAATTTGAATCCCTCTTTTTATTATTTTTTCAAATGCTACTATATCCTTTTCGTCCATAGAAACTGCACTACTAACAATCATCTTTCCTTTAGAATGAGCTAATGACCCTAAATTGATCGTTGAAATACGAACTCCCGCTTCTACTACTTTTACAACATCTTCTACATTTTCAAATAACAATAAAGTTCTCGTGTCACCAAAACGATCATCTCGATCCAATTCTATCATTTTAGAAATAGGAATCACATGTGCTTTCACCCCTACTGGAGCTGCCTCTTTTATCATTTTCTTTCTAAGTTGATCATGAGAAACTTGATCACTAACTACAATTATTCTATTTGGTTGACAATATTTCACCCAATTCGTTGCTACTTGTCCGTGTAATAAACGCGAATCAATTCGTGCAAGCACATACTCCATACAACCTTTCTTTATATTATTTTTGTGGATTGCTTGATTACAAGTTTTTGTATCCTTGATGATATCAGGTATACAACGAATTCCTGACGCTTGTACACTTAAAATATGTTTCATCAAATCTTTTGCATGATCCATACTTTCTCTTACCATCAATGTTTCAATAAGCATAGGTAAATTTACACCTGCAATCATAGCCCAAGAAGTATGATTTTCTAACAACACTTGAATTTGATTACACGGAGTTCCTCCCCATAAATCAACCAAAAATAAGACTTCATCTTGGTTTGACAAGCTGGATACTGCCTGTAAAATTTTTCTTTTCAAATCATGAGGTCCTTCATTTGGCATCAAGCAACATACTTGAATATCCTTTTGATGTCCTACAATCATTTCTCCAGACATCAATAATCCTTTAGCAAAATCTCCATGACTTGCTACAATTATACTTATCATTATTGATCGCCTCAATTCTTTATTCTTATTTCATATCATATCACATTTTCATTATATATAGAACTTCATTCCTATTCACAGATAAAATATCTTATACAAAAAAAATTATTGGTTTTAAATAATTTTAATATAAATAAATACTTCTTAATAAATAAATTTTTAAAGAAACTATATTATTGCTTTTACAACTTCATTTTTATTTTTGATATCATAGGTTTAATTATTATTTTTAAAATAACATATCCTATAAATCCTCCTAACACATTTGCTAATATATCATTTATATCAAAAAACCATGCCGGTGCTTGAAATATAACACTCAATACTAATTGAAGGATTTCTATTGAAAAAGTAAAAATAAAGCTAGACAATAATGCATACTTAAAATTTACTTTTTCATTATATAGCGGATATAAAATTCCAAAC
>JAHHST010000068.1 GCA_020025055.1 Longicatena sp.
CCTTTTTATGTGTATCTATCTATAAATGTTTGACTGGACTAACATTATATGCTTTAATGTAACAGTTAAATAAAACGAGGTGAAGTCGATGTGTTGGAAGTATCTAAAATTTTAAGGTTACGAGTATTACTATCATTTTTACAACCAGATGAATCGTGTACAGTAACAGGGATATCTCGTACGTTGGATGTTACAAAACAAACAATTAGTAGGATTATTATGGAGCTTGAACAAGAAGGATTAATTGATCGAAGTGATGTAAGACACCCTAAATTAACGGATGTAGGTTATCAAGTAGCACAAATGTATGAAGAAAAAATTAGTGTATCTATGAATCATTTGATGTATGAGGGTGTAAGCATTGATAATGCGAAGCATGATGCGTATTTTTGGGCATTGTATAATTCAGAGAATACAATGGAGGTAATTCGTAGTTCTGAAAAAAGAGTACGGGTGAAGTATGAATTACGTAATCAAAGAAAGTTTAATGGGTTATTTTTATCGCAAATGTTGGAGGATGGAGAGTATACATTACCGTTTATTATGTATCGAGAAAATATTAAAAATGGAAGTAATATTTCAATTTTAGATGATTTATTTGAACATCCTTGTATATTGATAATGAAGGATAAAAAAGGAATTATACAATTACGATCTACACGTTCTATTCATCATGTAGAACATGGAAATGATATTATTCATTGTAAAATTACACATATTCAATACTATGATAATGGTGTATTTATTAATGCAGAAAAAAGTGGAGATTCCTTTGCGATACCTTTAGATGTTTTGAATTTTATAAATATGGGAAAAGGTATGTCACAGGTGTTTCATGGTACAGTTTGCTGCAAGATGAGTTGGGAATCTAGAGAAAATCAGAAAGGAGAAGCAACTGCTTTTTTTACTATTTTGTTATAAATTTTATATTTTGTCGCATTTTAGTGACAAATAAAAGTATCCTAAATATGGGGTAAATTATTCGATGAATAAAAAAATAAAAGGGATTTGTCACATGTTTGTGACAAATTTATAGTTAGAAAAAAAAGAAGTATATGGTAAGCTATCTGTGTTAAAAAAAGAGACGCTTGTAATAGCGTATTTTTTAAAAAAATGTTGTTAGTTTCATCTAACAAATATTTTTTGATTTTATTCAGAGAGGAGTATATATATGAAATTTAATAAATTAAAATCTTTTTTTAAAGTTGTATTAGCAACAAGTATGGCATTTACATTGTTTTCAACAAATGTAACAAATGCATCTGCAAAGGAAAATGCGGTAGAAAAAACGTATACAGTACCTGTTAAAGATTTAAAAAGCGGAGCACCAATTCCGGCAGTAACGAAAGCTTTTGCGAAAGCATTTGGGGATAAAGTTCAAATTACTGAAAAAGCGGATGGAACAAAGCTTGCGAAAATTGAATTACAGCATATGGTTGTTGATATGAGTGCATTTGGTGCCGGTAAATATGAATGCAATATTCAAACAGTTAAAGATGCTAAAGTATTAGCAACTGAAGTTAGAAAATTAAGTCCAGAATTTGGACATCCAGATAATGTTGTGGATAATGAAGTTCCTACATTAGTAGAATTAACTTTACCAGAAAAAGATAAAGAAGGAAAATATCCAATTGTTTTAACTGTAGATTTTATGAACCATTTCATTAATGGTGGTAAACCTTATGAAACTACTGTTCAATTAGATTTAGATGAACAAAATAAAACTGAAGTTTATGCTAATTATTCAAAAATTGATGAATTATTAAAAACAATTCCTGCTGATTTATCAAAATATACAGAAGAATCAGTAAAAGCATTAGATGCTGCAAAAGCTGGAATTGTTCGTGATTTAAATGTTGCAGAACAAGTTAGAGTTGATGAGATGGCGGTTGCATTAGAAACTGCAATTAATGGTTTAGAAGAAGCAAAAGCAGAACCTACAGTTAAATTAGAAAATAATACAATCTATGAAGTTGAAGTAGCTTTATATAATGCGAATAAAGATCAATTATCTATGGCAGCTAGTTCTTTAAAGAAAATTGCTAAAATTTTTGTTAAAGATGGTAAAGCTGTTATGCATATCTACACACAACCAATGACAATGGGAACTATTACAGCAAGCTTACAAGAAATTAAAATTTTTGATCTTGATGGAAAAGCATTCAAAAATGGTGAAGTAGTTGCAAAAAGTGCAGATGGAAATCCAGTAGAATTCAAATTTGCTTTACCTCATACAGAAGAATTTATTAAAACAGAAGTAAATCCACATGTAGCAATGATGGGAAATGCATTTATTCCTGCTCGTATTAAAGTTAACTATAGTTCTTTAAAGAAAGTTGGAGTAATTGATACTGAAGAAACAAATAAACCATCAGTAAAACCGGAAACAAAACCTGAAGTTAAACCAGAAACAGTAAAACCGGAAACAAACGTAATAGAATCAACTGCTACTTCTGAAATTACTGAATCAAATGTTCCACATACAGGAACTACTTCAAATGCTCTTGTATATTTCGCAATGGCAATGGTATCTGCAGCTGTGATTGTTATGATTTACAGACGTACAAGAAAGGCATAAAATACAAAATAGTCTTATGAAAAAAAATAGAATGTTAAAAAAAGTAGGAGTTGCATTTGCACTTATAGTATCATTCTTGTTTAGTGGAAATCTTGTTAGTATTTATGCGAATGGAAATACACAAGTAGTGAATCGTACTGTTTCTTATGCATATCCTGAAACAGGAGAATCCGTTGATGGTGGAACCAATATTGCATTAGGCGATAGTATGGCGAATAGTATTGTCGATCCTGAAGTATTAGTTGAACATATCAATGGACGTACTTATGTAACATTAGGATTAGATTTAATGTCTAATGTTCGTTATGTAAAAGTAAAAATTCAAAAACATGCAAGCGATAGTTATGAAAAATTCCAAGAAGTTCCAATTAAACTTGTAGGAAGTTGTGTTCGTCAGGATACATGTAATCATTATCGATTTGAAGTTAGCTCAACTAGTAACTATATTAGTCCTATTATGTTTGTTGAACCAATGGGACGTGAAGTACAATTCTTTATTAAATTAAATATGGCTTCTGCAAAACCAGGACGTGGAAATTTTGATCATAAAAATAATAAATCTGAAGCAGCAGATAAAACAGAAAGTTCAAAACCAAGTAAAAAACCTAGTTCTTCTAAAAAACCTTCTTCAGAATCTAATGCCATTGTAAAACCTAGCAAATCAGATAGTATTGTTAAACAAGATAAATCTGAAAAAACAGATAAGAAAGCTAGTAAAGATAAAGAAGATAAGAAAAATAAAAAAGAAGATAAAAACACGTCAAAAAACGATAATAAGAAGCTAAATCAAGATAAAAAACCAACAGAATCAAAGACGGATACTAACAAAGAAGTAAAAGAAAATAAAGAAAGTATAAAAGATAATACGAATTTAAAAATTGGAATTGGTATTGGATGTATCGTAATTGTAGCAGGTGCTAGTGTTATTCTCTATAAGAAAAGAAAGGGATAAGCATGCATAAAATCAAATTATTTACACTTATTTTTTCACTTGTGCTTGTAAGTGGTTGTGCAGTGCAAAAGCCAGAAGATGAAGAGCAAAAAATAGTTGCTACTTCGGTAGCAACCTTAGAAATATTAGATCAATTAAATGTAGATGGTGTAATAGGAAGACCGGACACGCAAAACTATCAAATTCCAAAAAGATATGAAAGTGCAAAAGGGTTAGGATCTCCTATGCAACCAGATATGGAAACATTAAAATCACTAAATCCAACCATTGTTTTATCTCCAAATTCATTAGAAGGAGAATTAAAACCACAATATGATGCAATTGGTGTTTCTTCTTATTTCGTTGATTTAAAAAGTGTGGATGGAATGTATAAATCTATCCAAGACTTAGGAAAGATGTTTCATCGTGAAAAAGAAGCTGAAGCATTGTATAAAGAATATGAAGCTTTTAAACAAAACTTAAAAGTAGATCGCCATGGAAAGAAACCACCAAAAGTATTAATTTTAATGGGTCTTCCAGGTTCTTATGTTGTGGCAACAGAAAGTAGCTATGTAGGAAGTTTAGTAAAACTAGCTGGTGCTGAAAACGTGTACGGGGATGGAGATGGAAAAGATTTCTTAAATGTGAATACAGAAGATATGCTCAAAAAAGATCCAGATATTATCTTACGTACATCACATGCAATGCCAGATCAGGTAATGGAAATGTTTAAAGAAGAGTTTGAAACAAATGATACATGGAAACATTTCGATGCAGTGAAAGAAGATAAAGTATATGATTTAGATAATCAGTATTTTGGAATGAGTGCAACATTCCGCTATAAAGAAGCACTTGAAGCACTAAATCCAGTGCTTTACGATAATTAAACAAATGAGCTGGATGTACGATAAGTACTTCCAGCTTTCTTAAATTTTGGAGGGATTCGATGATTAGTAAAAAGAAACAAATACTTGTTTTCATAGGAACGATTTTAGCATTACTAGCATTATTTTTGTTTGCTGTGAATACAGGAAGCTTGAAAGTATCACCAATGGAATTATTCAATGGTTTATTTGTAAAATATAATGCGGATGTAACTGCTATTTTTGATTTAAGATTTCCACGGATTATGATTGCGATTGTAGCAGGAGCAGCAATTGCTGTATCTGGGGTTTTATTACAAGCTGTTATGAAAAATCCATTGGCGGATCCAGGAATTATTGGAATTAGCTCAGGAGCTAGTTTAGCAGCTGTATTAGTGACTGCATTTTTTCCTTCTTGGTATTTCTTTACACCATTGATTGCATTTTTAGGTGGATTATTTGCATTTTTCTTGGTGTATTCGTTGTCATGGAAACAAGGGTTATCACCACTTCGAATTATTTTGGTTGGTGTTGCAATTAACGCGATGTTTACAGGAATTATGTCTGCATTTAATAGTGGTACAGGAAGTACTTATGCAGGAGCTGCAAGCATTGTGAATGGAAATATCACAATGAAAACATGGAGTGATTTTTTCACATTATTTGTTTATAGTGCGGTAGGATTAATTGCATCTTTATTTGTAGTTAATCAATGCAACTTATTAGGTTTAGAAGATAAAACAATAAGAAGTTTAGGAATTCATGTAAATCGTTCAAGATTTATTGTTTCTATGATTGCCGTATTGCTTGCAGGAATTTCTACAGCAATCGTAGGTCCTATTGGATTTCTAGGATTAATTGTTCCACATATTGCTCGTTTGTTTGTAGGAAACAACCATAAAGTGTTAATTCCTTATACAATGATACTTGGAGCCTTTACCTTATTATTTGCAGATACACTTGGACGTGTTATTGCACAACCATATGAAATTAGTGCCTCTATTATTATGTCAGTCATTGGAGGACCATTCTTTATTCTATTATTAAGGGGGTCAAAAAATAATTATGGACAATAAAAATACATTTGAAATTCAACATTTAAGCTTTGCATATGATCGTGAAACGATTATAAAAGACATTAGTTTAACTTTACATCAAGGATGTATTACTACATTAATTGGGGCAAACGGTTGTGGAAAATCTACTTTGTTTAATTTATTGACAAAGAACTTAAAACCAGATGCAGGAGAAATATGTTTATATGAAAAAGATATAAAGCAAATCAAACTGCGTGACTTTGCGAAAAATGTAGCAATTGTTCATCAATATAATACAGCTCCAGTTGATCTTACTGTGGAAAAACTAGTTGCTTATGGACGTACTCCATATCATCGTTTTGGAAGAGACGAAGATGCTAAAAAAAGTGATGAAAAAATTAAATGGGCATTAGAAATTACCAATACATGGAAATATAAAGATAAATTAGTATCTGAATTATCTGGAGGACAAAAACAACGTGTATGGATTGCGATGGCATTAGCACAAGATACTAAAATATTATTTTTAGATGAGCCTACAACATATTTAGATATTCGATATCAGTTACAAATTCTAAAACTAATTAAAACATTAAATCGTGAATATGGACTAACTATTGTGATGGTATTACATGATATTAATCAATCCCTATATTATAGTGATGAAATTATTGCTATGAAAGATGGAAAAATTGTAGCTCAAGGAATTCCTGAAGAAATCATTAATCAAGAATTAGTAAAAGATATTTATGATGTAGATTTAAAGGTTACACAAATTGATGAAAAACCATTTGTAATACCAGTATAAATTCTATATTTATTCAATTTGATACATGAAAAATTGAATCCTTGATATATAATAATAAAGTACAAAAAATAAATACTTTGTTTGGAGGAATAGAAAATGAATACAATCGGATTTATTGGTGTAGGTATTATGGGAAAACCAATGGTTAGAAATTTAATGAAACATGGTTTTGAAGTACATATATATGCAAGAACAAAAGCAAAAGTTGAAGATGTAATTCAAGAAGGTGCAATCTTTCATTCAACAATTAAAGATTGTGTACTTGCTTGTGACAAAATTATTACTATGGTAGGTTTTCCACAAGATGTAGAAGAAGTATATTTTAAAGAAGGAAATATTTTAGATAGCGCAAAAACGGATTCTTACTTAATTGATATGACGACAACAAGTCCAGAGTTATCAAAAAGAATTTATGAAGAAGGATCAAAGCGTGGATTTCATGTTTTAGATGCTCCAGTAACTGGTGGAGAAACAGGTGCTATTAAAGGAACATTATCTATTTTAGTAGGTGGAGACAAAGATGATTATGAAGCTTGTCATAAGGTGTTTGAAGCAGTAGGAACAAATATTAATTATCAAGGAGAAGCAGGAAGTGGCCAACATTGTAAAATGGCAAATCAAATTATGATTGCAGGTACTTTATCTGGTGTGTGTGAAGCTATTCGCTATGCACAAGCAAAAGGATTAGACTTAGATACAGTACTTAAATCTGTAGCAACAGGAGCTGCTGGAAGTGCACAATTAGATACTTTTGGACCTAAAATTTTACATGAAGACTACGCTCCAGGATTCTTTATGAAGCACTTTATTAAAGATATGAAATTAGCTTTAGAAGAATCTGAAAATAGTAATTTACATTTAAATATTTTAAAACAAGTATTAGAAAACTATGAGTTATTAGCAAAAGAAGGATATGACGAATTAGGTACGCAAGCGTTAATTAAATTTTATGAAAAATAATAATAGGTAATCAAATGAAATTAACAATACTAGGAACAGGAAATGCTACAGTAACGAAATGTTATAATACATGTTTTGCATTTACAGAAAATAAAGAACATTTTTTAGTGGATGCAGGTGGAGGAAATCAAATCTTAAGAATTTTAGATGAAGAAGGAATCTTACTAAAAAACATTCATGACATTTTCATTACACATGAGCATATTGATCATTTATTAGGTCTTATTTGGTTAATACGAATGATTGGTCAAAAGATGAATGCGAATGCATATGATGGCGAATTACGTATTTATTGCCACGAGGAATTAATTCATAAAATTCAAACAATTGCGGAATTAACTATCCAAAAGAAAGTAACAAAACATATTGGAAGCAGAATTCAATTAATTCCAGTACAAGACGGAGAAACAAAATCAATTTTAGGTTGTAATGTAACATTTTTTGATATAGGTTCTACAAAAGCAAAACAATATGGCTTTACTATTTATACACCAAAAGGAAATAAATTGGCATGTTGTGGAGATGAACCATATAATCCATGTGAAGAAAAATATATTAAAGGTAGCGATTGGATGATGCATGAAGCTTTTTGTTTGTATAAAGAAGCAGATAAGTTTAAACCATATGAAAAACATCATAGTACAGTAAAAGAAGCTTGTATTTGTGCACAAGAATTACAAATACCAAATTTGATTTTATATCATACAGAAGAAACACATTTAGAACATCGAAAAGAACTTTATACAAAAGAAGGTCAACAGTATTATAAAGGAAATTTATTTGTACCAAATGATCGTGAAATCTTTGAGTTATAGTAAAAAATGCACTTATCCATTTTGATAAGTGCATTT
>JAHHST010000069.1 GCA_020025055.1 Longicatena sp.
CACTTTGATATAAAAAAGATGATTTCAAGGTATTTTAACCTAAAATCATCTTTTAGTAGTTTTCCAACAAGTTGTCCATTATTTGACATATAGTTAATAAAACAGAAAATATTTCAAATTCTTTTGATGATAATGTTTTATATATTCTTCTCTTGATTCTGAAGTTTGAAACTATTATAGATTAACTTTTCTTAGTATTGAATTAGGGGTTAAGAGAATGATGAATCGTATTGATAATATCCTGAATTGGAACTTGGGTATTTCCTAACATATTTTGTATGATTAAACCGTCTAATAAAGCAATAATTACATAAGAAAATGTTTCGTCTTGAATATTGTTTTTTTCAGTTACTTTATGTAGTGCTGTCTTTATTGTTTCTCTCCATGATGCATATCGAATTTGAAATCGTAAGGCTAGTTCTTGATTGCTTGTAATTGCTTCATTTAATAAATATACATGTAAACGACCATTGGTTTCATCAGTAAGTATTTTTTCAAATAATGCTTTTAGTATTTCTTTTGGAGAAATATGATTGTTTGCATATTCGATTAAATCAAGTAATTCGTTTGATATTTTTGTCATATTACAATCCGCAATATCATAAATAATATCATCTTTTGCAGAATAGTAATAGTAAAGGGTACCTTTACTAATACCAGCTTGTTGAGCAATATCTTTAAGACTTGTATTTTTCACACCTTTTTTGGATATGATTGTAGAGGCTACAGATAAAATATGGGATTTCATATCTTGAATATCATCATTCATATAATACCTTCTTTCTATTGGTTAAAGGTTTGCATAAGTGTTTTCATTATAAACATTATAATAGAATTGTCAAGGGAATATAAAATGGTTTATAATATAAATTAAGGAAGAAATTTATAGAGTAAATATGGTGATGAAGATGAATAAAAAAGAATGGGTTATTATTACATTAGGAATGATGTTGATTGCTTGTGGAGTATATTTTTTCTTAGTTCCTAGCGAGGTAATCTTTGGTAGTGTATCAGGGTTATCTTTTGTTATATCAAAGATTACGAAGATTCCTATATCTGCACTTACTTTTCTATTGAATATGGCTTTGTTAGTGATTGGATATATTTTTGTAGGAAAAGAATTTGGAACAAAAACAGTATATACTTCTTTGTTATTACCAATCTTTTTATGGATTCTAGAGCAGTTATTTCCTGTACAAGGATCGCTTACAAAGAATAATGTATATGATTTAGCATTATATATTTTAGTGATTGCATTAGGACAAGCATTATTGTTTAATGTGAATGCTTCTAGTGGAGGACTTGATGTAGTCGCAAAAATTATTAATAAATATACACATATGGAAATTGGAAAAGCAGTAACGATTGCAGGATTTGTAGCTGCTTCAAGTTCTATTTTAGTATATGATGTAGGAACACTTATTGTATCTTTATTTGGGACTTATTTAAATGGATTAGTAGTTGATTATTTTATTGATGGTTTTAATAAAAAGAAAAGGGTATGTATTGTATCCGATGATTATGAAGAAATTAAAGATTATATTATTACAAAAATGAAGCGTGGGGTCACGCTATATCCAATAATCGGAGGTTATAATAAAGAAAATAAAATTGAGTTACAAACGGTTCTTACAAAATATGAATATAAACAATTATTAAATCACTTAAAATATAGTGAATATAAAACATTTGTTACTGTTAGTACCGTAAATGAAGTTGTTGGATTATGGAATAATAACAAACGAAAATAAAATAATTTTTCAAACGTATGATTTAAAAGGGTATGTATTAAAGATAGATACATAATCAAATTAAGTAAAACAGATGGAATTAACTTTTTCCCATCTGTTTTTAATATCTTATTTATTATTTTGTAATGGTTGTAATGATTGGAAAAATGATAAGAATTAATAAAAGAAAAGCTAATTTTGATTTCCAATTTGAAAAAAATGCAGATATTTTTTCACCTTTATTCATTTCCCAATATTCTTTTATTTGTACTTTATGACGAAGTAAAAAATATATTGTATAGATTGTGGATATTAGAAGTAAGCCTACAGAAATGATGGTTCCTATGGAAGATACTTCTAAGAACGTTAGTACACAGGCAAGTACATTATTAAGAAAATGAACAATTATACCTGGTATGATGCTCTGTGTTTTTATTGCTAAATAACCTAAGGCAAGAGAACAGATGAACATTGAAATATTATGCAATAATGATCCATGCATCATTCCAAAAAATAAAGATGAAATTATAATTGCGAACCCATTTCCATAAGGTTTTAATCCATGTAAAACAATTCCTCTAAAGAATATTTCTTCAAATATCGGAGCAATGATGCAGATGCTAAGCAATTGTAAAATTAAATCTATATTATTTTTAGGTTCAAAACGAGTAGCGTAATCAACAAGTTGATAACCAAGTGGTTGTAGTAGTAGATTGATTCCACTAAAAAGTAAGGAAAAGATAAAATTTAATCCTAGAAAAATGATAAAGGTAATCAATATGGTCTTATAATTCCAGTTTCCTTTCACTGTCATAGGAATTTGAAAATTTAGTTTCTTTGTATATCTTTTTGCTAAATAAATAATGACGATGATGGTAGTGATTGATGATGCAATTGAAAGTTGAAAATCTTTGTTTGTTGTAAATAATTCAATGATAGGAACAAGTATAAGAGTTAGGATGTTGGAAAGTAATAAAAATAATAAGATTGCTGCTCCTATTGCTTTGGAAGTATCATAAACACTTCTTGTTTCATTTTGATCATTCATAAAAAATCTCCTTTTCTAATTTCATTTTATAGATTGATGAATCATCTTGTTAAAAGCAATTATAGAAATAGTAAATTTATTTGTCAATAAAAAACAAGCGTTCAAACATATTTAAAATTAAAGATTGATTATTTTTTATTTCTGATAGTATATTTCAATGCTTTATTAGTTATATGGTAAAAAAAAGACTGTCAACTTTTGTCAACAGTCTAAGAATACTTTAATATTTTTTTCATTGCAAAATAATATACAATGCACGAAATTAGTGGGCTTAAGATATCTGAGATTGGTTCGGCATAGAATATTGCCCTTGCACCGAAGATACTTGGCAATATAAATAAAGCAATAAAGTAAATGGTTTTACGTAACATTGATAATGGAAGGGAATATTGAACTTGTCCTAAACCAGTTAATCCATCGACAATGGTATATTGAACAGCTAATGGAATAATCATTAAAGTACAAATTCGGATGGCTTTAAATGCTTCTTTTGCAAGCACTGCATCGGATGTAAATAAGCGTACAAAGATAGAGCCAGCAAACCAAGCTAAGAAGAATAATAGTGTTGTATATAGTAAAGATAGTAAGACAATATATTTTTCTGCTTTTTTTACTCGATCAGGTTGTTTTGCACCATAGTTGAAGGCAAGAATTGTTTGAGTTCCTCCAGTAATACCACCTAATGGCATTGTGACTACTAACATGAAACTTTGTGCGATTGTTGCACAAGTAACTAATAAATCACCCTCACTTGCTCCACCATAACGTTGTAAAAGAGCATTCATAGCAATAATCATAATGTTATCAAAGGCAATGATAAGAAAGGGAGTCATGCCTATTTTTAATATTTTTAACATTGTTTTAAGATGATAATTTCCAAATCGAATACGAACTGGAATATTTTCTCCCATTAAAAAGTAAATAACAAATATGCAACTTGCTAGTTGAGATAGAACCGTTGCGATTGCTGCCCCTTTTACTCCCATATGAAAATAAAAAATAAAAATAGGGTCTAAGATAATATTTAGTATTGCACCAATTAAGACAGATTTCATACCGACTTTAGAGTATCCTTGACAAATAATAAATTGATTCATACCTGTGGCAAGAAGGGCAAAAATAGTACCAGTTAAATAAACTGAAAAATAGGTATCTGCATAAGGTAGTGTAGTAGGACTTGCACCAAATAATTGTAACATTGGCAAACGAATAGGATAAATGATTCCAATTGATATAATTGAAAAAATAATTAGCATTAAAAATGCATTTGCCATAATTTTTGTCGCTTCTTCTTTTCGATTTTCACCTAGTCGCATACTCATCAAAGGAGCACCACCAATTCCTACTAAAGAAGCAATCGAACCAATCATTGTAATGACGGGTCCACATATACCTACACCTGCTAAGGCAATGGAGCCAACTTGTGCAATATTTCCAATATACATACGATCAATAATACTATAAAAAACACTTACAAATTGCGCAAGCATACTAGGAAGGGCAATTCTTAATACAAGTTGTTTTATATCATCGTTTCCTAAATCGTTTTCTAATACCATAGTTATATTCACATCCTTTTTCATCCTGTTTTATATTACTTTAAAAATATAGAAAGTCAATAAATAGTAAGAGAAAATATTATAAATGTATATATTTTCAAAGGAATGTATATTTTTCATAAATTATGTAAAATTATATTTTACAAAAGGTAGAATATTTGATAAGCTAGGAATATAAAATAAGATAGAAATTAAGAAAGCGAGGAACCTGACTATGGGATTATTAAAAGCAGGAATAGGAGCTCTTGGTAGCACATTAGCAGATCAGTGGAAAGAGTATTTTTATTGTGATGCGATGGATGTTGATACATTAGTAGTAAAAGGTCAAAAAAGAATATCTTCTAGATCATCCAATACCAAAGGAAGCGATAATATTATTTCCAATGGTTCTGGAATTGCGGTTGCGGATGGACAATGTATGATCATTGTCGAACAAGGAGAAATTGTTGAAGTGTGCGCAGAACCTGGAAAATACACATATGATCGATCAAGTGAACCAAGTATCTTTACAGGATCGTTAGGAAACAGTATTAAAGAAACTTTTAAATTGATTGGAAAACGTTTTACTTATGGTGGAGATACAGGAAACGATCAAAGAGTATATTATATTAATACGAAAGAAATTATGGATAATAAATTTGGAACTGCAAATCCATTTTTATTTCATGTAGGGGATGAACATACAGGATTACAACGTGAAGTATCAATACGATGTAATGGTATTTACTCATATAAGATTCAAGATCCATTAAAGTTTTATAAAAATGTATGTGGAAATGTTGAACAAAGCTATGAAAGAGCACAAATTGATGCACAATTAAAAACCGAATTTATTAGTGCGTTGCAACCTGCATTTGGAAAACTATCAGGGATGCAACTATTGCCAAGTGAAATTCCAGCACATGCAATGGAATTAGAAGATGCAATGAATGAGACACTTACGAAAAGATGGTATGAAACACGTGGGATTACCATTGTTTCGATTGCGATGAATCCAATCACATTATTAGAGGAAGATTTAAGAGCAATTCAAAAAATCCAAGAACGTAAATTATTACGTGATGATCCAAACTGGGCTGCAGCTACGATGGTAGAGGCACAAGCAGAGGCGATGAAGTCCGCAGCAGAAAATCCAAATAGTGCAATGATGGGATTTATGGGAATGGGCATGGCTTCTCAAGTAGGAGGCATGAATGCGAATAATTTATATGTACAAGGAGAAGAATTGCGTAAACAAGTAAAAGAAGATACTTGGACATGTAGTTGTGGAACAGAAAATACTTCTAAATTTTGTACAAATTGTGGAAAACCAAAAGAAAATGGATGGGTATGTTCATGTGGTACAGTAAATAAGGGAAAATTCTGTATGGAATGTGGAAAACCAAAACCAAAGGATGAACCACTATATCGTTGTGATAAATGTGGATGGGAACCAGAAGATCCAAAAAATCCTCCAAAATTTTGCCCTGAATGCGGAGATCCATTTGATGATAAAGATATAAAATAATGGATAGAAGCATAGCGAGGTGAATAGGATGGCAGATCTTACTGAATATAAATGTCCTGCATGTGGCGGTGCCATGGAGTTTGATAGTAAACTTCAAAAAATGAAGTGTCCTTATTGTGATACAGTAATGGAAGTGGACGAATATCAAAAACTACAAGAAGAACAAGAAAAAGCAAAAATGAAAGACCCATGGCATAAACAAAGTACACATACATGGGAAGAACAAGATGGAATGCGGATTTATGTATGCCAGTCTTGTGGTGGAGAAATCCTTGCGGATGAAACAACAGGTGCTACAACCTGTCCGTTTTGTGGAAATAAAATTACGATGACGGAACAGTTTTCAAAGGATTTAAAACCAGATTATATCATTCCATTTAAATTAGATAAAAAATATGCAAAAGAAGCATATATACAATATTTACAAGGAAAACCGTTTTTACCAAAATGTTTTAAAGAAGAAAATCATATTGATGAAATGAAAGGAATTTATGTTCCTTTCTGGATTTTTGATATTGAGGTCAATGCCAACATGCAATATGGAGCACAACAAATTCGAAGATGGCGAAGTGGGGATAAAGAATATACTGAAACAAGATATTTTAATATACATCGTTCAGGAAATATATCTTATGAACATATCCCTACGGATTCATCAAAAAAAATGGATGATACATTAATGGAATCAATTGAACCATATGATTTTAAAGAGGCACAACCTTTTCAATCAGCTTTTTTAGCAGGATATTTAGCGGATCGTTATGATGTAGAAATTGAAGAAACAATCGAACGAGCGAAAGAGCGTGTGAAAAAAGGAACAGAAGTAGCATTTAGAAATACAGTAAATGGATATGATTTAGTTCAACAACGTTTTGGATTTGTGAATGTAGATGATGCAAAATATTGGTATACGCTATATCCAGTATGGATTTTGAATACGACATGGAAAGGTGAAAAATATACGTTTGCGATGAACGGACAAACAGGAAAATTTGTTGGAAATTTACCTGCGGATTATCAAGCCTTTATCAAGTTTGTTGTTGGATTAGGGTGTATTTTATCAATTATTGTTGTGGCAATCACTTGGTTCATTTTTCGATAGGAGGTAAACATATGAAGAAAAAAATAGTATTTATAATGTCTATCTTCTTACTTATGTTTTTCTCATTTCAGGGAATCTTTGCGAACACAAATCAAGATTTACCCAAATTTGTAGATAATGCAGATTTATTAACAGCAGATGAGGAACAAGAACTTAATAATAAATTAAATAAAATTAGTAATGAACAAAAAATGGATGTTGTGATTTTGACAACGTATGGCTTAGGTGAAAAAACAGCAACACAATATGCCGATGATTTTTTTGACTATAGTGGATATGGTCAAGGGGATGGCCATGATGGAATTTTATTACTTGTAGATATGGAAAGTAGAAAATGGGCGATTAGTACTACAGGATATGGAATTTTTGCATTTACTGATGTAGGACAGGATTATATAGTCAAACAATTTAAACCTTATTTAAGCGAGGGTGACTATAAAAAAGCATTTCATAAATTTGCGGATTTAAGTGAAGATTTTATTATTCAAGCAAATAAGGGAGAACCATATGATACGCATAATTTACCTAGATCGATAAGTTCAGGTGCAATCGTTGCCATTATGTTTATGGAAATCATTATTTGTTTTGTGATTGCTTTATTTGTTGGTTTATATAGAAAAAGTAAATTGAAGACAGTTGTAAAGAAAACAGATGCATTAGATTATATGGAATCAGGTAGTTTAAATATTATGGATTCAAGAGATGTATTTGTAAATAAAATAATCACTTCTAGAACGATACCAAAGAATACTACGAGTGGTGGAAGTAGTACCCATAGTAGTTCATCTGGTAGATCACATGGGGGATCAAGTGGAAGTTTTTAAAAGAAAATGTGGAGTATGGAAAGTGTAATTTTCATACTCCTTTTTTATATTAAAAAAATAAGGGAACAAGATTATAGTTTGGAATAAACGAGAAAAAATTAAGGGAAATTGCGTTGCAATGCATATAAAATACAGGTATACTATAAAACAGAATGAGGAGGTGAGAATATGGATAGCAGTGATTGTCAGTATAGTGGACAAGGTGAATTAGT
>JAHHST010000007.1 GCA_020025055.1 Longicatena sp.
AGCAATAGTTGTTTTATGCAGATGTTTAAATAATGATTAAAATTTGCTTTGTTTGTATTTATTAAAAAAAAGAACAATCATTTTATTAAAAAGTGTAAAATATAAAATAATTTTTGTAAATAAATCATAAAACAAAAGTACTAAAATATGTGGAGATTTAAATATAGGAACATTATAGTATTTTCTAGAATATGAATACAAAAAAGTAAAAAAAATTTCATATTAACGTAAGCGCATACAAAGTTTCTGTGACAGGTTGATGTTGATATGTTGTAAAGTTGTATTGGTATTTAGAAAACTATAAAGTGCAGAAGGAGATGGTGTGTAAATAAAAGAAAATTTTGAATGTAGTTATTCAAAAACATGAGAATGTATTAGGAAAGAAGGGAAATTATGATTAAAAAAGTTGTTTCAATTGGATTAAGTTTTTTAATGGCGTCAGGAGTTGTGAGTAATCAACCATTTGCTGTTAAAGCTAATGAAAAAACACTTAATCAGTTAGAAGGTGTGAAATCTGTAAAAGTTGACGAAAAACAAAAAAATGTTGTTTGGGTTACTTTTACAAATGATACAAAAGGTAAATTGACATTCTTGGATAATGATATCTTTAGATATAATGTTGATCCAAGTGGAAAATTTGATGAATATGCGGAAGTATATGAAGGATTCCCAGATACTGCAAAAATTCAACAGTATCCAGATTCTTCAGAAAATTACAAACATCCAAATGCTTCTTTTATCAAAAATGCAAAAGGTGGTTATGATATCATAGCGGGAGATGTTACCGTAAGTTTTGATAACACAGCTAAAATGAGCATCAAAGCAAAAGATAAAGTAGTAATGCAGGAAAAAGAAGCATTAGCTTTAAGCAAAGATAAAACAGTACAAACCTTAGTAAAACATAATGATACTACTATTCCAGAACAATATTTTGGTGGTGGTACACAAAATGGTAGATTTGTACATACTGGAAATATAATTAATATTTCTAATGAAAGTGATTGGGTAGATGGTGGTGTATCTTCACCAAATCCATTCTATTACACTTCAAATGGTTACGGTGTTTTAAGAAACACATATAAAAATGGTAAGTATGATTTCGGATCTGCCAAAAATGATACAGTAACTGCAACACATGAAGAAAATGAATTTGATGCATATTACTTTGTATCAGAGCAAAATGATGGAAGAGCTGTTGTACAAGATTTATTACAAGGATATTTTAAAGTAACAGGAAATCCAGTACTTCTTCCACAATATGGATTCTATTTAGGTCACTTGAATGCATTTAATCGTGATGCATGGTCTAAAGATGAAAAATTAAAAAAAGCGTGGACAATTAAAGGAACAAAACCAGCAACTTCAGAAGGAGAAACTACTTATGAAGCTGGTGGAACAGGATTTGAAATTCAAGCAAATCAAAATGCTGAAACATTAAATGGTTATGGACCAAAAGTCGCTACTGAAAATGTACCAAACGGCGTTAAATATTTGCCTGAATTCTCAGCACGTCACGTAATTGATCAATATGTAGAATATGATATGCCATTTGGATATTTCTTACCAAATGACGGATATGGAGCAGGTTATGGACAAAACGGTTATAAAGTAACTGGTGGTGTCAACGAAGATGGCTCAAGTTCAAAAGAACGTTTAGCAGCAGTTGCAGCTAACGTTGCAAATTTAAAAGACTTTGCAGATTATGCAGAGAAAAACGGTATAGCTACAGGATTGTGGACACAAAGTGATTTAATTCCTGATTCAAATCCAGATACACCATGGCACTTATTACGTGATTTCGAAAATGAAGTTAAAGCAGGTGTTACGACATTAAAAACAGATGTTGCTTGGGTTGGGCCAGGATATTCATTCCAATTAAGTGGTGCTAAACAGGCATATGACATCGTTACAACGATGAAATATGATGATGGTCGTAATAACACACGTCCAAATATTATTTCATTAGATGGATGGGCAGGATCTCAACGTTTTAACTCAGTATGGACTGGTGACCAATTTGGTGGTAACTGGCAATACATTAAATTCCATGTGCCAACATTCATTGGACAAGGTCTTGCAGGAAACCCTAACATCGCATGTGATATGGATGGTATTTGGGGTGGAGATCCACTAATCGCAACACGTGATTATCAATGGAAGAGTTTTGCACCACAGATGTTAGATATGGATGGATGGGGAGCATATGCTAAGAAACCTTTCACACATGGTGATCCATATACTGGTGTGAGCCGTATGTACTTAAAGATGAAAGCTATGATGATGCCATATACATATACAAATGCTTATGCAGCAGCTAACATCAATACAGGAAACAATGATACAGGTTTACCAATGGTACGTGCAATGTTCTTAGAATATCCAAATGATCCAGCTGCATATTCAAGAGATGTAGCACAGTATCAATATATGTGGGGTAAAAATATCTTAGTTGCACCTATTTATAAAGATTCAGATAAAAATGATGATAAAGATAATGATGTTCGTAATGGAATCTATTTACCTGATGAAAATCAAATTTGGGTAGATTTCTTTACAGGAGAACAATATCGTGGTGGTCAAGTTTTAAATAATTTTGATGCTCCATTATGGAAATTACCAGTATTTGTTAAAAACGGAAGTATTTTACCTTTATATGCAGAACATAACAATGTAAATAGTAAAACAGAAAAAGGTTTAGATAGAACAAAACGTTTAGTAGAATTCTGGCCAGCAGGAACAACTGATTTTACTGCAATCGAAGATGATGGTTCATACGTAGAAAATAAAGTTGATGATTCAAATGAGGAATATGGAAAAATCGACAATGTTAATTATGGTCCTCGTGTATCAACAAAATATACTTCAACAGTGGATGGAACAACTGCAACATTGATAGCAAATAAAGCAACAGGAAGCTATGAAGGATATGATAAGAATAAAGATACAACATTCATTGTACATGCATCAGAAGCACCAAAAGGATTAGAAGCATACAATGGAGATGCAAAATTAAATGAAGTAAAAGCAACTAGTAAAGAAGAATTCAAAAAAGCAAAAGCAGAAGAAGGAACATTTGTAACATATTATGATGAAACTCCTGAAATTGAAACTTTTGCTTCTGCTGAAGAAAAAGAAATCGCAAAATTAGTAAAAGATGTGAAAGTAAGTGGAAAACTTTATGTTAAATTTGCAAATACTGATTCACAAGCAAATGCTCAAAAATTAGTAGTAAAAGGATTTAAAAATGAAGGAAAATTCAATAAAAATGAATTAAACAAAAACTTAAAAGCTCCTACAGGATTAAGAGTAAATGATGAATTAACAACACCAGAAAGCATTAGAATTGAATGGGATGCAAATAAAGATGCAACTTCATATGATGTATTAGCTGATGGAAAAATTGAAAATGGTAAAGTTGTTAAAGGATTAATCAATTCTGTAACAGGTGGAGTTACATCTTATGAAGATGATAATTTACCATATGAATCAAGTCATACATATTATGTACGTAGCGTAAATGCAGATGGATATTCAGCATGGAGTGAAGTATTGAATGCCAAAACTAAAACAGATCCATTCTTAAATACACCAGATCCAGTAAAAGTTGATTGGAATGGAGATGTGATTGAAGAAAAAGGTCCTGAATTAGCATTTGATAAAATATTCCAACAAAATGGATTCCGTTCTACAAATTCAGGAATGAATTATAAACTTACTGTAGATTATGGAAAAGCATATTTATTCGATAAGATTGAATATTATCCACCTCTTGCAGCAGCTCATGGTACTATTGAAGATATGATGGTAGAAACAAGTTTAGATGGAGTACATTGGATTCAACACGGAGATTCAACTGATGCTTCAGGAAATAAATTCTTTGATTGGGAAGTTAATGATAAAGTCAAAGTTATGGATTTAAGTGATCCTGCAATAAATAGTAAAACTATTGGTGCGCGTTATATTCGATTTACAGCATTAAAATCAAGATCTGGATGGTTCGCTGTAAGTGAATTAAAACCATATGTGGTAAGTGGTAAAGAAACTGCAGGTAGCGTATATAAACCATTCAAAGTTGGAAATATCTTGACTAAAGGAGAAGATAAACCAACACTTGATACATTTGCACAAATGTACCAAAAAGAGTCTTCAGCTCATAAGTCTTATAAGAGTCCACAATGGGTTGGAGAAATCCAAAAACTTTATGGAGATATCAACAACAACGGTATTTCAGATGTTTATGACTATGCATTTACAGCATTTGATGTAGATGGTGGAACAAAACAAACTGGTGAAGTTGAAGGTCATGCAATATTAGTACCATCTGCAAAAGAAATTAAAGCAGGAGAGACATTTACAATTGATGTTAACGCAGAAAATATCAAAAACTTAAATGCTTATGGAAGTATTATTAATTACAATCCTAAAAAAGTTAAATATGTAAAAGTAGATTATACTGGAACAGATGAAATGTATACACAAGGTATGACAGGAAACATTGTCAATGAAGATGGAACTGCATATATCAACCATAATGCAATTAATATGGGAGATAAACCATTAGTAAACGGAACAAAAGTATTATCAACAATTACATTACAGGCATTAGAAGACATTACATTAAATGATGTTATAGATGAAAAAGATCCAAATTTTGTTATGGATTTATCAACAGTAACAATCATGGGACCTGATTTCAGCTTCATTAACTGTAAACAAGGCAATAAAAAGAATATTAAATATGGTTACAATGATTTCAACATTACATTAACAAATGAATTCTTACCAAAAGATGACGGTACAAATGTTAATAAATTAATCCAAGATGGAAGCCAAGAAAAATACAAAACATTATTTAATGGTAAAGGAGGAAGAGAATTTGAATTATTATATAGTACAAATCCACTTCCTGAATATGTAACACTTCCTCTTACTATGCATTTAAATTTAAAAGAAAACAATTTTGTTGATACAGTCGTAGTTAAAAATGCAAATAAGGCTAATGGTTATTTGACAAGTGCTAAAGCACAATTAGTATTTGCAGATGGAACTAAGAGCGATGAAGTTGTAATTGATCAAGAAAATGAAGAATATGTATTCAATTTTAAAACGAATAAAAAAGTAGATCAAATTGATATTACTTTCTTAAAAGCAATTGATAATAGTGGAGCAGAAGTAAAAAATATGCTTACATTATCAGAAATTGAAATTAGTGGACATAAACAAGATGTTGCCAATAAAGATGCATTAATTGCACAAATTAAAGATGCAGAAAATGTGTTGAAAGATGCAGATCAATATACTTCAGAAACTGTAAAAGCATTAACAAATGCATTAAAAGATGCGAAAACATTATTAGCTAAAGAAGATGCAACACAAGAAGAAGTTGATGCAATGGTAACAACATTAAAAGAAGCTATTCAAAATCTTGAAAAAGCAGATCAAGAAAAACCAGTTGTAAATAAAGATGCATTAAAAGAAGAAGTTGCTAAAAAACCAGCTTATTCACAAAATAAATATACAAAAGAATCTTGGAATGCATATCAAGTCGCACTTAAAAATGCACAAGCAGTATTAAAAAATGAGAATGCAACACAAGAAGATGTAGATAAAGCATTAAAACAATTACAAGCTGCATACAAAGGTTTAGTGTTAATTGAAAAACCAGAAGACTCTTCAAAACCAGTTACACCACAAAAACCTAATAAACCAGAAGAACAATCAAATGGAAATCAAGGAAATGTAGATACAGGCGCAACAACAAATACTGCGTTATTATGGACACTTGTATTAGGAGCAGGAGTAGCTGTAGTTATGTTGACAAATAAAAAACGCAAAGCTACAAAATAAGTAATTGTAAAAAATCATTTAAAAAGAGACTTGTAAATTTTGTCTCATACTTGATAACTAGTAAAAAAATTAATAGTATGAGAAATTAAGTTGATTGAAAACATAGATTTTTAATGCGTAACAGATATTATATCTGTTACGCATTTTTTACGTTATTAAGATATATTTTACATTCTCGAAATGTCGAATGATTCTTGTTGACTTTCAATGATTTGGGAAAGTCGCTCATTTTTGTTTCGTTCTTTACAGGGGGCTTAGTTTTTAAAAAACGTATTCTCTGTTTTTAATCCTTTTATATATTTAATAGATTCTTTTTATGACAAAAAATACCGACCTACTGGAAGGTCGGTTCAATTTTTTATATTGTTAATAAATTTTATTTATTCTTTTTCTTTAAGTATGATAAATTATTGGAACGAGGAATTCTACGTAGTTTCATTAAATTCTGCGCTAAAGTTTTTTCATAGGATGAATTTAGATTTGGTTCATAGAAATGTTTATCCTTTAAATGATTTGGTAAATATTGGATTTGATTCCATAAGTCTGGACGATTATAGTCGTATTTATCCTCATCTTTCATATGAATAGGAGTTAAACGTAAATATTCTGGGACTTTATATGGAGTATGACGAATGGATTCCATAGCTGCATCAATGGCATGTTCTGCACTTTTAGATTTTGGTGATAAACATAAGTCAATGACAGCTTCTGCTAAAGGAATTCTTCCTTCTGGAAAACCAACTCGTCTTGCAGCATCTACAGCATTTACACAACGAGCTGCTGCTGCAGGATTTCCAAGTCCAATATCTTCATAAGCAGTAACAAGTAATCTTCTTTCAATACTGTCTAAATCATTTGCTTCAATCATGATTCCTAGATAGTAAAGTGCTGCATCAACATCACTTCCTCGAATTGATTTTTGAAATGCACTTAAAACATCGTAGTATCCATCGCCATCTGCATCCATGCTCATATTTGGAATGGATGAAAATTGATTTACAATTTCTTTACTTATATGTCCTTCACAAGCAATAGCACATATTTCTAATATGTTTAGAGCATATCGAATATCCCCATTACTATGTCGGGAGATAATATGTAACGCATCATTATCGATTGTTATGTTATTGTTAAATCCTTTTGAAGATTGAAGTGCGTTGATCAATGCTTGTTCTATGTCTTCTATGGATAATTGTTTTACTTCAAACAGATGACAACGAGAACGTATGGCAGGATTAATGGCATGTAATGGATTGCTTGTAGTAGCTCCAATTAAAGTAATGTTTCCATTTTCGACATGTGGTAATAATAAATCTTGTTTATCTTTGTTTAAACGATGAACCTCATCAATAATCAAAATTAAACCTGGATAAAGTTTTGCCTCAGTAAAAATTTGTTCTAGTTCTTTTTTATTTCCTGTAACTGCATTAAATAAGCGGTATGGTATATTAAGTTCGTTTGCTAAAACAGTTGCTAAGGTAGTTTTTCCTGTGCCTGGAGGTCCAAATAAAATCATAGAAAATATACGACCTGCTTCGACACATTTTCGTAAAACTTGGCCTTCTCCAATTAAGTGTTTTTGACCAATGATTTCAGATAAAGTTTGTGGACGCATACGAAATGCTAGAGGTTCTTGCATAAAATCACTTCACTTTCTAGATTAGTAAATATAATTATATCATATAGTATAATTATTATAACTTTATAATTCGTATAATTTTAGATTCTTGTAAACTCTTTTTGCAAGGTAATTTACATTGTTCTTTTATTTGTAATTTTATTTTATTTAGAGTATTCTTTAGGTAATAAGAAAGGGTGATTATAATGTTTCGAATTGGACAATCAACTGATATTCATCAATTAGTTGAAAATCGAAAATTAATACTAGGTGGAGTAGAAATTCCACATGAAAAGGGATTATTGGGACACTCTGATGCAGATGCTTTATTACATGCGATTGCAGAAAGTATATTAGGAGCACTAGCATTAGGGGATTTAGGAAAACATTTTCCAGATACTTCGGATGAATTTAAGGATATGAATTCTTTATGGATGTTAAAAGAAGTATATAAAATGATGGATCAACATGGATATAAAATTCAAAATCTAGATGCATTAATTATGATTGAACGTCCTAAAATGGCTCCACATATTATGAAAATGAGAGAAAATGTAGCCAGTGCACTACAGTGTGATATTACGCAAGTAAGTATTAAGGCTACTAGAGGAGAAAAATTAGGATTTGTAGGAAAAGAAGAAGGGGTACAAGCGCAATGCATAGTGCTTTTAATTAAAAAATAAGAATTATTCTTAATTTCTGTTGACAATTTTAATGATAAGATATATACTAAGAATGGTTCTTAAGAAAGGAGCTGGATACATGAAATATAAATCATCAAAACAAAGAGATATGATTATGAATTATTTAAGACAAATACATGGACATGTATCAGCAGAAGAAATATATAAGAACATGAATGAAGATGGACAAAAGATTAGTTTAGCAACTGTATATAGAAATTTAAATATACTTTGTGAAATGAATGAAATAAAAAAAATTGCCCATCCTGTAGACGGCTATCAATATGATAAGACAAGTCGTCCTCATTATCATCTGCATTGTGTAAAGTGTGATCGAATTGTAGATTTAGAGATTCCTTATACAGAGGAGTGGAATCAATTGCTAGAATATAATGGTAATGTTAAAGTGATTACACATAATATAATGGCAGAAGGTATTTGTAAAGATTGTTTGAAAAAAGAAAAATAAAATGGAGGAAAATAACATGGAATTAAAAGGATCAAAAACTGAACAAAATTTAATGGCAGCATTTGCTGGAGAAAGTCAAGCACGTAATAAATATACATATTTTGCTGAAATGGCACGTCAAGAAGGTATGGAACAAATCGCTGATATTTTTGAAGAAACAGCACGTAACGAACAAGAACATGCAAAATTATGGTTCAAAGCATTAAACGGAGATAAAATTCCAACAACTGTAGAAAACTTAGCAGCAGCAGCTGAAGGAGAAAACTACGAATGGACTGATATGTACAAAGGATTCGCAGAAACTGCAAAAGAAGAAGGATTCCAAAAAATTGCATTCCAAATGGAACAAGTTGCAAAAATTGAAAAACACCATGAAGAAAGATATTTAAAATTATTAGAAAATGTTAAAAATGGTAAAGTTTTCGAAAAAGAAGAACCAACAGTATGGGTATGCGATATTTGTGGATACCGTTATGAAGGTGTAGCTGCACCTAAAGCATGTCCAGTATGTGGATATTCTGGAGCTCACTTTGCTGAAGAAGCTAAAAACTTTTAATTATAATTAAGCTATATAATATGAAAGGATACGTATTCATTGAATATGTATCCTTTTTTTGCATAAAAAAAGAGTTGGTGCTATCTATTCTAACTTGGGGGAAGAATCATTAATTTACTATATGGGTGGGGGAAGAAGTAAATTAATGCGATAGCATCAACATGTATAATATAACGTATTTGATGATATAAATCAATAAGTTTTCATAGATTTCAATATAAGAAATAGGATATAATTATTTATAGTTAATTTTCGTATTTAAATGAAATAAGTAATAAATCGACTTGTATTTACAAGAGAAATTAGTATAATAAAGAAATCATCAAAGGATGTGAGTGTAGGATGGATGAAGAATTATTTTTTGATTTATCACTGTTATCTTATTTTAATTGTTATCGTGTAGGTAGTAGTGTTCATGAGTTTATTAATGATATTTTAAATGATGAAAAATTGTATCATGATTATGAATCCTTGGATTATTTTTTAATGAATTTAGAATTAGTAAAGACAATGAATCAAGAAAAATATAAAGATATTTATATACGTGACTATGTTGATGATAATGTAGAAAGTGGTGTTGTTTACTATGTATTTGAAACGAAGGAACAATTAATTTTTGCTTTTCGTGGAAGCGAGCCACTAGATGATATTGATCATACTACAGCATGGCAAGATTGGTCAGATAATTTTCGAATGTTTTTACCCGAACCGACATATCAACAAATCTACACATTGCATCTAGTACAATCGATGAACATCGATAAACCATTTTCTATGACGGGACATTCAAAAGGAGGAAATCTTGCATTGTATTGTGCTTTAACAATGCGTCAAGATTTATTAGATCAACTTCAACAAGTTGTAGCTTTTAATGCACCAGGAATAACAAAGGAAATCTTTGACTTATATAAAGAAAGAAGAGAAACTTTAGAATTTCAAAACAAACTATTAATCTTTGAAAATGAAAATGATTGTGTATCTTCCTTTTTTGAACATATAAAAGAACCGATTTATATTCAATCATCTTTAAGTTGTAATAATTTAGAGCAGTTATATCATAATCATAACTTATATGGAATGAAAGATTTTCGCAATCATGCCTATGTTACTGTAGAAAAGAAGACTGCAGTCCCGATGGCAGTTTATTATTTTGTTAATAACTTTTTTGTGAATTTAAAATCTACTCATCTACAAAATTTAGTTAAAAGAATGGATGATTATTTTGATAGTGGATTATCTATGTTTGAATTATATCGTGTATTTATTTACCATATTAGTAAATATACAAATTTATTTGAAGATATTGATTATGAAGAAATTAAAACCATTACTTTTCAAGATTTAATGGAAAGAAGAAAGTCTAAAATTATATTGGATAAAGTTAAACAAATACAACCTAAAGATGCAATTAAAAAGGCTGTTGATCGTGTGGTAAATAATCATGGAAATGATCTTAATATTCATGAAATCACACAGGCATTTATTAATAACTACGAGTTATTAGTAAATAAAACATCACAAAATATTCAAGAATTAATCGTCCAAAATAATGAAATGATTCGTCATGCGATTGAAGAAATTCGTCAACGCAAAAAAGGGGAAAATGAAACTGAACAAGCGGATAGCTTGAAATGATTATGAAATTATAGTATTCTAATAGTGGAATATAGAGAAAGAAGGAATTTTATGCCTTTAAAGCATGCAATTTTAGGATTATTAAATTATGCAGATATGACAGGATACGATATTGATCGTTATTTTAAGTCAAGTATTGCATTTTTTTGGCATGTACAGACATCACAAGTATATAAAGAATTAAATACATTAACAGCTAAAAATTGGCTAGAATCTGATATTGTATATCAAAGTGATAAACCAAATAAAAAAGTATTTCATATTACCGAAGAAGGTAAAATTGAACTGCATCGTTGGTTAGAAGATGCAGATTTAACGGAAATTATGAAATACAAAAATCCGTTGTTAGTAAAAATATTCTTTTCTAGTGAAGTCAGTGTAGACCAAACGATGCGATTACTTAATAAGTACATTGAAGAGTGTACACAAATTATTGAAAAGATGAATGTAGATTTAAATAAAATACCAGATTTTGAAGCAAAAATTCATAAAGAAGATGAGTCGTTTTATTGGAGTATGACAATGACGTATGGATTTATGTATTATCAAAATGAAATCAAATGGGCAAACTGGTGTATTGATAAGTTAAAAGATAAGATTGAATAATTACTAATTTACCAATTTTTGACACCTTTATAAATAGTGATATAATACTCTATAAAAGATGAGTAAGGGGTGTTAATGATGGAACATAATAAATGGACAAAACAGCAATATATCGATGTACTTCAAGAAAAAAAGGTAGAAGCACACAATAAACAATGGTTATATATCGAAGTAAATGCGAAGGAATTACTAGAAGAGTATGAACCAGGTGTACGCAATACCAATACATGCTGTAAAGCTATGTTAGATAGTATGTTAGAAGGAGATCGATTTATTGTAGAACCTAAAAACAGAAGTAAATGTGCAGGGACATTAACAATTCGCTACTATGTAGATAATTTAAGTCCAGAACGTCGCAAATATTCTGAAGTAAAATAAAGATAGTAGGAGGAAAACATGGAAAAAATAACAAGCTTTTGCATTGATCACGATATTTTAGGAAAAGGTATGTATATCTCTCGAATTGATTCTGATATTATAACTTATGATTTACGCATGGTGATTCCTAATTGTGGAACATATTTGGATAATGATGGATTACATACATTTGAACACTTGTTTGCTACTTATGTTCGTAATACGAAATATAGTGATGATATAGTTTATGCAGGTCCAATGGGATGCCGTACAGGTTTTTATTTTTTAGTAAGAGACCATATGTCAAAAAAAGAAGCAATTACACTTGTTCAAGATACCATGAAATTTATCAGTGAATTTGAAGGGGAAATTCCAGGAGCACAAGAATCAAAAGAATGTGGAAATTATTTGGATCATGACTTGTCAAAAGCAAAAGCATATGCAAAAGATTATTTAGAAGTTATTAAAGATTGGACAGAAGAACAATTAGCATATCCGCAAAGATAAAGAAAAACCAATTGAATATTCAGTTGGTTTTTTATTTGTCTGCATCAAAGCGAATCTTAGCATCTTTTCTTAACTCTTCATATACTTCCATGACTGATTGTGAATAATCGAGTTTCTTATAACAAGATTCAAAATCTTTTTGATCAAAAATAGCTCTAAATTCTTTTAATTCATAATATAAAGCAATTTCATTTTGTTTGATAGTCATATCTTCTTCTTTTCCATCAAAATAGAATTTCAGAGTGGAGCAATGACTAGTTTCAGAATCTACAACTGCATATCCTTTTTCTCCTTGAATTTGGGCAATACAATGACTTTTGGTATCTTTACAACCTATGCATACTGCTTGAAATCCATTATAGTTTAAAATAGCAACACCACTTGTATCAATTCCGCGTTGAATATTTGGATAATAATGGACATCTTTTGGTTTACCAAATAGCCCCATTACAAAATGCAAATTATAAATATTAATATCCGCTAGAGCACCTCCAGAAAATGCAGGATTAAATACATTTGGGGTTTCACCAGCTAAAAATTTATCATAGCGACTTGAATATTGGGAAAAGTTACATTGAATCATACGTAGATTCCCTAGACGATGTAAATTTTCTTTTAGTCGTAGATAGTTTGGCATGTGAGAAGTTACGATTGCTTCAAATAAAAATAAATGATGTTCTTTTGCATAATTTGATAATGTTAAAAATTCTTCTGTTGTTGAAGTAAATGGTTTTTCACAAATCACATGTTTATGATGTTTTAATACTTGATAAGCATATGTAAAGTGTAAACTATTTGGAGATGCAATATAAATAAAATCGATATCTTCTCTAAGTAGCATTTCTTCTAAGTTTTCATAAATATCCGAAATGTTATATTTTTTTGCGAGAGGTTCTGCATGACTTTTATTTCTAGTATACATTGCAACACATTGCATATTTTCATGTTGTGAAACAGCATTTAAAAACCAGTCTACGATAAAACCTGTTCCAATTGTAGCGATTTTCATAAAATCATCTCCTTGTGTGTTATACTTTAAATATAGCATAGATTATTGCATTTTAAAATTGTTTTAGATTTGAATAAAAGGAGAAAGGGACTATGAAAATATTTAAAATAATAAGTTTATGTTTAATTATTAGTATGTTGATGTTTGTTCCTGTTTGTGCAAGAGCAGGAGGTGGAGGCTCTGGTGGGGGTTCTAGTGGAGGTGGATTTAGTTCACATTCTTCTTCACATAACAATTCTTCTAGTTCAAGAGGGAGTAGATTGTTTCAAATAGGTATATTTGCATTAATTTCAAGTGGAGCGTATGTTGGATTTCGTATAAAAGTATGTAAGAAAAAAAATGCAAGTATGAAGATATTAAAACAAATCGATGATAGCGATTCAATATGGGATAAAAAACAATTATTTACAAGAGTATCGGATGTATATTATACGGTTCAACAAGCTTGGATGCAAAAAGATTTAGATACTCTAAAAGATTATTTAAGTGATTCTTTGTATGAAAATTGGAAAACAAAAATTGAATGGATGGATCTTCGAAATGAAAAAAATATATTAGATCGAGTAAAATTAAAAAAAGCAGATATTGTAAGTGTATATGATGCGAAAAATGATGATCATGATATGATATGGGTTTGTATAGAAGGTTCTATGATTGATTATACTTTGAAATTAGATACAAATGAAATTAAACAAGGAAGTAAAAAAAATCAAACATTTATTGAATATTGGAAATTTATTCGTAAAGAAAATAAGTTTTATCTAGATGAGATAAGACAAAAAGATGAAATGGATATCGATAATTTTATTAATTTAAGCGAGGAAATTGATAATGAAAACGTTGGAAGTAGTTTGTGGAATATTAAAAAATAAGGATGGATATTTAATTGCGAAAAGAGGAAATGGAGTTCATGAAAATATATGGGAATTTCCTGGTGGAAAAGTGGAATGTAATGAAACTAGGGAAGATGCAATTGTTCGTGAATTAAAAGAGGAATTAAATTTAAATTGTGAAGTAATGGAGTATTTAACAAGTGTAAATGATCAACGAGAAGATGTGTTGATTCATGTACATGCATATTTATGTGAAGAAGTTTGTGGAACATTAAATCTACAAGTACATTCAAACGCAAAAAGAGTATCAATTAATGATTTGTATATGTATGAATTTGAACCTTCTGATATTGCAATTTTAAATGCTTTAAAACAGCATGAATTAGAAAATAAAAAATAAGATAATAGAGATATGTAAAACTTAATTTTTATAATGAATTCACTATTTTTATATGATACAATATAAAAAGACAATAGAATAGGGGATGAATCGAATGCAACATTCAGATATGGATCTTTTAGAATTAATTTCTTCGGTAGGACAGGCAAGAAGCTTTTATATAGAAGCGATTCAGGAAGCAAAGAGTAAAAATTATGAAAAATGCAACGAATTAGTACGAAAAGGGAATGAAATGTATGCAAAAGGGCATCGTATTCATCAATATATGGTGCAAGAAGAAGCAGGAGGAAATAGTATTCCGGTAAGTATTCTTTTAACACATGCACAAGATCAATTAATGAGTGCAGAGAGCTTTAAAATACTTTGTGATGAGTTTATTGATTTATACAGAAGAATGGATGAAATTGAATCAAGAGGGTAAGACAAAACGTCTTACTTTTTTATATAGGTAAGATAAAAATGGAAATGAAATACATAGAATTAATGTTAAGTATTAAAATAAATTGTGCTATAATTATTGCCTAGGGATAGAAAAATATAAAACGTAAAAGTTTTATTCTTTAATATATGAAAGGTAGAGGTTAATTATGATTTGCTTTATAAAGAATCTGCCTAAGCATTGTAAAAGTGCAGCTAAAAACTTAACTAGATATTTAGCAATGAGTGTATCATGTTCGTCTGCGGTAATGATTACGTTATTGCTGATGGGTACTTCTATGGTGTTAGCGGCGAATATAAATTCATTTGCGGTTAATGTTGAAAATCATTTGATGATTCACGCATCGATTGATTCTATTGCAACACCTAAAATGATTAAAGAAATAAAAAAAGATATTGAAAAACAAACAAAAGTTAAAAGTGTTGAATATTCAAGTAAGGATGATGAATTAAATATATTGATTAAGGAAAGTGGATCAGTATTTGAAAGATATAGGGAGCACAATCCAATGTCAAATGTATTTATTGTAGAAGTAAAGCAAGCAAAAGATATTCCTGCCATAACAAAGTATCTTAACAACTTAAAAGGAATTGAAAAAGCTCAATATGGTGGGCAAGGTATTAAAGATATGATTCAATTATTCGAAGTAATTCGAAAAGGAATTGGAATATTTGTTTTAATTCTAGGAGTGTTATCTGTATTTTTAATTGTAAATACAATTAAATTAACAATCCAAATGAGAAAACAAGAAATTGTAATTATGCGGAATGTAGGTGCAACAAATTCGTTTATTAAAACTCCTTTTATGTTTGAAGGAATGTTAATTGGAATGCTTGCATCCATCGTTCCAATTCTTGTCATAATATTTGGTTATACATATCTATATCAATATATGGATGGTAAATTTTTTAGTAGCATGTTTGCTATGGTATATCCAAATGAATTAGTTTATCGAATTAGTGGAATTTTATTTTTAAGTGGAATGCTTGTTGGAATCGTAAGCAGTTTTTTAGCTGCTACGAAATATTTGAGGTGGCGTCGATGAAAGTAAAGAAAATAGTAGTTGGTGTATGTGCATTGGCAATGAGTGTTGTTGCTTTTCAAAGTGATGCTCAACAAATATCAGCAAATGGATTTGAAGATGTTGATTATTGGTTAAAAAAATGTAGCGTTGCACAAAACAATGCAGCTGAAGCAGAACGTTGTAGACAATTTAAATCGTACTATGCATCTTTGACTGATCAAAAAGAAGATGAAATGAATAATTTAAAAGCACAAGTATCTAAAATTAAAAATGATGTAAATCAAATTGAAAAAGGTGTAAAAGATATACAATTAGTCATTGATGATTTGCAGTCTAAAATTGATATACAACAAAAAAATATTAATATGATTAAAGGTGAAATTAATCAGTTGGATATAAAAATAAAACAAATAAAAAAAGATATTAATTTACGTGATCAAATTGTAAAAAAACGAATGATGGATGAACAGGTCAATATGGGGACAAATCTTCAACTAGAGTTGATTATGGGTTCTAACGATTTGATTGATATGATTCGAAAGATAGAAGGATTACAAAAGATTACAGAAAGTGATCAAAAAGACATAAAAAAACTATTAAGTGATAAAAAGAAATTGAATTTACAAAAAGGTGAACAAAAACGTTTGATTGAGGATGCGAAGGTAAAACAAGCTGAAATTAAAAAGAAAAAAGAATCAGCAGAAAATATGAAAAAAGAAAAAGAACGTTTAGTGGAATCTTATCGTTTAAAAGAAGCAAGTTTAAATGAAAAAATGCGTTCGGTAAAAGTAGATATTTCAACTATTCAAAATAATATGATTAATATTAACACTTCTGTTATGGAAGAAATTCAAAATGAACATTTTCATAGTACAGGGTTATTAAGACCAGTTCGCACAGGTATGCGAAGTGCAGGAACTTGGCACTACGATGGTGGTGGAGTGCATTTAGGATTGGATTATACAGCACCGATTGGAACACCGGTTGTTGCACCAGCAGATGGAATTGTTTTATATGCTTCAAATCCAGTCGTATCAAATAATGGATTTTTAGGAAATTGGGTTGGTTATCCAATTGGTGCAGGAAATAGTATTCATTATTTAACGCAAGTAAAGGGAACTACATATGCAATTAGTATGTTCCACTTAGCTCAAGAAGGATTCATCGCAACACCAGGAGCAAAATTCAAACAAAATAATATTATTGCTAGAACTGGAAATAGTGGAAATACAAGTGGTCCACACTGCCATATGGAAGTAGTTAATTTAGGACATATGAGTATGAAAGAAGCTATACAAAGATTTGAAGCAACTGCAGATTTTTCATGGGGAACAGGTTGGGGTGATGCAGCATTAAGCAGAATATGTAGTGTTAGTGGTGCACCATGTCGTGAACGCCCAGAAGAAGTCTTTAGATAAAGAGGTATGACACTATGATTGAATTAAAAAACGTATCAAAGAAATATAAAAATGGAGTACATGCATTAAGAGATATTACATTGACAATTGAAGATGGTGAATTTGTATATATTATTGGGCCTACTGGAAGTGGGAAGTCTACAATGATTAAGTTGTTAGATGGTGAAGAAGTACCTACTGAAGGAAGTGTCGTTGTTGAAGGTGTGAATGTTGGTAAATTACGACATTCAAAAGTACCTTTGTATCGAAGAAATATTGGAGTAGTGTTTCAAGATTTTCGACTATTACCTAAGTTAACGGTGTTTGAGAATATTGCATTCGCATTAGAAGTTATCGGTATGAGTAAAGCAGATATTCGTCATCGTGTAAGAAAAGTATTAGAATTAGTATCGCTAGAAGATAAAGCAAAATCATTTCCAAACGAGTTATCTGGTGGACAACAACAAAGAGCAACGATTGGAAGAGCAATTGCAAATCATCCAAAAGTATTAATTGCAGATGAACCTACAGGAAATTTAGATCCACAAATGTCTGCGGAGATTATGGAATTATTAGAAAAAATTAATGAAGTTGAAAAAACTACAATATTAATGGTTACACATGATTCTACAATTGTTGATCGATTTAAGAAAAGAACAATTTGTTTAGAGGAAGGATATATTGTAGGAGATATCATGAAAGGAGGCTATATAAAGCGTGATTAAGTTTTTTAAGGCATTGCCAAGACTTATAAAGACGGCTTTCTATAGCTTGGCTAGACATCTTGCAATGGCAATGACTGCATCTAGTGTTGTTGCGATTACATTGACAGTGTTGTCATTGTTTCTATTATTAGCAGGAAATATTGAAGTAGTTACAGAGTCTATTCAACAAGATTTACAAATACATGTTGTTTTAAAGAATAATGTTACTTCAAAGAAACAATTGGATCAAACAAAAAAAGCAATGGAAGATATAGAAAATGTAAAAAAAGCAAGATTTTCAAGTAAAGATAATGAATTAGAATTAATGATTAAGGAACGCGGAGATGCATTTAAAATTTATAGAGGAGAAAAAAATCCACTTTCTCATGGATATTTTGTATCTGTGAAAAATACAAAAGAGATTAAAAATACAACAGAAGATATTCAAAAAATAAAAACCGTAAAAGATGCAAAATATGGAGGAACAAGCGTATCTAAATTAGTATCTGTTTTAGAAGCTATCCATAAAGGTGGAATTATTTTTATTGGACTTTTAACTCTTTTAGCAATTTTCTTAATATCGAATGCAATCAAATTAACCATTTATGCAAGATCCAATGAAATTGCCATTATGAGAAATGTTGGAGCGATGAATTGGTATATCAAAATACCATTTATGATTGAAGGAATGTTGATTGGATTAATTGGATCTATCGTTCCATGTCTTATTACATATTTTGGTTATCAATATATATTTCAGTTGTTTTCTGGACAATTGGAACATACGATGTTCCAACTAATTCCAGTTGTTCCATTTACATTTAAGGTTTGTGGAATTGTACTCTTAGGTTCTATGATTGTAGGATTCGTTGGTAGTATGTTTGCTACAAATAAATATTTGAAAGTGAATCGTTAATATGAATAAGAAGATATTATTTTTTGATTATGATGGCACGATTGTATGTAATCAAACAAAAGAAATGCCAGTTTCAACAATACATGCATTACATCAATTAAAAGAAGAAGGTCATTTATTGTTTATGAATACAGGTAGAACGAAAGCAATTTTGGATGACCGCGCTTATAAATTGAATTTCGATGGATATATTTTAGGATGTGGTAGCTATATCGAATATCAAAACGAATTATTATATGGTATACGTATTCCAGAGACAATAAAAAAAGAATTGATTGATAAAGTAAAAGAATATCATATTGATGCATTTTTTGAAGGAACAAATGCTCTGTATATTACACATGATATACAATCTCCTAGATTATTAAAAATTATAAAACAGTATCAATGTGAACGTGTAAATCTTCATTATATTGAAGATTTAGTAGATGATGTAGTTAAATTGTTTATTTGTTTTCAGGATTTACAATATGTAGAAGTATTTCAAAATTGGGCAATACAACATTTTGAATATATTGATCGTGGAAGAAATTGTGCAGAGTTGGTTTTAAAAGGAAATACAAAAGCAACAGGTATTGAAAAAGTACTACATCATTTAAATGTTTCTAAAGAGGATTGTTATGTATTTGGAGATAGCAATAATGATATGCCAATGTTTTCTTATATTGAAAATAGTGCATTATTAGGTGATGACGAAAACTTGAAATCAAGTGTTAAATTTGTTTGTAAAAGTGCACAAGAAGATGGTCTTGTAGAAGCATTAGAAAAATTTAATTTATTATAAAAACCGGATTATTCCGGTTTTTATGTATAAATCAGGATAAAAAGATATATGATTCGTATTGTTTAGAAAATTCGTTGTTATAAAAATCAATTATTTTAGTTGTATTCATACAAGATAGGATTGTAAATAAAAATGAAATAAAGTAAAATAGAAGAGGATAACCTTGTATAGAATCTAAATTGGTAGATTCGTCTCTACCCGCTAACCGTAAATAGGCGGACTACAAGGAATCTTTTGACTAGCTTTATTTTTGTCATGGAGATTCCTTTTTGAATTTTCATGACTTTTTATTTTGAAGAAGGGAACATATAGAATGAAAGTATTGGTAATTGGAAAAGGTGGAAGAGAACATGCTCTTGCACATGCAGCTTATAAAAGTAATTTAGTGGATTGTGTATACGCAGCTCCAGGAAATCCTGGAATGTCAAAATTTGCACAATGTGTAAACATTAGTGATAGTGATGTAGATCGTTTAGTGTCATTTGCAAAAGAAGAAAAAATTGATTTAACAATTGTTGGTCCTGAAGCAAGTTTATCTTTAGGTGTGGTTGATGCATTTAAAAAAGAAGGATTAAAAATATTTGGACCTACAAAAGATGCTACTCAAGTAGAATCTAGTAAAGATTTTGCAAAGAAAATTATGGCAAAATATAATATTCCAACTGCTACTTATGAAACATTTGATAATAAAGAAGATGCAATTGCTTATGTAAAAGAGCAAGGAGCACCAATTGTTATTAAAGAAGATGGCTTAAAAGCAGGTAAAGGCGTAACTGTTGCAAGCACATTAGAAGAATCTTTAGAAGCAGTAGAAATTGCTTTTTCAATTCCTAATAATAAAGTTGTTATTGAAGAGTGTTTATTTGGATTTGAATTCTCATTAATTTGTTTTGTGTGTGATGATGTTGTCATTCCTATGCAAATTGCACAAGATCATAAATGTGTTTATGATGGAGACAAAGGTCCAAACACAGGAGGAATGGGATGCTATTCACCTGTGAAAAAAATCACTCCAGAAATTATTCAAGATGCAATGGATCATGTTATGATTCCAATGGCAAAAGCAATGATGGAAGAAGGACATCCATTTACAGGATTCCTATATGGTGGATTAATGTTAACTGAAAAAGGAATCAAAACAATTGAATTTAATGCACGTTTTGGGGATCCAGAAGCAGAAGTAATATTACCACGTTTACAAAGTGATTTTGTTGATGTGATTTTAAAAGTTATGAATCATGAAACTGTTGAATTACAGTGGGATCCTCAAGTAACATTAGGTGTTGTTATGGCAAGTGAGGGATATCCTGCAAGTAGTACAAAGGGTGCTATCATTGAAGGTGTTGATCAGGTTGATGGATTTGTTTACCACATGGGAACAAAAATGGATCATGATCACTTAGTTACAGATGGTGGACGTGTTTTAATCAGTGTTGCAAAAGCAGATACACTTGAAGAAGCTTATGAAAAAGCATATGCAGATGTGAAAAAAATTCAATGTGATAAATTGTTCTATCGTAACGATATTGGAAAGAAAGATATGTAAGGAGGAACAGTATGTTTAAAACGGATTTAGAAATTGCACAAGAATGTGAAATGGAATGTATTCGCAATGTTGCTGCAAAAATTGGTGTAGAAGAAAAAGATTTAGAATATTATGGAAATTATAAAGCAAAAGTGTCATTAGATTTATTAAATAGAAATAAAGATAAAGAAGATGGTAAACTGATTTTAGTAACTGCCATTAACCCTACAAAAGCAGGAGAAGGAAAATCTACAACTACAGTTGGATTAGGGGATGCTTTAAATCGCTTAGGAAAGAAAACGATGATTGCATTAAGAGAACCATCTTTAGGACCAGTATTTGGATTAAAAGGTGGAGCAGCCGGTGGAGGATATGCACAAGTTGTACCAATGGAAGATATTAACTTACATTTCACTGGGGATATGCATGCAATTACTACAGCAAATAACTTAATTAGTGCATGTTTAGATAACCATATTCATCAAGGTAATGAATTAGATATCGATATTGAACATATTACATGGAAACGTTGTTTAGATATGAATGATCGAACATTGCGTAACATTAATATTGGACAAGGGGCAAAAGCAAACGGAGTAGAAAGACATGATGGATTTAACATTACAGTAGCATCTGAAGTTATGGCTGTTCTATGTTTAGCTAGTTCTTTAACAGATTTAAAAGAAAGATTAGGAAGAATGTTAATCGCATATAATACAAAAAATGAACCAATTTATGTAAAAGATTTAGGTATCGAAGGTGCATTAGCAATGGTATTAAAAGATGCGATTAAACCAAATATGGTACAAACATTAGAACATAATCCAGTGTTAATTCATGGTGGACCATTTGCTAACATTGCTCATGGATGTAACTCATTGTTAGCTACAAAAACATGTTTAAAATTATCTGATTATACAATTACAGAAGCAGGATTTGGTGCTGATTTAGGTGCTGAAAAATTCTTAGATATTAAATGCCGCTTAGGTGGATTAAAACCAAATGCAGTTGTGATCGTAGCAACAATTCGTGCATTAAAACAACATGGAAATGTTGCATATGAAGATTTAAAAGAAGAAAATGTAGAAGCTATGTTAGCTGGATGTGAAAATTTAGCAAAACATATTGATACTATTAAACAATTTGGATTACCATATATTGTTGCAATTAATGAATTCGCAACAGATACACCAAATGAAGTGAAAGCTTTAGAAGAATGGTGTAAAGAACATCATCATCCAATGTCTTTATCTCAAGTATGGGCAAAAGGTGGAGAAGGAGCTATTGATTTAGCAAATCAATTAATTGGTTTATGTAATCAAGAAAATACATATGCGCCTCTATATGATGTAAATGATACAATTGAAAATAAAATTAATATTATTGCGAAAAAAGCATATGGAGCAGATGGTGTTGACTTTACAGATGAAGCAAAAGAACAAATTGCTTTATACAATAAATTAGGATGGGATAAAATGCCAATCTGTATGGCAAAAACACAAATGTCTTTAACAGATGATGGAAAAGTCTTTGGTGCTCCTAAAGGATTCCGTATCACAGTTAGAGAATTAAATCCTTCTTTAGGTGCAGGATTTATGGTCGCATTAACTGGTAAAGTATTGACAATGCCAGGACTTCCAAAAGTTCCAGCAGCAAATAAAATGGACATTACAGAAGACGGACATATTACTGGATTGTTCTAAAAAAATAAAACCATGAGGATAATAATAAACTTATTGTCTTCATGGTTATTTTTATGAAAAAACAGCAGAAGAACTGCTGTTTAACGATGATATAATTTTTTTGTTTGATATTTATCTTCACATGTTAAATTGATTTGTAATTTACGGAAAGTATCTAAATCCACCTGAGATAAGATAACAGTGCTGTGTGCTTCACAGTCTTTTAATTTATCTAATTGTTGCATTGCACAATGTGATACAGGGTTTGTAGTTGCGCTAATTGCTAAAGCAATTAATACTTCATCTGTATGTAATCGAGGATTATGATTTCCTAATGGACCAACTTTTAATTTTTGAATTGGTTCTATAATATTAGGTGAAATTAAAGGAATTTCATCATTAATATGTCCAAGATATTTTAGTGCATTTAATAATGCTGCTGAGCTTGCTCCTAATAAAGAAGTTGTTTTACCTGTTACAATTGTATGATCAGGTAATTCAATTGCTACTGCAGGAGCATGTGTTTGAATCGCTTTATCTAATGCAGGTTGAACACATTTACGATCTTCAGGAGTAATGTTTGCTTGAGACATGATAATTTCAATTTTTTGAATTGTTTCTTCTGAAGTATGTCCATTTTTTTGATCTACTTTTGCTTTATAATAGCGTCGAATAATTTCTCTTTCACTAGCGTTTCTTGCTTCTTCATCATCGCAAATGCAATATCCAACCATATTGACTCCCATATCTGTTGGAGACTTATATGGACTCTTACCTGAAATACGTTCAAACATAGTACTTAATACAGGGAATATTTCAACATCGCGATTGTAATTTACAGTTGTTTCTCCATATGCTTCTAGATGGAATGGATCAATCATGTTGATGTCATTTAAATCTGCAGTTGCAGCTTCATAGGCTAAGTTTACAGGATGTTTTAATGGTAAATTCCAAATAGGAAATGTTTCGAATTTTGCATAACCAGCTTTAACACCACGTTTATGTTCATGATAAAGTTGAGATAAGCATGTTGCCATTTTTCCAGATCCTGGGCCAGGAGCTGTTACAACAATTAATGGACGACTTGTTTCAATATATTCATTTTTTCCATATCCTTCATCTGAAACAATTAAAGGAATGTTGTTTGGATATCCAGGAATTTGATAATGTAAGTAAACACGTACTCCTAAATTTTCCAAATGATTCTTAAATGCATTTGCTGATTCTTGATTTTCGTAACGTGTAATAACAACACTTCCTACAAATAATCCAGTTCCTCTAAATGCATCAATTAAACGAAGTACTTCTACGTCATAAGGAATTCCCATATCTCCACGGATTTTATTTTTTTCAATATCATTTGCACCTACAGCAATTACAATTTCTACTTGATCTTTTAATTGTAAAAGCATTTTTAATTTACTATCTGGCTGAAAACCAGGTAATACACGTGCAGCGTGGTTATCATCGAATAATTTACCACCAAATTCAAGATATAGCTTATTATCAAATTTAGAAATTCTTTCTAAAATGTGTTTTGATTGAAGTTCTAAATATTTGTCGTTGTCGAAAGCAATTTTATTCATTTTTTCACACTCCCTTAATGAAGTTAATCACTGTCATTTATTATAGCAAAATAATATTACATTTACTAATTAAAATGAAAAGAAATTTAAAATAATTTATATGGAAATGCGAAAAACAAAATAGAATTTGGAAAATCATAAAATGATTGGAAAAAAATCAGAAAATCTTAAAGAAGTTTATCAAGAAATTAAAGAGTATGTTATAATAAAAACACTTCTTATATGGCATTATATAAATTATAGGAAGAAATTTAGTTTTAAATAAGAAAAAATGATATGAATAACTATCACAATGGATAGTTTAGAGAATAATATAGAAATACTGGAAGGAGAAAAAAATGGAAGAAGTTATCAAAATAGAAGGAAAACATAAATTAAATGGGACGGTTAGAATTAGTGGCTCAAAAAATGCAACAGTTGCATTGATTCCAGCAGCAATATTAGCAAATGGACCTGTAACAATTTGTGGGGTACCTAGCATTTCAGATGTTGATTCTTTATCTGTACTTCTTCGTGATTTAGGAGTTATTGTAGATAAGCGATCTTTTGATAGTCTTGTCATTGATCCAACAGAAATGAAAAATAAACCATTAGTGCATGATGCAGTTAATAAATTAAGAGCATCTTACTATTTTATGGGGGCACTTTTAGGAAAATATGGACATGTTGAAATACGCATGCCTGGAGGATGTTATTTAGGCCCAAGACCAATTGATTTACATTTAAAGGGATTTGAATCATTAGGTGCAACAGTTACTTATGATCACGGATGTTATATATTAGATGCGCCAGAGTTGGTAGGAAATAAAATTTTCTTAGATATTGCAAGCGTTGGAGCAACTATTAATATTATGATGGCAGCAGTACATGCAAAAGGAAAAACTGTTATTGAAAATGCAGCAAAAGAACCTGAAATTATCGATGTAGCAACTTTATTAAATAAAATGGGTGCAAAAATTCGTGGTGCAGGAACAAATATGATTAGTATTGAAGGAGTAGATCAATTAAATGGATGTTTCCATGAAATTATTCCAGATCGTATTGAAGCTGCTACTTATATTGTAATGGCTGCAGCTGCTGCGGATGAAGTTGTAATAGAAAACATTATTCCTCATCATTTAGAGTCTTTATTAAGTAAATTAGATGAAATTGGTGTAGATATGGAAATAGGAATTGATCGAATTTGTATTCGTGGTAGTTTAGATAATCTAAAATCTACAGATATTATGACACTTCCATATCCAGGATTTGCAACAGATATTCAACAACCATTAACTGCCCTTTTAACGCAAGCACAGGGGCAATCAATTGTAACAGAAACAATTTATACAGAACGCTTTAAACATTGCCAGGAATTAGCGAAAATGGGAGCTAAGATTAATGTAATGATTCCAAGTTCAATGATTAATGGACCAACACCATTATTTGGTGCTGATGTAACAGCAACAGATTTACGTTGTGGTGCATGTTTGGTTATTGCAGGATTAATTGCTGATGGAGTTACAACGATTCGAAATATTTATCATATTGAAAGAGGATATGAACATATTGATGAAAAGTTAACTTCATTAGGAGCTAAAATCTGGAGAGAAACGATTGAAAACTAG
>JAHHST010000070.1 GCA_020025055.1 Longicatena sp.
CCTTTTTAACTATAAACCTTTTTCTTTAATAAAATCAATTACGCGATATACATATTCTTTACATAATTCATCTGTTTTTGCTTCTACCATTACACGAATTAATGGTTCTGTACCACTTGGTCTAACTAAAATTCTACCATCATTTCCAAGTTCTTTAGCAACCTCATCGATAACTGCATTTAATTCTTTATCTTCTAATGTTTTATGTTTATCTTTTACTGGTGTATTCACTAATAATTGTGGATAAATAAATAAATCTTCACTTAATTGTTTTAATGATTTTTTTGTTGAAACCATTACTTTCAACAATTGTAAAGCAGACATTAATCCATCCCCTGTATTTTCATACTCATTAAAGATGATATGACCACTCTGTTCTCCACCAATTGTATAATCGTGTGCTTTCATACATTCAAATACATATTTATCTCCAACTGCTGTTTGCTCATATTGAATACCTTTTGCATCAAATGCATGATATAAACCTAAATTACTCATTACTGTTGTAACAACAACATTATCTTTTAAAAGACCTTGATCATGTAAATAACATCCACAAATATATAGAATGTAATCTCCATTAATTAAATCTCCATCTTCATTTACCGCAATCAAGCGATCCGCATCTCCATCAAATGCAAAACCAACATTATAATCTCCATCTTTCATCATTTCTTGTAATGATTCTGGATGTGTTGAACCGCATTTCGTATTAATATTAACTCCATTTGGTGAAGAATGAATTGCTTCTACCGTTGCTCCTAATGATTCTAAAGTTTCTACTGCACAACTTGTTGCACTACCATTTGCTAAATCCACTGCAATTTTCATTCCAGTTAAATCAAGACTTACATTTTCCTTTAAATGAGATTCATATAATTCTAATCCTTCATCCCATTCAATAACTTTACCAATTCCATCCATATGAGCTAACTCAATAGAACATTTATGATCAATATATTTTTCAATTTCTAATTCAATTTCTGGATTCATTTTGCATCCTAAATGATTAAACAACTTAATTCCATTATCATGATAAGGGTTATGTGATGCACTAACCATAATACCACAATCAAAATTTTCTTTTTGAACTAAATAAGAAATTGATGGTGTTGGACATACCCCCAGTAAATATACATTTGCTCCTGTTGATGTCGCACCTGCAGCAAGTCCCATTTCAAACATATCACTACTCAATCGAGTATCTTTTCCAATGATAATTTTTGCATGATGTTGCTTACCATAATACCAACCTAAGTATTGCCCGATGCGAATAGCCATTTCTAAAGTTAAGCTTTCATTTGCTAAACCTCTAGCTCCATCTGTTCCAAAATATTTTCCCATGTTCATACATCCTTTCTACTACTTCTGCGTTGCCGTTACTGTAATTGTGGCGTCTTTTAAAGAATAATTAACTAACTTATTCTTTCCTTCTACAATTAAAGGCTGTTCATAAGAACCTTCCTTATCTATTTTACTTACATCTACATAGACTTGCAAGTCATTCTTTTTAAGCTTATTGATTACTTTTTCAGCACCTTTAACAGTTACTGTAGCATATGTAGGTGATGATTTACCAATTACAAACTTATATCCTTTTTTACCATTGATAATTTGAATTGGTACTTCAGTAATTCGTTTTTCCTTAGCATCCGCTAATTTAATAGATACTTGCACTACTTTTTCACTAAGTTTTGTAACCCCATTTGGTGGAACAATTGGCATAGGGAATTTCTTATCAGATGTTAATGTTGATGCTGGTATCACAATTGGTAAAGCATCAATTCCATCTAAAATCGTCTGTTTTGCATATACACTAATCTTATCATGATTTAATGTATATGATTCTATCGCCTTATTATTTGGAATAATTCCGTTTGGAATGATTTGTAATCCAACATCTTTACTTGGCTTTGTAACCTTAACCTTTGCTTCCATCTTATCTGGAATAATGTCTACATCCATTTTATTTCCCTGATCATCATATGCAACAATATTTGCCTTTGTTGTAAAATCAGAAGTATAATTTGCATCAACATCAATCAATGCCTTTACATACGCAATAGAATCAAGTGTATCTTTCGAAGCACGTACATGCACTTCTCCTTGTTCTAATTCTGGAATACCTAAATCATAAATAGGATCCATATGGAATCGATTTACATAATCATAGCCCAATGTAAAGCTACGAATAGATTTCTTTTTAATCGTAACAACTCCATTACTAGGCTCTAATACTACCTCAACACGACTTGGTGCACCCTCTGTAGTATATTTAATTTCATGTGTACCTTCCGTTAAATCCGTAAGATTTGCAACAACACGAAAACGATTTTGTTGTTTTACACTTTTTATATCACTAATATCACCAATAATACGAACCTTTACTGTTTTTGCAAGACCAGTAACTTCATATGCTTGATTAGATACAATTGCATTTACTTCAAAATCTCCTAAAGTTTCTGCACTTTTCATATTTTCAAACAAACTACTTGAATCTGTTCCTAAACTAAAATACATTAAAATAGCAAGTAATAACGCAACAATTTTTCCATGTTTTTGATTAAATAATAATTTTTCTAACCATGTACTTAACCAACGAAACATCTTACTTAAACGAATTTCAATGTTCGCATATGTCTTCACAAAACGCTGACTTTGTTCTGCAATTGTTTTCGCTAATTCTGTTTTACCTTCTGAACTTAATTGTGTTCTCTTTTTCTTTGACATTAAGAATCACTCCTTTCATCTTTATTCTCATGTTTGGAGTTTTCTTTATCATCTACTTTTTCATAATGCAATACAATTGCTTCCGGTTCAATGACATCATCAAATAAGTCCTTAGCAATTCCTAAATCAACATAAGAACTACTTTCTTTTACTTCTTTTTTTGCTTCTTTTGGTTCTACTTTCTTTGTTTCAACTACTTTATTTTCTTTCACTTCTACAACTGAATTTTCTTTATGATTATTTTCTTGCTTATTTACTTCTTTTACTTCTTCTTTGTCATTCTTCATAACATCATTTGAATCCACAATATTTTCAAATAATTGATCCAATGGTTCATCTTGAGCAGCTGCTAAATTTTCAATTTTAATTTTATCTTTATTCGAATCAGTATTTGCTTTTTTACGTTTTTTATCTTTCTTTTTCTTACTATATTTAGGAGCATTTTCCATATTTATATGACGATTTTTTCCTTTAAAGTAATGTGAAAATACACTGACTTTTTTATCCTCTTCGTCTGTTTGAGAAGCATCGTCAGCACCTTCTTTTTCCTCTTTAGGTTTTTCATCTTGTGCACCAAGTGCCTTCATAAGAAATTCACGAAGACTAGCCTCTGAATAAACAGTTAATGCACCTCCTTGTGCAATTGATATATTTCCTGTTTCCTCACTTACAATAATAGTAATAGAATCTGTGATTTCACTAATTCCTACTGCTGCACGATGTCGAGCACCATAACTTGTAGGTAATTCCTTCGATGTTGGTGGAAAATACGCGGCTGCACACGCAATTTTTACCCCTTGAATAATAACCGCACCATCATGCAGTGGTGTTCCATATTGAAATATAGAACACAACAATTCACTCGATACAACTGAATTCATTGGTGTACCTGTCTTAATAAAGTCGCTTAATGAATGTCCTTGTTCAATCGAAATCAAAGCTCCCGTTTTTGTCTTTGACATTTCTGAACATGCTTTTACTAGTTCATCGACTAAATTTTCACGTTCATTAACAGTTAATGTCGAAATTCTAGAAAACACACTTGTCTTCCCAATTTTTTCTAAAATACTTCGTATTTCTGGTTGGAATATTATAATAATTGCAGGAACTCCCCAGTTCATAATAGTTGCAGTTAATGCTGCAATAGTATTTAATTCTAAATATGTCGCAACTGCTTTTATAATAATAACTAAAAGAATCCCTTTAAAAATTTGAATCGTTCTAGAATTATTCTTAACGATTTTTAAACAATAATAAACGAGTGCCCAAACACACACAATATCTGCAATTTGTCTTATAATAATCCATAAATTATGCAACGTAAAATAACTCATGAGAATACACTCCTCTCGTATTTTATATTATATCATAGAAACAAAGTACTCTATACAAAAAAATGTCTTTCAACCCTATTTATTCAAAAGAAAAGATGTTTTTTACAAAACATCTCAAAACATCTCTACTTCATTAAATGATCAATACAATCTGCCACATTCTCATAAACAATTCCTATTTCTTCTTGAATTGTTTCTTTTGCATTCTTCACTGTACAACCAGCAAACGCATGTAACATTGGCAAATCATTATAAGAATCACCAATTGCATGAATATCTTCATGTTGTAATCCTAAATGCTTTTCAATATATCCTAGACCTTCTGCTTTAGAAACACCTTCAGGAACAATATCTACACAATTAACATTAATATAAGCCACTGCATATCCTTTATATTCTGAATTAATATACTCACTCACTTGATGTGCTAAATCAACATCATTTAATGAAATAACCAATTGTGCAATTTTCTTCTTCTTAAAAATTTCTTCCTGTAATACAGAAGTATCTTTTACATTTCCATATTTATGGTCTACTTGATGATCATCAACAGTATATTTATAACGATGAAATCCATCATTAATTACATAAGATACGCAAGGAAGGGTTTTAATATATTCAATGATATGTAATGCTTTATCAAAATCCATATAATTACATTGCAACAAATTTTGATCTTTATCATAAATAACCCCACCATTATTTGTCACAATAAAATCATACGTAAAACCATTACGTTCAATTTCATTTTTTAATGATTCCATGCTTCTTCCTGTAACAATCCCAAATAAGTTTCCTGCTTCTTGAAATTTCTTAATTGCTTCTATATCTTCTTTTGAAACATACTCTGCTGTACGTAATGTTCCATCATAATCACTAGCTAATATTTTCATATATATCCTCCAATACTCTTTACCATTGTACCAATTTTTTATAAAATTACAACTTTTTCGTATAAGATATATAGCAATCTCCATACTACTATTAGGAGGTGTTCAAAAATGGCACGTAAAAAATATCGTCCAGGCATGAACTGTGAAAAAACAGGTACTTATGCTTGTTATGACGCAGAAGGAAAAGAAATGTCTCGCGACATCGATGTAGAAAAAGGTAGACGTTTTCCTCCTTCTCAAGAAGAAGGATGCTACTACGAAGAACAATAATTTTTATTCTTCAAACAAATGTAGAAAACAAAAACGGAAGTATTCCAATTATGGATACTTCCGTTTTTTATATATAACTTTAAATTCTTATCGAATAATCAATTATTTCTTATAATCTAATAACCGATAAACTGCTCTTCCATTATGAATACCAAGCTGTAATATTTTTATCACATCTTCTTCATTTTCCGTTAATTTTACTAAGCAATACTTATCTTTCAATAATTTTTCAACCATTGCTTTTGTTGGAACTTTATGAATGGATTGTAAAAATCGATCATCTTTCCAAATCGCAAATCGACATCCATTACGATAGTTTACGCAACCAAACCCTTTCGAATTTTCCACAACTTTATTTCCACATATAGGACATGTACCAACACTTTCTCTTTGATCATCAATTGGTACTTCACCCGATACTTTTAGTGATTGTAAGTTTTCCTGCAAATGTGGTCTAAACGCTTCTAACACACTATCTACTAATGTTTTTACATCCGCTTTTCCTTCTTTGATATCTTCTTGTATAACCCACCATTTTGCAGTTAAATCTGGTGTCTTTATTTCCTCTGGAAGTAAGTGATAAAAATCTCTTCCTAAACTTGTCGAAAGAATATTCTTCCCTTTCTTTTCCACATATCCTCTTTTTAATAATGTTTCCACAATCTGTGAACGTGTAGCACTTGTTCCAATCGAACCATTTTCCCCTTTTTTACCTTTATCCTTTTTCTTAAGGATATCTTTAATTTCTTTATTCTTTACATACTTTGCAATACTTGTCATATCTTTAATAAGTGTCGCCTGAGTATAGTGCTTAGCAGGATTTGTCTCTTTTTCAACAAACTCATGATTCTGCAATGCTACTTTATATTTTCCTTTTGGTAAATCAAATTTACCACTATCTTCTTCACCTTGCTCTTCTTCGTCTTTTGCAGGTTGAAAATATTGTTTATAACCTTCATCTAAAATAAACGTAGATACTGCATGTAGTACCCCTTCTGCAAGTTTAACATCAGCACTAACCTGTCTTTTCTTAATTGGTGGTAAAAATTGCATAATATAATAATTACATATTTCTTCATACACTTTTCTTTCATCTTCTGTCAATGCATCAATATTAAAATTACTTAAGGTTGGAATAATCGCATGGTGTGCTGTTACATATTTATCGTTAAAACACTCTGAATGAATCGTATAATCTACTGGATACTCTTTTTTTAACTTATTCATAACATGTGGTAAAACTTTATTTGCTTCTTGAAAATGTTCTTCCTTTAAATATTGCGAATCACTTCGATTATATGTGATTGCCTGATATTTATCTCTTAATGTTTGAGTAATTTTATCTGTTTTTGATAAGTCAAAACCATATTTACTATTCATATGTGCTTGTAGCTTCGCAAGGTTAAATGGCAATGGAGGTCTTGTCACAATTTCTTTCTCATCAACTTTCATAGAATACTGCTCTTGTGAATCATATTTCTTTGCGATATCCTCCAAGATTTCTTTGTGTAAAACATGCTTACCATCATCTAACAAATCACTTTTTGGTTTAAAAATAAACGCAATCTTTTGATCCTGGCAAACCCCTTGTGTATGCCATTCATAATATTTTTGTTTAACGTGATTAGCAATTTGTTCATCTCTAGTAACAATCAAACCTAATGTAGGACTTTGTACCCGTCCTACACTCATTCCTTGTCTTCTTAAAGCTAATGAATATAAACGTGAATAATTAATACCTACTACATAATCCGCAACTGCCCTAGCATATGCACTTCTACCAACTGCAATTAACGACTCATCATTATCAATCAAATTATGAAATGCTTTTTTAATATTTGCCGGCGTATTATCATTAATATATACCCTTTTTACAGGCTTGGTATTTTGCGCATACTCTAATATTTCATCAATCAAAAACTGTCCTTCATCATCCGGGTCTCCTGCATGAATAATTTGATCACAATGCTCCATCAATTCCATAATTTGTATAACTCGATCTTTTTTATTACCATCTGGCACTAATTTCCAATTATCAAAACAAATAGGCAAATCCTCTTTACGCCACTTTTTATACTTTATATCATATTCATCTGGCTCGCATAAACGCAACAAATGCCCGTATGCCCATGTAATTGTGACATTTTTCTTTGAAATAACTCCACGAACTTCTCGATCTGGTCCATCAATTGCCTTTGCAATTGCTCTTCCTAATTCTGGTTTTTCAGCAATAATTAATGTTTGCATAAAAACCTCCTTACTCTACGTAAATCGTATTATACCATAAATTATCAATATAAAAGAAAATAAATCCTATGATTTTTTAAATAAAAAAACGTATATCTCTATATTCTTTCAATTAATTCTTGACAAATGTTTTAAAATCATGCTATATTAATTACGTTAAAGACATGGGGTTTTAGCTCAGCTGGGAGAGCACCTGCCTTGCACGCAGGGGGTCAGCGGTTCGATCCCGCTAAGCTCCACCAATTAACAAATAAAGTTCAAGAAATTGAACTTTTTTTCTTTATATACAATATAATTATTTATCTAACTATATTCTTTCAAAAAA
>JAHHST010000071.1 GCA_020025055.1 Longicatena sp.
AACCTCTTTTTAATTATTCTTTATGATATGCGCAATACCAAATCTGTTAAAAGTTGCTGAATTGTATCTTCTGTTAATCCTTTTACTCCACAAGCAAGTTTATGTCCTCCACCATGGTATTTATTAGCAATATCATTTATTGCTTCTTTCTTAGAACGTAAACTTCCATTAAATATTGCATTTCCATTCTCATCTTTTTCTTTTTCAGTAAACAATACCCACATTTCAAATTCATTAATGCCACCCATAACAAAAACTTTTTCTTTTGCTTCTTCAAAAGTCAAGCCAAATCGTTCGTAATCTTCTTTTCTAACAATCATATAGGCTAATTTTCCATTTTTTACATTACAATTTGAACGAATAAAATTTTCAAATTTAAATTGTTTTAAACTTGTTGAAAAAATAACTTTATTAGCCTCAACAACATCTGCTCCACATTGAACTAAATATGCTGCTGCTTTTAATGTATCTGAAGAAGTAGACGCAATAGAAAATCTTAAAGTATCTGCAATCAATCCACAATATAAATATTGCGCACATTGGCTAGATAATTTTTCTTCATTTTCCATAAATAAGCGAGCTAATATTTCACAAGTAGCTCCACTTTCTTCACATACAATTTCCGTATCTGCATAACTTTCCACAAGTACATGATGATCAATTTTTAATCTATATTTAGCAAGTTTAAATCTTTGATCATCAATTCGCTCACTATTTGCAGTATCTAATATGATTGCTAAGCTTTGTTTTATAGTTTCGTCATTAGCATAATCCATTTCGGGATAAAAATAATCGATAGATTTCTTTTCATTTATTCCTAGTGCATATACCTGTTTATTAGGATACGTATCTAAAATCCATTGTTTTAATCCGAATTGTGAACCTAATGCATCACTATCCGGAGATACATGACGATAAATCGTAATTACATCAAATTTATTTATTAGTTCAAATAAATCTTTATTCATTTTACTTACCAATTAATGAGTATGTATCACGAGCAATCATCAATTCTTCGTTTGTAGGAATAACCCAAACTTGCATTTTGCTATTTGGAGTAGTTACAAGAGCTTCTTTTCCAAATACTTTCGCATTTAATTCATCATCTAATTCTAAACTAAATGCTTTTTGTAACGCATGGCAAATTAATTCACGCATATGAACATCATTTTCGCCAATACCTCCAGTGAAAACAATCGCATCTGCTCCACCTAACTGGGCATAGTAACCTCCAACAACATTTACAATGCGATTAACATACATTTCTACTGTTAATAACGCATCTGGATTGCCTTTTTCACAAGCACTACGAATATCACGTCCATCACTGCTTACTCCAGACACACCTAACATACCTGATTTTTTATTCATGATAGTATCCATTTCATCTGGTGTTAATCCTTCTTTTTTCATTAAAAATGTAACAATTGCTGGATCAATATCTCCACAACGAGTTCCCATCATAACACCAGCAAGAGGTGTAAATCCCATAGATGTATTTACAGAACGTCCTCCATCAACAGCTGTAATGGAAGCTCCGTTTCCTAAATGACATGTGATAATTTTTGTATCTTCAATATCCTTGTTCATTAATTCTGCACAACGTAATGATACATATTTATGAGATGTACCGTGGAATCCATAACGACGGATTTTATAATCATCATAATAATGTTTAGGTAACGCATACATAAAACTAGATGGTTCCATAGTTTGATGGAATGCAGTATCAAATACAAATGCATGTTTGCATTCAGGAAGTTTTTCCTTAAATGCACGATATCCAACTAATCCAGCTGGATTATGTAATGGAGCTAAATCATTTAGTGATGAGAATTGTTCAACTACTTGTTCATCTACTAATACGCTTTCTTTAAAGATTTCTCCCCCATGTACAGCACGGTGCCCAGCACCAACAATTTCATTTAAATCAGATACAATATTGTGTTCAACTAACGCATCTAATAATAATGAAACTGCTTTTGTGTGATCTAAGATTGGCAATGTTTTTGTGATTTTTTCTCCATTCACTTTAATTGTAAACATGGCATCTTCAAAGCCGATACGTTCAACAAGTCCACTTGTTAAAACTGTTTCTTCCGGCATTTCAAATAATTGGAATTTTAATGATGAACTACCTGCGTTCACCGAAATAATCTTTGACATTCTAAATTTCCTCCTACTAATTTTCTAATCTTTCTAATTCCTCTACCAGTTTGCTAGCATCAGCATTACCGATTTCTTTTATTTTATCATAAATTTTTATTCTTGCCTCATAATTTTCAACAAGACTTAATTTTTTTTCATAATCCTCTAAAATCTGCATACTTCTTTTTAAATGGTCACTAACTGCAGCACGTGAAATATTCATCTGTTCTGCAATTTCTGCAAGTGAAAAATCTTCTTTATAATATAAATTCATTACAATTGATTGTTTCTCTGTAAGTAGAGAATCATAAAAATCTAATAATGCATTCATTTCTTCTGTTTTTTCTATCATTCTTCTAACAATTCCTCACATAATCCATATAGATATGAATCAATATCAAATGGTCTTAAATCATCAGGTTTTTCACCTAATCCAATATACTTCACAGGTAATCCTAATTGATCACGGATGGCTACTACTATTCCACCTTTTGCAGTTCCATCTAATTTTGTAAGAATAATTCCTGTTACGTTTGTAGTTTCTAAGAAAATTTGCGCTTGTGAAATTCCATTTTGTCCAGTTGTTGCATCTAAAACAAGCCATACTTCGTGTGGTGCATTTGGAATTTCACGTTCAATTACACGATGCATTTTTTCTAACTCTTTCATAAGGTTAGCTTTATTTTGTAATCGTCCTGCAGTATCTCCAATTAAATAATCGATATTGTTTTCCTTTGCAAATCGACAAGCATCAACTAATGCTGCGCTTGGATCTCCGCCTTCTCTACCTTTAATACAAGGAACATTTAATCTTTCAGCCCAAGTTACCAACTGATCAATAGCTCCTGCACGGAAAGTGTCTGCTGCCGCTAATGCAACGCTTGCACCTTCTTCTTTAAATAGCTTTGTTAATTTAGCAGTTGTTGTCGTTTTACCACTTCCATTTACACCAACCATCAAAATTACAGTAGGCCCGTCTTCATTTTTATTAAACGGTTTATCTTCGTGGCTGCAATACATATCATGCATTACTTCAATCAAGCAATCTGTTATTTCATCGAATTTTTTTAATTTTTGATCCATTGCTCTTGTTTCGACTTCATCCACAATTTTTTGTGCTGTTTTAATTCCAATATCAGCCTCTAACAACACAATCATTAATTCTTCTAAAAACTCTTCGTTAACACCTGAAAAACCAACTGCTAATCTACGAATTCGTTCTGAAAATGATTTCTTAGATTTATTCAAACCACTTAAATAACAGTCTCCATCTTTTTTAGAAGAAAAGACATTTTTCAACTTTGATAAAATACCCATTATGCTTTCACCTCTTCTTTATCAATCATTGAAATTGCATCTTGCAATTTTACTTTTAATAGTTGTGATACACCATTCTGTTGCATCGTTACCCCATACAATGCATCACATTGTTCCATAGTTCCTGGTCTATGTGTGACAACGATAAATTGACTTTCTCCACGGAACTGACCAATATATTTAGCAAATCTCTCTACGTTTGCTTGATCTAACGCCGCTTCTACTTCATCAAAAATACATAGAGGAATTGTTCTTGCTTTCAAAATTGAAAACAAGACGCAAATCGCTATCAAACTCTTCTCTCCACCTGAAAATAAACGTATATTTTGTACTTTTTTTCCAGGTGGTTGTACATCAATATCAATACCAGTATTCAAAACATCATTTGGATTTACCATAAACAATCTTGCTTGGCCTCCACCGAACAATGCACGGAACACATCATTAAGTTGTAAATTAATTTTTTCGAACATCTCACTAAATTGCTGAATCATGATTTCATCCATTTCGTCAATAGCAGTTAAGATTTTTCCTTTTGCACCTTCTAAATCTTCTCGCTGTTTTGTTAAAAATTCATACCTTTCACTTACTTCTTCATATTCCTTAGGCGCATCTAAATTAACGTTTCCCAAAGATGAAATTTCTTTTCTTAATTCCACAACTTTCACCTTTGCAGCCTCTATATCAGTATCAATTTTTTGTGTCTGAGCATATTCATATGTCATTTCATATGTAGTACTTAATCTTTCTATCGTTGTTTCTAATCGAGTTTCCGTTTTGGCTTGTAAGACTTCTACCTCTCGAATATCATTTTGTAACCCATTCAACTCTCTACGTAACTTTCGAATTTGTAAATCTTTATGTTCAACCTCACTACCAATTTTCATACGTCTTTCCCGCTTATTTTTCATCTGTGATGTTAAATCATCTATTTTTGAGTGAATGGCTGATAATTTTACAACTAAATCATCTTTCGTCAAATCTTCATCTTGTAATTCTTCTTCAGGGGCAATTTGTTCATATTCCTCTTTCAAACGATCAAATTTTGACCATTTTGCTTTCACTATTGGATCCAATTGTGCACTTGAAATTTGCATTTGAACCAGACCTGAGCGTAATTGTTCTTGTTTATTTAATAAAGTTGACAATTGATTTTTTAAGCCATCTTTTTTTATTTTTTGATCTTCTAGACTTTGTATAATTTGAGTTAATTCTTTCTGTATAGTTAAAGGTGTTGTACTATTTCCATTACGTCCACCAGTCATACTACCGCCTTTATTAACAAGATCCCCCTCTAATGTAACAATTTTATATCCATAATGTATAATTTTTGCAATTTTATTAGCATTCACTAAATTATCAGTGATAATTACGTTTCCTAACAATGACTCTTTTAAAGTATCAAACTGTTCTTCATTTTCAACGAATTCACTAGCTATTCCTAAATAACCTTCGCAATTTTCTACAATCATTTTTTGTTCTCTTTGAACATAATGTGGCTTCATAACCGTTAATGGCAAAAAGGTTGCTCTACCTGATTGATTTTTTTTCAAAAATCCAATTGCATGCCGTGCACTTTCTTCATTTGTTGTAACAATATGATACATAGCTCCTGCTAAAGCATTAGAAATTGCTACTTCATAATTTGCTGATGGCTTAAATATCTGTGAAACAACTCCTAAAATACCATATAAATTGGCCTCTACAATAGTTTTTACTGCACGCTGATGATGAAAAGGTTGTTTTGCAATACTTTCTAATACTTCTTTACGATTGATCAATCTATTTAATATCGCACCAGCTTGTTGATTTTCTTGTCGATAATGCATAATATCATTATCACATTCTTCTATTTCTTTTTTTCGTAGTGCCATATCAACATCTAAATCTTTAAATCTTTTTAAACGATCCTCGTATTCATATCGGGCTTCATCCATCATGATTTTTAATTCTTTTGCTTTCTGTGTATTATCAGCATATTCTAGTGCATACTTTCTTTTTTCATCTATCTCAATTTTTCTTGTTTCAAGTACTCTCGCATCTTCACTTGTACGTGTGAACAATTCCTGTAATTTTGTGATTTCGCGATCCAATTGATACATTTCATTACGTAGTTCTGTATTTTTGATATCTTCTACAGAAATTGTAGTTTCATGCATAGCTTTCTGTGTGTCTAATTCAAAAGCTTGCTTTTTTAAATCTTCCAATTTTTCATTTAAAAATTCAATTTCATGAACTAAAACACTAACCTCAATTGTTTCTAGTTCCTCTTTCTTTTCTAAATAAATCATTGCTTTTTCTGCTTGCTTCTTTAATGGAGAAACTTGGCGTTCTAGTTCAAGAATAATATCTTCTAATCGAGCAAGATTTTCTTGCATACGATTTAATTTACCTAATGATTCATTTTTACGTTTTTTATACTTTGCAACTCCTGCTGCCTCTTCAAATAGAGCTCTTCGCTCCTCTGGTTTTGAATCTGCAAATGCTGAGATATTCCCCTGTGAAATAATAGATAACGAATCTCTTCCAAGTCCTGTATCCATAACTAAATTAACAATATCTTTTAAACGACAAGGTGTATGATTTATAAAATACTCCCCTTCGCCACTTTGTCTATGTAATCTTCGCGTAACCTCTACTTCTTCAAAATCGATATTTAATAAATGTTTTGAATTATCAAAAATAAGTGTTACTTCAGCCATATTTACAGCTTTTCTTTGCGTTGAGCCATTAAAAATCACATCGCTCATGCTAGCTCCACGCAATGATTTTACACTTTGTTCCCCGAGTACCCATCGTATGGCATCATTGATATTACTTTTTCCACATCCATTTGGTCCAACGATACCGATGATATCTGAATCAAATGTAATTACCGATTTATCTGCAAATGATTTAAACCCTTGTAACTCAATACGTTTTAAAAACATAGATGCCTCCATTCAATTATTTCATATCTTTGTTTATTATATCATATATTTTTATTATTTTATAGTAATATATCATGTTATTATCTTTGTTCTCCATCATACATCGTTGAGATTTTCTATGATTTGTGCTACAATATTTAACATTCAATTGGAGGTTTTCTTAGTGGAACAAAAATCAATGCGTGACATGTATAAACTTGGTTTAGGTGAAGAAATTGCAAACTGTGTAACCCATGGTGTTATGGCTCTTTTGTGTATTATGTTGTTACCTGCAACTGCCGTTTATTCATATTTAATTGGCGGGACAATTCGTAGCGTAGGTGTATCCATTTATATTGTATGCTTATTCTTAATGTTTATTGTATCCACTTTATATCATTGTATGCCTTTTGGCACAACACACAAATATGTCTTTCGAAAATTAGATCATATTTGTATATATTTTGCAATTGCTGGAAGTTATACTCCGATTGCATTATGTGTTATTGGTGGAAAACAAAGTATAATCATATTAGCTATCGAATGGATTGCTGTAATTGGTGGAGTACTTTTAAAATCGATATCTTCAAAATCACTTCCAAAATTGTCTATGACAATATACATGATTATGGGATGGACTGCACTTTTTTTCTTAAAACCATTATTACAAAATACTTCTCTGTTGTTTTTAGGTTTAATTGTTGGTGGAGGAATTATGTATACAATTGGCGCTATTTTTTATAGTAACCCTCAACATAAATACTTTCATTCTATTTGGCATGTATGTATAAATATAGCAAGTATCTTACATTTTATTGCGATCGTGTTTCTTATGTAAGAGTAATTAATCATTTATAAAAATAAAGTACGGAAAAGTTAATGAAGTGAACCCACTTATTTGGACAATTAAAATAAGTATACTATGAATTGA
>JAHHST010000072.1 GCA_020025055.1 Longicatena sp.
AAAATGAAAAGCAGGAGTTCTTTCATTATTTGAATTATAACTCCTGTTATTTTTGTCATCTTAACTTAATGACATTGGACTTTCGTCCTCTTTTATTATTCAAATAATTCTTCTTCATTTTCTTGTTTATATTCTGGTAATTCGGGTAATTCATTTAAACTTTGTAATTTAAATGTATCCATGAATTCATTTGTAACTTCATACAAAAATGGTCTACCTGGAGCATCCGTCCTGCCACATTCTTTTATCAAATTTCTTGCGAGCAATTTACGAATCATCATATCGCAGCTAACTCCTCGAATTTCTTCTATTTCCACACGAGTGATTGGTTGCTTATATGCAATAATTGCCAATGTCTCCATTGCAGCATTTGATAATACTGCAACCTTTGTAGAAGAAAAAAAACGTTGTGCATAAGGATGTATACTTTCTTTTGATACAAATTTATAAATTCCTCCAAAACAAACCAACTCGATTCCATGACAATCATTTAAATACTCATCCATCATCTGATGTAGTGTTTGTTGTATTTCCTCTTTAGTTGCTTCTTCAACACATGCATTCAATTGTTGAATCGTTACACCTTCATCCCCACTTAAAAAAAGTAATCCTTCAAAAATTGATTTTAAGTTATTCATCATTACTTTACTCTCCCCTTACAATCCATATTGTTTCATCTTCATCAATCGTAAACGTAATTTCTTTATGTTTGATTAAATCCAAAATAGATAAAAATGTTACAATAATCATATGTAAATTATCACAATCATCACACAAATTTTCAAAGCTCATTTTCCCGACAAAATTTTTTAACCTTGCCTTTATTTGAAGTACTCTTTCGTCTAAAGAGATTTCTTTTACAGTCATTTTTGTTTCCAACGGATGAGATAGTGCTCTTCTTCTTAAAACTCGATTCATCGCTTTAATTAAGTCATAAGGATTTCCCTCAATTCTCGGTTTTGCATTGGCATGAATCCACTGATTTGTTTCTTCACTCATTGGCTTTCCCATTAAAAGCTGACGTTCTTCATACTTTTCTTCAAATTTTTTACTAACTTCTTTATATCGTTGGTATTCCAATAAACGTTTTACTAATTTTTCACGTTGATCTTCTTCATATTCTTCTTCAATTACAACTTTTTCTCTAGGTAATAATTTCTTGCTTTTATATTCTAATAAACCTGCAAGTTCTGTTAAATATTCACTTGCTATTTCTAAACGCATTGATTCCATGGCATTGATATAATGTAAATATTGATCTGTTAAAATATTCATATCTAAATCAAATAAATCCAATTTATTATCTTTTATTAAATGTAACATTAAATCTAATGGACCTTCAAATTGATCGATTGTAATTGTAAATGCCATATCATCACCTCGTTCCTTATTATAACAAAAAAAGGATAAATTATATAGTTCTTTATTTATCCTTCTTTAACGTGATTGATTTACCTATAAGCATTCGATAACATTCTCGATAAGAAAATGGAATAAGTGGATATAAATATGGGAATTTAATTGTTTTTGTAGATAATAAAACAATGATATGTAGAAATACCCCAATGCAGAAACCAACTTGTCCAAAAAATAATGCTAACATTCCTATAAAAATACGAAACATTTTATTTGCTAATGACAATTCATACGATGGAGTCAATAAATTTCCAATATTACTAAGTGCAATCATAATTAAGATTTCTTTCGTATACGCACCTAATTCAATTGCCATGTCCCCTAATAAGAACACAGCAATAAAACTCATTATACTAGATAAAATCATTGGTGTATGAATTAACGATTGACGTATCCACTCTACAACTATATCCGCAAATATTACTTGAAATCCAAATGTATAGATATGTATTTCTTTCATTGGAAGATTTAACATGGTTGGATTTTGGTCAACCAATAATGCAATCCATAAAGGCAACAAATATAATGAAAATAGGATTCCAACCATTCTTATAACCCTAGTAAACAAAGCTATAATTGTTGTTTGTGTATACTCTTCAATTTGTTTTGTTTGTTCAAAAAAAGTAGTAGGAATAATAATTGCAGTTGGACAATTATCTACTAAAACAACAACATATCCTTGTAATAAATGAATGGAACAAATATCTGGACGTTCTGTATAACGAACATGTGGATAAGGATTTACTGTTTTTCCATATAATTTTTCTACTAACACTCGTTCACTTAGTATTTCTGTTTCATCAATTGTGCGCAACCGATGGAGGAAATCATCCAGAACATCTTGATCAACAAGATGTTCGATATATGCATATGCAATATCTGTCCTTGTTTTAATTCCTTCTTTATTTAATACAATATGCAATTTTGGATCTCGTATTCTTCTTCGTATTAAACCAACATTCAATATAATATTTTCTACAAATCCATCATGAGCGCCTCGTATACTTCTTTCTACATTGGGTTCTGCTGTACTTCGTGATGGATAATGCCTTGTTTCAATGCAAAAATAGTTATCATTTGTATCTAATAATGCTATACATTGCCCACTCAAAATATTTGTAATTGCCATATTTTCATCTTCTAACATAGATACTGAACCAGGATAAAAAGTCAATTCTATCTGACTTGTTGCACTAATGGTTAAACCTTCTACAAGAGATGTAATCAGTTGACTGTCAGATAAAGAAGATATAAAAATAAGTACCATTTCATGTTGCTGAACACAAATCTCTCTTATTACCACATCAAAAGAAGGTACGATTGCTTTTTTAATAGAGTTTGTTCTCTTTTGTAATTGTTCGTTCATGATTTTGATTTACATAATAATGCAGCAAAAAAAGCAAATAAAATTCCACTCGTTATGCCTGCTGCTGTTAAATCAAACATACCTAATAATATTCCTATGATACCCTCTTTTTCTGCCTTTGCCAATGCTCCATGAATTAAACTATGTCCAAAACTTGTAATTGGAAGACTAGCTCCCATACCTGCAAAAGAAATCAATTTGTCATATAAACTAAAGGTATCTAAAAATGCACCTATCGCAACAAATATAGAAGTTATATGACCAGCTGTAAGTTTTGTATGGTCATATATAATTTGTGCAATGAGACAAATACTTCCACAAACCAAAAATGATTTCCAAATCATTTCTATTCACTCCTTTCATATACAATTCCATGTGCAATACAAGGAATACTGTTTTTCTGTTGTACAGCAACAGGAGAAAGCAACGCTCCTGTTGCTAAGACCATTACTCTACGATATTGTCCATCTTCAATTCTTTTAAATAGATCTGCGATGCTGACGCACATACTACATGCACATCCACTACCACCACAAAATACATCTTGCTGATCTATATCATAAATGCGAAGACCACAATCACTAATTCGTTCCATATGCGTATGCCCTTCCGTTTGTAATAACTCCTTAAAAAAAGATAATCCTACACTAGATAAATCTCCTGTTATGATCAAATCAAAATCTTCCAATGTCTGATTTGTTTGTTTTAAATAAGTATCTAATGTATCAAAAGCTGCCGGTGCCATAGCAAGTCCCATATCATTTGCATCTTTATGATTCCAATCTACAATTCTTCCTGGAATAAATTCACTTACTTTTATTTTAGTTTTATGATTACCTAAAAGAATCATCCCTGCACCTGTAACTGTTGTTGTCGTTGTTTCTTTTTTTTGAATACCATATTCATTAGGAAACCGGAATTGTCTTTCTGCAACCGCTGTATGCGAACTTGTAAAAGCTAACGCATGCGAAACCATATCCCTATCTACTAATAATGATGCCATTCCAATTGCAAGAGAACTAGTAGCACAAGCTGCATATACTCCTAAAAATGTACAAGGTAATGTTTTTGCAAAATAATGCGAACTTGTTAATTGATTAACCAAATCACCACCAACAGCAATATCTCCTTCACTTATTTCATAATTACTTTTGTTTACAAGATATTGATATGCATCCTTTAATAAACGTTGTTCTGCTTTTTCAAATGTTTTCTCTTCACAATAAAAATCATCATACTCTTTATCAAAGTTTCCATGCAAAGGACCTTGCTTTTCGTTTGGCCCAACAACTGCAGCACTTGACTGAACATATACATTCCTCAACTGTATTCTTTTCATATTTTAACCTCCAAACAATACATATCGTATCAATCCAAATATGAAGGCTGAAGCAATCCCATAGGTTAATACAGAACCAGCTAGTTTAAACATATTTGAGCCTATTCCATAAATTGGGCCTTCACTTTTCCCTTCAATTGCACAAGAAGCTAATGAATTCGCAAACCCTGAGATTGGAATAAATAAGCCAGCACCACAATGTTGTGCTAATTTATCATAAACTCCTAATCCAGTTAAAATAACTGTTATTAAAATTACAATTACGATTGTTATAGCAGTTGCCATTTGCTTGTCAAATTTAAAATACGATTGAATCACCATCATAATCAATTGTGCTATGGCTGCAAGCGTTCCTCCACTAAGAAAAGCAATCATTTCATTTTTAATATAATGTTGTTTAGGCGCATGTTTCTTTGATATATGCTTAATTTCTGTTTGATTCATACATTACCTCCATTCAATGCTAGTATGAACCATTCCATTCTGAATATGTAAACAAAATATCTATTTTTTTATAGTTATACATAGTTAAAATTATCCCAAATACAAAGTTATAAACGAAAAAAAATTGTATAATAACTATATACAAAAGAGAAGTAATATTATGGAAAAAAAACAATCATCAACATTAGTTTTTGAAGGAAACATCTTTAAAGTCACACATGATCAAGTAGAAATCAATCAAACTACATATTCCCGTGATGTTGTCCATCATCATGGTGGTGTTGGTATTCTTGCAATGCAGGATGAACAAATATTATTTGTAAAACAATATCGATATGCCATACAACAAACAACCATTGAAATTCCTGCAGGTAAACTTGAACAAAATGAAGATCCATATATTTGTGGACTACGTGAACTTGAGGAAGAAAGTGGATATACTACTTCCAAATTAGAAACACTATGTACTATGTATTCAACTCCAGGGTTCTGTAATGAAAAATTATATCTATACTGGACCAATCAACTTAAAAAAGTTCAAAATCCACTACCTATGGATGAAGATGAAAATATTGAAATTCAATGGATTTCAATATCAGAAGCACTATCCATGATTGAATTAGGACTAATTCATGATGCAAAAACAATCATTGCTATACAATATGCAGCATTACATTTTCTAAATTAAAAGCGTACTAATCAAGTACGCTTCATTACTATTCACTCCAAAATCCTGCCATCTTCATTAATTGCTTAGCATTGGTTGTTTTACATCTATCTTCTTTCAATAAATAATCAAAACAAATACGATCATTTTCATAATACTCTGAAAAATGATAATTTATTGCTTTCATACGTGGATCATTTTCTAATTCACATAACTCAAAATCATGTGTTGATACAAGCGTAATAATCCATGGTTGATGCAATGTTTTGATGGCTTGTATTGCACATTCTATACGATCTGCACTATTCGTTCCTTTAAAAATTTCATCAATTAAAACAAGCATTGGTTTTTTTATCTTACTTGCATCCATCATATCTTTTATCCTTAATATTTCAGCATAGAATGTTGAAATTCCTTCACTAACATTATCCTGTACACGCATACTTGTATAAACATCCATCAAAGACATAGAACAAGATTTTGAACAAACCATTGCCCCTGCATGAAATAAAATCATATTTAATCCTATGGTTCTTAAAAACGTTGTTTTCCCAGACATATTACTTCCTGTAATAATATATGAATTCGGTATTGCCGAAAAACTATTTTTAATGGCTTTTTCTTCAAACAACAAAGGATGATGCATATCCTCTAATTGACAAACGAGTTCAGAGGTCTCCACAACCTTTGGAAATACACATTCATCTTTCGCATATGATAGTTGTACTAAAGACACTAACATTTCCAGCTTTCCTATTGTTTTTAACCATGTTTCAATCTGCACTCCATATTCCATCTTCCATTGTTTATATAAACGAATACTATGAAAGTCTAGCATAAAGAATCCATTTAGTAATATATTGGAAATAAAATTATTATGCATCTGCACACAACTTAATACTTTAGATAATTTAGTCATTCCTTCTGCTTCATGTTCAATACGCTTCTGTAATTCACACAAATACAAACTTTCAAAGCTTGACTGATGAACAAAATCCAATATGCGTTTGTAATCCTCCATTAATTCATGCATTTTAGAAACACTAGATAAGACTTCCCCATGATATAAAGCAAACAATAAACTTAAGCAAAAACTTAATGTAAATCCAATACTAAAAATAATATAATTTTGTTTTAATACCACCATTTGAAATAAACCAAAAAGAGTAATCATTGGAAGCAAAAAAGATATTATTTTTAAGAACAATGGTTCTTTTTTTTCTTCCATTTTTAAAAATTCATATAACTGTTGCAACGATTTTTTCTTCTTTTTATTCGTATGCTTTTCAAATGATTTTAATAATTGAGCAAATGTAATACTAAATTCCTCTTGATTTATTAATTCCTGTATTGCCTCTTGCCTTTTTAAAATAACCTCTTTCGTTGGAGCTTTCCAATCCAAAGCTTTTGCCAATTCATATTTTCCTTCTTCTGTTTTCGCAATACAAAGATATTGATATAGACTTGCGTGTCCAAATATATCTAAATCATATGCTTGTGTAGTATGCTCATTTAAGAATTCTTCTCCAGTATCTTGGAATTCTTTCCATTCATCTCCTTTTCTTTTTTTTATATCCGTATAAACTTCTTTACGTAATACATTATCCTCTAAATTTAATTTTATTTTTGCATGTTTTCTCACAAAAACAACAAAAGCTAAAAATGATATCATACATAAAATGAAATACATTTTATGATGATAATATGCTTGATAAAAACTAAAGCAAAAAACAATTACAAGAAGTAATCTTGTCATTGATAATTGATGCGACTGTGTTTTCAATTTTGTTAATTCATCATCTAATTCTTTTATTTTATCTTCGATTACCGTAAGTTTCATAATAATACCTCTCTAATGGTCTAATTATATCATAAATTTAGTTTTTTATTCCTAAAATATCACAACAAAAAAGAGGCATTTGCCCAATGTCATTAAGTTAAGCGAAATGACTGAGAAGGAATCAATTTAAATTGGTCCCTTCTTTTTTTTGTGGTTTTTCTTTGATTTTTGTTGACATGAACCAAAAAGTGTGTGGC
>JAHHST010000073.1 GCA_020025055.1 Longicatena sp.
CTTCTGCATATAAGTATCTTAAACCTTGTAGAAAACTTTGTCTATAAAAAAATAGTGTCTTAGACACTATTATGTATTTTTTGGTGCAGTCGATGAGACTTGAACTCACACGAGCAAATGCTCACTACCCCCTCAAGATAGCGTGTCTGCCATTCCACCACGACTGCAGCTTTTTATATGATACTATAATTTATCTTTATTTGCTATATATTTTTTTAAAAATATGATACCATTGATTAGAATTTTATAGGAGGACGATTCAATGAAAACAAAAAATTCTAAGACAAGTATTATATTTTATGTAGCAGCAGTATTATTTCTATTGATTGCGGTTTATTTTTTGTATTTAACTCATGAATCCATCGCAATGGTTAGCGGTTCTACAAAAGTTGGTGTAAAAGATATCTTAAATGCTTATTTTAGTAATTGTGCACCTTTCTTTGCATATTCTTTAGGATGTTATGGAATAGGTTATATTATAAATAAATTACAAGATGTTTTAGGTAAAGAAGAATAAAAAAGGCATCTGTATGATAAAAATCATATAGATGCTTTTTTTATTTATAAAGACTGAATGACCAATTCGGCTATTTGAACTGCATTTGTTGCAGCCCCTTTTCTTACTTGATCTCCACAACACCAAAAACTTAATGCATTTGGATGGTTACTCATATCTTTACGAATACGTCCAACGTATACATCGTCTTGATTTGTTGTATCTAGTGGCATTGGATATCGATTATGTTTTGGATCGTCAACCAATTGAACCCCTTTTGCATTTTTTAATAATTCTTTGGCTTTTTCAACTGTGATTTCTTTTTCAAACTCAACAAAGATAGATTCTGAATGTGAACGATAGATTGGTACACGTACACAAGTGCAATTTACACATAAATCAGGATGATTCATAATTTTTCTTCCTTCGTTTTGCATTTTTATCTCTTCACTTGAATAACCTTCTTCGTTAAAGTCTCCAATTTGAGGGATAAGGTTATATGCAATTTGATGTTGGAAAGTTTTGATTTCTACATCTTTTTTATTTTTGATGTCATCGATTTGTTGATCTAATTCTTTTATTCCATTGATTCCTGCTCCTGAAACTGCTTGGTAGGTAGAAACAATCATACGCATTGCTTTAGCGTATTGATGAAGAGGAGCAAGTGCAACAAGTGCAATAATTGTTGCACAATTAGGATTGGCAATAATTCCTTTATGTGTTTTTACTGCCTCAGGATTCACTTCTGGAATAATAAGAGGAATATTTGGATCTAAGCGGTATGCAGAACTATTGTCGATAACAATCGCTCCTGCTTCTACTGCTTTTGGAATAAACCGTTTCGCAACATTATTTTCAGCTGCTCCTAAAACAATATCGATATTGTTGAAACTATCGTCTGTTGTTTCTTCAACGGTATATTTTTTTCCTTGGATTTCTATAATTTTACCTGCACTTTTTGCACTTGCAAGTAAATGTAATTCATGGATTGGAAACTGTCTTTCTAATAGTAGTTTAATCATTTCTTGTCCAACGGCGCCAGTAGCACCTAGGATTGCAACGTTATATGTTTTCATAATATTTCACCCTTTCAGTATTATTGTATGACAAATGAGTTATATATGGCAGAGATTGTTTTTTCAAAATCTTTATTTTCGACTCCAACAATAATATTTATTTCATCACTACCTTGTGCAATCATACGTATATTAATTTCATTTTTTCCAAGCACTGCGAATAATTTTCCAGAAATACCAGGACGATAAATCATTTGTCTTCCTACGGTAGAAATTAAAGATATATGATCGATTACTTTTACCTTGTCAGGATTACATGCTTTCTTTATGTCACTTACAATATCATAAATAACATCTTTTACATCATCCGTATTCACAACAATACTAAAGGAATCAATTCCACTTGGTACATGTTCAATTGATATGCGATAGTTTTCAAATACTTCAAGTGCACGGCGAACGATTCCAATTTCATCAGACATATGATTTTTATATATAGCAACTACAGAAAAGTTTTTCTTTCCTGCAATTCCGGTGATGATTTGGTCTGAATCATCATTTTTTATTTCATCTACGATAATCGTTCCACCTTCTTCTGGGTGATTCGTATTTAAGATATTAATCGGAATATTTTTTTCTTTTACGGGAAAGATTGCTTCTTCATGAAGTACGCTTGCTCCCATATAAGATAACTCTCTAAGTTCACTATAAGTAATCGTATGAATTCGTTTTGGATTTTTTACGATTCTTGGATCTGCCATTAAGATTCCTGATACATCGGTCCAGTTTTCATACATATCTGCATCAAGTAGTCTTGCTAAGATAGAACCGGTAATATCGCTTCCTCCACGAGACATTGTCTTGATTGTTCCATCAGGTAAAGAACCATAAAAACCTGGCATTACAAAACAATCGTGATTTTTTAGAAAATGGTCTAATCGAAGTTTTGTTAAATCGTAATCAATTTTTCCATCATAACGAAAAGAAATAATATCTTTTGCATCTACGAATGGAAAGCCTAGATATTCTGCCATTAGTTTTGCTGTTAAAAACTCTCCTCGACTAACTAAATAATCAGTAGACATTGATTTACGTAGTTCTGATTGTAATTGAGCTAAATCTTCTTCAATCGGATATTGAAGGTGAAGTTCTTTCTTAATAGATAGGAAACGTTCTTTGATCAATTCGAATAAAGGAATATAGTCTACACTATATTTTAGATGCGCTTCAATCAGATATAACAAATCCGTTACTTTATTGTCTTCTTTTGACTCTCTCCCGCTTGCACTAACGACAACAAAACGTCTAGAAGAATCACTCTGAATGATCTTTTTTACTTTTTTAAATTGATTGGCATTTGCTACAGATGAGCCCCCAAATTTTGCAATTTTCAACATGATTGTTCCTCCTTTGTTTCATATATACTAGCCATAAATGCAGTTGCATCTTGTTTTAAAATTTCATTCATAATGGCATGCATTTTTGTAACTTCAATTTGTTTAATATGAAAATAGGAAGAAGAAACTATGTCATATGATAATTCTTTTAATAATGGCAATAAAGATGGATTACAGCGAAGAATATAATCTGTTTTGCAAAAAGATGAATCGTAGTTCATTGTGTGATCAAAAGTGCATTGACGATGAGTTTTCTTTTGCATAATATCGATGATATCTTGAATTACGGCATTTGCTGTTGCTAGTTTTCCTGCTCCTTGTCCATAAAATTTTAATTCTCCAATGGTATCTCCATGAAGTGAAATTAAATTATAATTATTTTGTATATTTGCTTCGATTTGGTTTTCGTTGAATAGCATTGGTTCAACAACGCAGCTATAAGAATTTCCTTTTCGTCTTGTTTCAGCAATCAGTCTTACAACAAGTCCTTTTGATGAAAAATATTGAACATCTTCTTTTGTGATATTTCGTATTCCAAAGACTGGAAATTGATCTGTGATTGGATAATTATATGCAATAGATGCAGATATTCTTATCTTGTTACAAATATCAAAACCATCGATATCAGCACTAGGATCTGCTTCAGCATATCCTAGGTGTTGTGCATCTTTTAGTACTTCATCAAAAGTAGATTGATAACGATGCATATGGTCTAAAATATAATTACTAGTTCCATTGAAAATACCATATATCTTATCAATTACATCAACACGTAGAGCTTTTTCTAAGCCTTGAATACAAGGAATACCTCCTCCAGTACTTGCTTCATAATAAAAATGAACGCCATTTTCTGAAGCAATGTTAGTGAATTCTTTTAAATATTTCGCAATGACAGCTTTATTTGCAGTAACAACATGTTTTTTAGCTTGAAGAGCTTCTATAATATATGTTCTAGCTGGTTCTATTCCACCCATTGTTTCTACAACGACGTCTAGTTGCGGATCATCTAAAATTGTTTTTATATCATCACACATGATTGATAATTTTTTTTCTTTTCCTTTACGAATTAAAATATGTGTTACATGTAAAGCTTTTGTTTCTGCTGTTGCGGCATGTTCAATAATTTCGTATACACCGCTTCCTACGGTTCCAAAACCTAATATTGCAATGTTCATAAACAATCTCCTTCATCTTAAAAAATGTTTTTTATTTAAAAACACTTGTATTTATATTGCGAACATTGTATCATAGTAATCATAGAAATGCAAGTAAACAAAAAGGAGAAAAATTATGAATAAAATATATACAAGTACACGCAATAAAAATATCAAGTGTTCTCCAAAAGAAGCAATTTTAAAAGGAATTGCAGAGGATGGAGGATTATATGTATATGATGGATTAGATCAATTACAATTACCATTAGCAGATATGATGAATATGTCATATACACAAATGGCAGAAACTGTTTTATCATTGTTATTACCAGATTTTAGTGAAGAGGAAGTAAAACAATGCGTTCAAGATGCTTACGAAAATAGATTTGATTCGAAAGATATTACACCATTGCATGTTGTGAACGATACACCTATCTTAGAATTGTTTCATGGACCTACTTGTGCTTTTAAGGATGTTGGTTTAAGAATGTTACCACAGTTAATGTCAAAAGCAATTACAAGTTTAAATCAACAAGATGTTATGATTTTAACGGCTACTAGTGGAGATACAGGAAAAGCAGCGTTAGAAGGGTTTAAAGATGTAAAACATACAGCAATTACGGTATTTTATCCAAATGATGGAGTAAGTAATATCCAACGTCTACAAATGGTTACAACGACTGGAGCAAATACTAAAGTATGTGCAATACATGGTAATTTTGATGATGCACAAACAAATGTTAAAAAAATATTTCAGAATCAAGAATTAAAAAATCATTTAGCTAAACATAATATTGTTCTATCTAGTGCAAACTCTATTAATATAGGACGTTTAATTCCACAAGTGGTATATTACATATTTGCATATAAAGAAATGGTTCAACAAAAACAAATTGCTTTTGGAGAAGAAATTAATTTTTGTGTACCAACAGGAAATTATGGAAATGTTTTAGCAGGATATTATGCAAAATGTATGGGATTACCAGTAAAACGATTCCTTGTTGCTAGTAATGAAAATAATGTTTTATGTGATTTCTTAAAAGATGGTATTTATGATTGTAGGCGACCATTTTATAAAACGATATCACCAAGTATGGATATATTAATTTCTAGTAATTTAGAGCGTTTACTATATTATAAGAGTGGAAAAGATGATGGTTATATTCAAAAATTAATGAATGAATTAGAAATAAAAGGTTCTTATAAAGTTAGTGAAGAAATAAAGAAAAGCATTCAAGATGATTTTTATGGTGGATATTGTACAGATGAAGAATGCAAAGAAACAATTCGAAAGGTATATATGGAAAAAGGTTATGTATTAGATCCTCATACTGCAGTAGGATATAAAGTTATGGAAGAATATCATAAACAGGATGATACACCATGTGTTTTATTATCAACGGCAAGTCCATATAAATTTACTACAGCAGTGATGGAAGCAATTTTTAACGAAACATATACCAATGATTTTGATTGTATGGATGCACTTGCGAAAAAAACGAATACCAATGTACCAAAATCTTTATCGATGTTAAAAGAAGCAAATATATTGCATCATGATGTGATTCATAAAGAAAATATGATAGAATATGTTGAAAATGGTGTAAAGGAGATGTTCCATGATTAAAGTAAAAGTTCCAGCAACAAGTGCAAATCTTGGAGTAGGCTATGATTGTTTAGGTTTAGCATTAAATGAGTTTGCATCTGTTGAATTTGAAGAAATAGAACAAGGATTAGAAATTATTGGATGTGAAAAAGCTTATTGTAATGAAGATAATTTAATTTATCGAGCATTTTTAAAAGGCTTAGAAGCTATACATAAAAGTGTTTCGGGAATTCGAATCACTGTGGATACAAAGATACCTTATGCAAGAGGTTTAGGAAGTAGTGCTGCTTGTATTATTGCAGGATTAATGGGTGCTAATGCGTTCTTTCATAATCCATTAAATAAATATGAAATTTTTAAATTAGCTACCCAAATGGAAGGACATCCAGATAATGTTGCACCAGCGTTATTTGGAGGTTTGTGTGTAAGTTTTATGGAAGATGATACACCAAATATGATTCGTTTTGGTGTAAAAAGAGATTTATTGTTTGTAACAATGATTCCAAATTATGAAGTAAGTACGCAGAAAGCAAGAGAAGTATTACCTACAACAATGACTTATAAAGAAGCTATATATCAAATGGGACGATGCACGGCATTAGCTAAGGCAATTGAATTAGGAAATGCTTTGATTATTCGTAAAGCATGTAAAGATTTTATGCAAGAACCATATCGTAAAGTTTTAATTCCACAGTACGATGAAATCAAAGCGTTATGTAATAACCATGATATGATTACAACTTATATTAGTGGTAGTGGTTCTACTATGATTTCTTTAACACAAGATGAAGGTAATGCGCAAGCATTGATAAAAGAATTAAAAAGAAACTATCCAACATGGGATATACGTTTGTTGCAGGCAACTTATGATGGAGCAAAATACGAGGTAAAATAATGGAAAAATATTATATTGTGGACAGTTCAATATTGCCAGATGTATTAGATAAAGTGATTGAAGCTAGAGCTCTTTTACAAAACGGAAAAGTAAAACAAGTAAGTGAAGCAGTAAAACAAGTTGGAATTAGTAGGGGTACTTACTATAAATATAAAGACTACGTTTTTTTGCCAGATAAAGGAATGAGTTCAAGAAAAGCAGTTATTTCTTTGATGTTACATCATGATAAAGGGATTTTATCGGAAGTATTAAGTGTGATGTCTAAGGCAAATGCAAACATTCTTACAATCAATCAAAACATTCCGATTCATGATTGGGCAAGTGTTGTATTATCCTTTGATATGAGTGAAATGAATGTTTCAATCGATGAATTGTTGCAGAACTTAAAAGAATGTAGAGGAGTAACAAATCTACAATTATTAGCAGTTGAATAATTGGACCTATGTGAATAGGTCCTTTTCTATTAAGTGAACATTTTTATTTTCGTAAAATTGTGGTATCATAATAATG
>JAHHST010000074.1 GCA_020025055.1 Longicatena sp.
ATACCAGGAGTAGTACTAAATTCTTGAAAATATTTATGTATATTTTTTGAATTTTGTTCAATTGTTGCTTCTTCTTGATCTAATACAACTTCATACATAACAATATGATGATTTTTATTATAATCGCTTAAAATTTCATGAAAGCTTTGACAATAACTACATAATGAAGTTGTAAATACAATTGCGAAATTTTCTTTATTTGCAATCTTTTGTTCCATTTCATCCAAAGTGATCATCACAGTCTTTCCAGGTGTGTTATCTCTATCATAGGGAACTATTTTACTTTTCATTTCATTTATAATATTCTCATCATTATTTATCTCTTCATAATCTTCAATAACCGTTTTATTGGCATTCTCTTCTAAATAAGATTTTTCTTCACATGCACTTGTTAGAAAAACAGTTAACAATATCATGCAAACCACTTTTACTTTTTTCATAATTTACCTCTTTACATCGCTTTCTAAAATATATATTAAGAAATTATGTAGATGTAGTCAATTATTATTCAAATTTAACATCGTTTTATTTTTTTAAACAATGTTAATAATACATAATAAAAGACGAAGAATTTAAATTCTTCATCTTTTATATCATGTTATTATGCTTCTCTTCTTCTTTTTAAAGCTACTAGTAAAGCAATACCTGAGATACCAAATAAACTCCATAATAATCCATAAGGAGTTGTAACTCCAGTTGGAGGTACTGTATCTTCTCCTTTGTCTGTATTCGGTTTTTGACTTGGTTTATTTTCTGGTTTTGCTGGTTTCTCTGGATTTGGTTTTGGTTTTTCTGGATTTGGATTTACTTCCGGATCAGGTTTCTCTGGATTAGGGTTTGGTTTTACTTCCGGATCAGGTTTTTCTGGATTCGGATTTGGTTTTACTTCTGGTTTTTTTTCTAATCCTTTAATTGATCCTAACAGAATTTCTTTTGCAGCATTTACTTCTTCTTGAAGAGCTTCTTTATTAGCATAAACTTCATTTGCTTTATTTAAAACTTCCTTGAATACAGCAATTGTTTCTTCTGTATAAGCTTCTGTATCAATTTTGTTTGCTTTTTCGATAGCTGCAGCTAATTCAGTTTTGTCTGCAAGCATACTTGCTTTTTCATTAGCTTTTGTTAATTCAGCAGTTACGTTATCAATTTCAGCCTGAGTTGTATTTCCATAATTGTAAATTACTTTAGCTTCATTTAATAATTTTTCTAATCCTTCAACTGTTGAAGGGATATATTTTTCAATATCAGCAACTACTTTTTCAGCAACTTCAATTTGTTTCTTCAATTCTGCTTTATTTAAATCTAAGTTAACAATATGTAAGAAATCAATTTCACAAATTGTTAACATTTGTTGTCCATCTGCTGTTAATGGTGTAATATCTACTCCAGCAACTTTCTTATTAGCGTTTTGAGGATTTATTACAAAACTATATTTAGCTTGTTTCTTATCATAGTCCCCACCTTTGAATTCTTCAGTAGTACCATCTTTAAAACGAACAACTGCTTTAATACTATTGATTGATCCATTTCCACTTTCACGGTTATAAACATCAAATCTTGTTAAATCTTTAGCTTCCTTGAAATCGAAATGAATTGTAGTTGGAAGAGCTACATATTCAGGGAATTTTCCATCTACGAAGTTTGCATCATAATTCCACAAGAATTCAAATACTTTTCCATCTTCATAATGTTTAACATTATTAAATAAGTTAGCATATGATTTTTGTTGAATTAATTTTTCAACGTTATGTCCATCATCCTTTGGCATGAATTTATTTGTCATCGTAATATTGAAATCATTCTGAGCATATTCAGTAACTTTAATATCTTCAACCACACCTGTAGATATACTATAGTCTGGACCAATTGCCATTAAGTTTTGAGTACTAAATACTTTTGTTGTATCTGCAATATCTTTAGAAGCTTTTACTGTAATAGTAGCTAATACATCAGAACCTTTATATAGTTCTTTATCACCATTGTTCACAAATGCCAAATCTAAGAATGCTTTGCCATCTTTATATTGTTTGTCTACTGTTAAATCTTCCATTTGACTAACAACTTTTGCTTGTTTAACACTTGATACGTTAATCATTGATGGATCATAATGTAATACTTCACCAAATGCATTTAAGTTTTTAACTTTTGTTGCTTTTGCATCAATTGTGAATGTTTCACCAGCTTTAACAGCTTTTTTGCTAGGTACTAATGAAATTTCTCCACTAGCTGAACCTTTTTGTTTTGTTCCACCATTTAATTTAAATAATGTGTATGCATAATCATATACATCATATATATCGTTCATGTTAATATCTAATGCATATTTTTTAACCTGTGATTCGAATGTAGGGTTATCTTTGCTTGACATACCTTTATAGTTTTTAAGATTTGTATAATCAGCGTCTGTAACTTCTGTTCTGCCTTGAATTGCAATACTTCCTACAGCAAATGGTTTAGATTCATCTACTCTATGTAAGTGTAATCCATTAGCAGAGAATGTTTTGTCACCTGTTTGAATATTTGATAATTTAATATAACGAGTCTTTTTAACATCATTTTCTTTACTTAATTGAATAACTGTTGATGGATTTTTTTCTGCATCCCAATCAGAGAAATCAAATTTGAATCCTTCAACTACTTTTTCCCAATGAACACCATCTAAACTAATAGAAACATCCATTGATGATGGTCTACCACCAAAGTTAATTCCATTACTAAATGCAAATACTGAGAATACGAATTTATCAGCTAAATAGCCTTGTCCGTAGTCTAAAATCATTGCATTTTCATCTGTTAACATTTTTGCTTGGAATCCTGCTTCAGAGATATTATAGTCAAATGCATTGTTTACATCTCCCCAAGTTCCTTGTACTCCACTGTATCCTACTGGATCAACAACGTTTCTCCATGGATCTTTAAATGTAGTAGCTGTTACTTCAGTACTCCATTCAGAATATCCTTCTGCATTTCTTGCACGTACTTTATAAGTATGTGTAGTATCGTATGGTAAATCTACATGTTTATATGTATTAGTAGTAGTACTATTTAACATTCCATCTACATCTAATTCATAAGATGTAGCCCCAGCTACTTTATCCCAATTTAATGAAACTGTTGTAGGTGTAACTTCTGATACCTCTACTTTTGTTGGAACTGATAATTCAGGGTTTAATCCATCTTTCTTAACTTCTCCCTTGTTTTCGAATCCTTCAACAACTAATGTTTGTTTATTAGTATTCACATCAGTTTTTGTAAATGATACATAAACTTTTGGTGTAGTTATAATTTCTGTTTCTTTGAATTTTTCTCCATCTTTTGCATATTTATTTAAATTTGGAGTCTCATCATAGAACCATACTGCTTCGTTTTTAGCAGCAGCTTTTTCAAAGTCAGCTAAAGTAGTAACTTCTTTAGCATTAATATTTGTTGTTCCGTTTTTAGCAACAATAGATGTAGGTTTTTTAGTAACATTAACTACAAATGTTGAATGTCTATTAGGATTGTAACCTTTATAAGATCCTTTAGATTCTTCTACTGTCAATGTAGCAGTATTACCTTTTACAGATGATGTCATATGAGTAGAAACTTTTCCACCATAGTTACGAGTTCCATCTTCAGCTAAATCTAATGAAATACCATCATCTTCAAATAAATCATATGATGTGTCTCCATGAGGATAGAATTCAACGATTCTTCTTGTTTTATCTAAACCTTTTTTATTTGTTTCTGTAACTGCCATAGCGTTATTATTGTTTTCATACATTGGAATGATTGAACCATTTTTAACGAATAAAGGCAATTTCCAAATTGGAGCATCGAAATTGTTTACAACTTGTCCACCAGCATATTGTTTACCTGTGAAGTAATCGATCCATGTATCTGATGTCTTTGGTAAATAAATATTATTTCTAATATCATTACCAACTTCGTCAGCTGCTGTATTTTGATAAATTGGAGCAACTAAGAAATTATCACCAAACATAAATTGATACTGAGTAGCAGTTCCATAAGTATATGGATTTTCTTCTTCTAAGAACATTGCACGAATCATTGGAAGTCCATCTACTGATTCATGAGCTGTTGTATAAATATAAGGCATTAATTGTCCTTTTAATTTTAAATACATACGGTTAATTGATGTATATGGTTCAGAACCAATATATGGTTTTTTAGGAATTGCTCCCCAACCATCCATATCTAACATTGTCTGTGTAAATGTTTTGAACTGTAAATCACGTGTAGTAATTAAGTTACTTCCACCAAAAATACCATCAACATCACTACCAATATTAGGGTTACCCGCTAATCCTTGTCCAATATATGTTGGAATATGGAAACGAATGTATTCCCAATTACCACCTGTTTGATCACCTGTCCAAACACTAGCATAACGTTGGAATCCAGCCCATCCGTCTAATGATACAACAGTAGGACGTTTTCCTGAAGTAGCAAGAATGTTATATCCATCTTTTACTGAGTTTAGAGCCATAGAATATCCATAACCTACCCATGCAACGTCTGTTTTAAGAGCGGATACACCAGCAACATTTACTTCTTTATTGAAGTCACGTAAATTTTGGAATCCATTATATCTTGAGTCTTTTTCACTATCTTCTGGAGTTAAAGCAGCTTGTGTCCATAAACCTGAACGTACACCATTCTTTTCTGCATATTCAGTGAATTTTTTCAAGTTTGCAACGTTTGCATCAACAACTTTGGTCATACGAGTCATATCTTCGCCTTTAGCGCGTTTTTGATAATAACCATTCTGTCCATATCCACATCCATAACCATCATTAGGTAAGAACCATCCTAATGGCATATCGTTTGTAACATATCCATCGATTACAGCATGTGCTGAGAATTTACGGCTATCTTTATTAATAATACCATGGAAGTTATCAGCATCAACAGTTGGTCCTTCATTGTTTAATGATTCCGCATAAACATCAGAAGGGATTTCATATCCTGCAGATTGACCTAATTCTTTATAAGGTTTACCATCTTCTAAAATCCAAGGATTTTTATCATTTTGAGTAGCTTCACGCCAACCATCACGGTTATAACAATTTAAATGTGCTAAATAGAATGCATATTCAGGCAATAATAGTGGATTCCCTGTCACTTCATAATATTCATTTAATAATGTTGAAGCTTTATCTGCAACATTCTTATCATTTGATACAAAGTAATATGCATCAAATTCATTTTCATAATGAGTTGTAGCTACATTTTTTTGCCCATTCGCAAAGTTATATTTACCAGGTTTGAAAGTATTTCTTAAAACCCCATATCCTTTTGTTGACCAATAGAATGGGTTTGGTGATGAAACTCCTCCATCTACCCAAGAACTTTCATTGGCAATATTAATTGTTTTTCCTTTATGAGTGAAACGACCATTCTGAGTTCCCCCTCCAAAGAAATATTCATCATCACTTGTGTCTAATTTTTGTACAGTTTCTTTATCAATTGTTAATGCAGCTGATTCATTCATAATTGTTTCTCCAGCTTTATTTTTAATTGACATTTTCGCTGTGTTTTTGTCTAAGACAATGGTTGTATCAGCTGAGCTGATTTCAAACGTATTTCCTTTATCGATAACTTTAGCGGCTGGATGAGAGTACTTTTTAGAGCTATCGGATTGTGCTTGAATTGTTGCAGTATGTGTTTCTTCGTTTGGTGTTGCATACTCTGCAAATTTTCCTGTTGGATCAACATTGTAACGGAAAATTCCATCTTCTAAGAATGTAATTTTTCCTTTTACAGCACCATTATTGTACTTAATGTTAACTACATTATCTTTTGCTTTAACAGAAGTTACCGTAGTTAATTGACCATGAAATTCTTCAGCAGCAAAAGTTTTCATATGTGCAGGTAATACCGTTGCCCATACAGTTGCTAAAGATAATGCAGATAATCCTATCTTTTTAACAAAATCCATATTTTCTTCTCCTTTTCTGTATTCATAAACAAAGTGAATTTCCACTTTAACTTTTGTAATCATTTTCTTTAATACTAATTATTCAATGATTATCAAAATGTTTAAAATGATTTATTCACATATTACAAATATGCTCATCCCATATTTACCCATATTTTACCAAATCAACACCATTAGTACAAGCGCTTACAAAAATATTTATATAAAATTTATCTCACGTCATAATTCCATGAATTATTACACAAATAGATATCAATAAATATTACCATTATCTAAATTAACATTTTTAACTATACTAGAAAAATAATTTACCAATAGATTATTAAATAAATAAAATTATAGACACTTAAATGTTTTTTTTGATGTTTTTTCATTAATCAACTAAAAAAACTTGTTCTAGTAAAAAATATCTAAAACAAGTCTTATTTTTAAAGTATATTTTCTAATTATTAACATACTATTTTATTATTTATTTTCTTCTTTAAATTTCTGTGTCTATAAATAAGCATTGGTAAAAAACCAACAATAAATAAAATTAAATTCATTAGGATAATCGCTTTGGGATTATAATAAACCATCATACTATGAGTAGAATCATAAGAAGTTACAGGTATTGTTCCGTAAAATTGACGATATAACATTGCACCATAATAACATAGATGAGCAATAAAGACTATAGACATAATGATTGTGTAAATATATATTCGTTTTTTCGTATTCATTGAAATTCTCCTTTCTTATTCTTCTTCAACAAATTCTAGAATATCTGCTGGTTGACAATCTAAAG
>JAHHST010000075.1 GCA_020025055.1 Longicatena sp.
ATTCTCCTTTCAACATTATCGTATTATAAATGCATTCTTTTGGTTACAAAAAAGACTGATTTCTACATGTTGAAATCAGTCTTTATTTTATAATTCAATAATATTTCCTCGTTTATCTGCCAAAATCACACTCATATTTAATTTATTTTTTACTTCTGTTGGAATTTCATTCCATTGTCTACGATACGCAATAGAATCATTGAATGCCATACTATAATGAATAGATGTATCTTCCATCTGTTTTAAAATTTCTCCAATTTTAACAGGTAATGGTTGTTTTCTTCCTCTTTTAATTCCTTGTACATTAATTACCCATTTTTGTTCATCATGACATGCTTCGATACAATCTTTTTTTAACATATAATCCCAACCATGTTCTAATAACCATTCTTCAATTAAATTACACAAATCTTCTGTATTTCTTTTCATCTTACTTTTTTTCGCTGCTAATTTTTCTTCTTCTGTTTTTGCAGGTCTTCCACGTTTTTTATCTGGATACATTCTTGTTCTAGTTTCTAAATCATTCAATTGAAAACGAACTGTTAAATGTGAGCCAAATCCTGTATTACCTTTTGGTCTTTGTAAGATTTCATCCCCATCAAACATTCTTTTATATATTGCTTGGCAACATGTTGGCATTGTCGCATGATATGGAGATACCTCCGCATGTAATTTCTTTGAATTTATTTCTATATATTCTTTCCCTTCTTTCAATGCTTCTTCTTTTAAACAATCAATTTTATTTAAATAATCTTTAATTCCTGGTCCTTTCATTCTCCCACTCTCCTTCATTGCTTACATTGTAATTGTTTTGTTTTGTCGAATGCACGCAGTTTTTGGGATTAATTAATATTTATCTTAATTTTTTGTTATAGAAAGAGACACATATTTACTTAAGAAGTGTTAAAATAAAAATAGGAAAGACCTATATTACATATTATAATATATAGAAAGTTGGTGAATTATGAGAAAGATGTTACTAAAAAAATTATTAAATATTCTTGATTCTATTGAGTTACAAGGAATTGATTTACACGATGCTAAAATTCAAGTTTATGAAATTCTAACAAATGATTATTATTCTTTAAGTTATCAAGAAGTATGTCGAATTTTAGATTTTTTAAAGGAGTACTCGCTGATTCATGAAACCATCCATGGAATTGACTTAAACCCTGCTCCAACCATTTATGCAAAATGTAATCAAAACTCAGATTTAGAAGCTCTTGCTTTATTTGAATCCTTTATTAATAATGAAAATTGTTTTACTTTTTTTAAAAAACAACTCAAAAAAAACGAATGGATTACAAAAGATTTTATGGAGTCTAAATTAGACTATAATCTATTTCATTTATTTATACAAACAACAATGTTTGAAACAGAAAATGAAATTTATCGTATTCGTCCTGTCTTATTAGACCAATTGCATAGCATTATGGTAGAATATTCTGAAAATCCAAAATTACTAATTTCAATTACTTTAGAAGCTCTATATACTTCTGCAATTGTACGGCACGAAGATATGCGTATTGATTATAAAAACACGCATTTACCGATGACTAAATATAAACATTTATCAACTATTTTATCGATTATTCCAAGAAAAGGAATTCCTCATGATCGTGATGAAACAAAAGCATTGCAAACCTTTTATAAAGATACTTTGTTTAATGAATTTGAGCACGCTTGTCCATTATGTGGTATACAAATACCACACATGTTGATTGCTTCTCATATTAAGCCTTTCCGAGATTGTGCACATATTTTTGAAGCAATCGATCATAATAACGGCTTACTATTATGTAGAAATCATGATTATTTATTTGACCAAGGATATTTTACATTTGATCAACAAGGTTATATTATTTTAAGTCAAAAATTATTAAAATATGATAATTTAGATGCTTATGTCATAAAGAAAAATTATAAATTACCATCTTCTTATTTAACCGATGAAAGACTTCAATTTTTAGATTATCATAGAAAACATATTTTTATTGATTCTGATTCACACAAAGATAAATAATAAATAAAAAACTGTAATTCAATTTACAGTTTTTATTTATCTACTTCATTTGAATTACCTTTTGCAGGTAATTTAAAGATTTGTTCTCCAGGTTTGCTTACTAAATATTCCCCTCTAGCATAGCGTTTAACATATTCAGGATCTTCCAAATTTTCTTTTTTCTTTCTTAATTCTTTTTCTTCATCCTTTAATGTACCAATTAGCGTTTCTTTATCTGAAATTTCTTTTTTCAAACGTATTGTTGTTACAAATTCTTCCGCTGCTAATAATATAAATACGCAGGATACAAAGATAATCGCAATACTAATAATACTACGAAATGGATGCTTTTTACGTTTTACTATTTTTGCCATTATAAATAATCCTCCTTATATTTTTCGGTAACTTAATTATAACAAGGATTTTCATTTTGACAAGTTTAATTTTTTGATAAATTGGGCTACATAATTTCTTGATAAAACAAAATACATTCAAAAATAACGAATCATAGAAAAGATAATATATAATCATTCCAATTAAAAAAATACAGATTAAATATACATTCGTTATTCCACCATTAATGCAATAAATCCCATAAAATAAAATCAAAGTAAATAGGATATGATAGAGAATTTCCATCCATGAACGAAAAAATTTTCGTTTTATATACTTAATAAAATATAATATGCAACGATAACCTAATGCATATACCCATCCCATTAAAAAACTATACAAAATTGATTGAATTTGAATAGGTAATAACATTATTTAAATAATCTTTCAATAACCGATTCTTTCCCACTATTCTTTTTATTTGATACATAGGATAAAGATTCAATTGTTCCTTTAATAATCACATCTCCTCTTTCTGTATCTAACTTTCCTAATTTTAAGTTTTTCCCTTGTATTAGCATCCAGCCTTGTGCAGTATCTAATAAAAACTCATTGGCATCAAAACTATCAATTTGTTTAACTCCTGTAAGTTCCATTACTTTGCGATCTTTTATAACAACATTGTGATATGGATTTGTTTCAAATCGTAATGGATTCGTATTTTCTTCCATACTAAAATTCCTCCTTTTTCCTTATCATTCTATGTTGTCTTATCACTTCTTAGTACAAAAAAGAACATGTATTACACACGTTCTATAAAAAACTAGTATCACAAACAAACATATGATTCTTTTGATAATACGTATATGCTTTTTTTATTAAGTTTTCATCTTCACTAATTGCGAAAACACAACTTCCGCTTCCTGACATTAACACACATGAAAATCCCATTTCTTTTAAATTTTCTTTAATTTCTTTAATTTCAGGTGCAAATTTAAACGCACTATCTTCTAATGAATTTCCGATATGATCTGATACTTTTTCAAATTGTTTTTTTTCTAATAATTGTTTTATATACGATACATCTGGATGTGCACAAGATACGTAATCTAATGTTTCATACGCTTCTTTTGTGGATACACCAACGTTTGGTTTTACTAATAACACATGTGGTTTCCAATCGAAAGAGAACGGAATTAAATGATCTCCGATTCCTTGTACAATACTACATGTATTCAAGACACAAAAAGGAATATCTGCTCCTATTTTTTTTCCTAATTGTGCTAATTCTTCAAGAGTGATATGAATATCACAAAGCTTCCAAATTCCTCTTAGTACTGCTGCAGCATCTGCACTTCCTCCTGCTAATCCTGCCTGTGATGGAATACGTTTATGTAGATGAATATGGAAATGTTGTGTTAATTGAAATGTATCTCTCATTAATTTTACAGCTTTTACAACCGTATTTGATTCATCCATCGCAACTGTTTGATCATCCGTTGTGAATTGATCTTCTTGTGCTAATGCTATTTCAATATCATCATGAAATGCTAAAGGAATCATAATCATGTCTAATTCATGATATCCGTCTTCCCGTTTTCCAATGACATTAAGTGCTAAATTAATTTTTGCATTCGCTTGGATTAACATTTTTAATCACCTCATATAGTTGTTTAAATTCGTCTAGTGTTAAACTTTCTGCTCTACGTTTTTCATCAATTTTTGCATCCATTAAATATTGTTTTGCTTTTTCTTTATCATTACAATATTCTGAAAAGTTATTTAATATTGTTTTTCTTCTTTGTTTAAAGCATGCTTTTACCATTTCAAAGAATACTTGTTCATTAATAGAATCTTCTTTTTTATGGAATGTAAATTGTAAAACTGCACTATCTACATTTGGTTTTGGATTAAATACATTTTTTGGTACTTTCATAACTGAACGTACATCACAACGATATTGTGTCACAATACTTAATGCATTATATTCTTTCGTATTTACTTGTGCATTAAAACGATCAGCGACTTCTTTTTGCATCATAACTGTGATTGCTTTAATATCTGCTTCTGACTCAAATATTTTAAATAAAATTGGTGTTGTAATATAGTATGGCAAATTTGCCGCAATTACTACATCCATTCCTTGATCTTGATATTTCTTTACCCATTCTTTTAAATCAATTTCTAAAAAATCTTGTAATATAACAGTAACATTATCATATTCACTTAATGTATCTTTTAATACTTCTGGTAAACGACTATCAATTTCAAAGCATACAACTTCTTTTGCATATTCACAAAGATATTGTGTCAATGCTCCAATTCCTGGTCCGATTTCAAATACGACACAATGATCATTTATAATTGCATTACGTGCAATTTTTTCTACAACACTTGGCTCTGTTAAAAAGTTTTGTCCGTAATTTTTTTTAGCAAATAATTCATATGTATCTAAAATTTCTTTTGTTCTTGATGGGGTTGCAATTGGTTTTTTCATATCTTTACCCTTTCTTATCTTCTAAAATAGCTTCTAAAGTTTCTTTTGTTAAATGAAGCATATTTAATCGTTTATATAATGTTTTTGCATTTGGTTTTCCTAAATAATAATGTTTCGCAATGATTTCTCTTTTACTACTTGAATCATCTCTACCACTTAGACCTAAATCAATATATTCTTGCCAAGATAGCGTTTCTCTAGGATTATTTTCATAAGTAAACATATGTTGTAAAGCATCAAAAAGATCTTCTTTAGAAGCATGTTCTACACCTACTTTTTTGCTTGTTTTGGCCTTGTTTTTTTCAATATATGCATTTTTACATCCTGGTATTTTTTGATTAATTGTTGTGCGTATTTTCTCTCCAGGAAAATCCGGATCAGTAAAAATGATAACACCTCTTGTATTTGCCGCAATTTCTATTTGTTTCAATGTATCCTTTGATAAATGTGTTCCATGTGTTTCAATAGTGTCACACTCAAAATAGCTTTGTAACACATTGGTATCATTTTTTCCTTCTACAACAATAAATTCTTTTATTTTCATCTCTACCACCTACTTGTATAGTTTACCACAAATCTATTCATGGCGCTATGTATGTATTTTATATTTTTCCATCACAATCACCAAAAGAAAACGCACAAATACGTGCGTTTTTTTGTTTTTTATATGGAACAGCTACGAGGACCACTTTGTCCCCCTAAACGAATAATTTCAGCTGTTGGTGTTGTATTTTGAACTTTTTGTACAGATGGTGAACTTTCAAGTCCTATATATAAATCAAGATGTGTTCCACGAATTGCACCACCACGATCTAAAACAATTCCATAAAATGGCTCATTTGGTTGCAATCCACTTCCGCTTAGTCCATGATTTGTAAATTTAATAATAGAGCATAATGGAATTCTTGGATCTGCAGCAATTACATAATATTTTCCATATCTTATTCCTGGCTGCCAATTTCCATTAGGCATCATAACTCCAAGATTTGCATCTAAAGCAACTCCCAAAGATGTTTGTCCTCTACCATTTTGATGTTCACATCCATAACAATCTACTCCATATGTTGTCGTATATGGCGTAAATGTCATTCTTGCTTTTCTTTCTTTTTCTTTTTGGATTTTTCTTTCTTTTGCTCTTTGTTGTTGATGCAATTTATGGCTTAATTGCTCACTATAATTTTGAATCGCTTTTTGGCTCTTTAATTCTCCATCTGTATTTCTTACTTGATAAATAGAACTAACAGTCTTTGCAACATTTTGATCATTGGCCATAAATGTCATCGTTTTAATATTTGTATTTGCGAATTTAAAATTTCTACTTAAATCCTTAATTGAAGTTTCAGTTACTTGTTTATTTTTCATGTTATGTGATATATCAAGTGTCATTGATTTACTACTACCAACACAGCCATATAAAATGAAAACACAGATGAATAAAGCGAATTTAATTCGTTTTGATTTCATTAATGTTCCTCCTTTTCGCTTGAAACATGCACTAGTCTAACATATTTTTCATAACTTGTCTAATTTAATTGCTTTTTAACATATGATTCATTCCTATTTTCACCCATTTTATAAATTTTATACTTATCAATTTTTATTAAATACTTATTTTACTATGTTTCCAATTCATAGGTATGTATAGGCGAAAATATTTATGCTGA
>JAHHST010000076.1 GCA_020025055.1 Longicatena sp.
AACTCACGTAGTCAGCTTGGAAGGCTGAAGTTCTACCATTGAACTACACCCGCATCATTTGTTGCACTAATAATATACCATAGGCTTATAAATAAATCAAGCTTTTTGTTAAAAAAATAAATAATTTTTTTAACAAAAACGAGCTTAGGTACATATCTTAAGTTAGGAGGTGTTCCTGTGACACTAAATCATGTTCCATTATTTCAAAAGGTAATTATTCAATCATTGCATCATGATATTCATATGAAAAGACGATTAATGGATTTAGGATTTATAAAAGGGAATTGTGTTGTTCCAATTTTAAAATCTCCATCTAATGGGATGCGTCTTTATTTAGTGAAAGGCGGAAAAATTGCATTGCGAATATGCGATGAAAGAAAGATTGAAGTACGCTAGAGGAGGAAAAAAATGTTTTTTTATAAATTGAAAAAAGCAAATGATGAAATTAATGAATTATATCAGCATCCGGGATATACGATTGCTTTGTTAGGAAATCCAAATGTAGGAAAGAGTAGTGTATTTAATGTTCTTACGGGAATGAAGCAACATACAGGCAATTGGCCTGGTAAAACGGTGGAATTAGCAAAAGGGGTGTTTTCATATCATGATCAGCTGCATCATATTATAGATTTACCAGGTATATACTCATTACTAACTCATTCAAGTGAAGAAGAAGTTTCCAGAGATTTTATCTGTTTTGAAGATTGTGATGTTTGCGTAGTTGTATGTGATGCAACGATGTTAGAGCGAAATTTAAATTTAGCCTTACAAGTTATGGAAATTACGAATAAGGTAGTTATTGCAGTAAATATGATGGATGAGGCAAAGGAGAAAAACATTGTTATTGATACTGGCGCACTATCATCAATTTTACAAGTGAGGGTGGTTGGAATTAGTGCACGGACGAAAGAAGGGTTTAAGGAATTAAAAGATGCCATAATGCAAACTGCATGTGAAAAAGAAAGTAAAACATGCGTAGTGCAATATCAAAAATTAGAAAAAAGCATAAATAGAATAGCACAGTGTATTCAGACAACATTTATAAATAAACGATTTTTAGCACTAAAGTTGCTTGACTCACAAGTTCATACAGAACGATTTTATGGAGATATTTTAAACGTTGAAGAAGTTATGAGTATAGTGAATGAAGAAAAGCAAGAATTAAAAAGAAATGGTGTATATGAGCATTTTGAAGAAATTGTTGTAGATGCACTACAGCAAAAAACATGTGATATTAGTAAAAGATGTATTAGCATTCATGATAAAAAATATTTAGATAAAGATATGAAATTGGATCGCATTGTTACACATAAAATATGGGGATATATTTTAATGTTGATGTTATTAGCAATTGTTTTCTGGATTACGATTCAAGGAGCAAATATTCCAAGTGATGCATTAAGTAATATGTTCATGCATATAGAAGTATGGTTACATGAACAATGTGCGTATTTCCATGTGCATCCATTTATTGAGGGTGTTTTTGTAGATGGAATGGTGAAGATATCTGGATGGGTAATTTCGGTAATGTTACCGCCAATGGCAATATTTTTTCCAATGTTTACCTTATTAGAAGATTTTGGCTATTTACCCAGAGTAGCTTTTAATTTAGATGGATTTTTTCAAAAAGCAAATACTTGTGGAAAACAAGCACTCACGATGGCAATGGGATTTGGATGTAATGCGGTTGGTGTAAGTGGAGCTAGAATTATGGATAGTCCAAGAGAAAGGTTAATTGCTATTCTTACTAATGTATTTGTTCCATGTAATGGTCGTTTTCCAACGTTAATTAGCATTATTACAATGTTTTTTTCAGGTTTATTAGTGAGCCCATGGAATGGCTTGTTGTCTTCTGTATTATTGACAATAGTAATTGTATTTTCTGTATTATTGACATTGGCTATATCACATTTATTATCACATACTTTATTAAAAGGAATTCCATCTAGTTTTACTTTGGAATTGCCACCGTATCGAAAACCAGAAGTAAAAAAAGTCATTATTCGCTCTATTTTTGATCGTACTTTGTTTGTGTTAGGAAGAGCTGTGAGTGTTGCGATTCCAGCGGGAATTATAATATGGCTATTAGCAAATATTGAATTTGAAGGATGTACATTATTAATGTATATATCTAATTTTTTAGATCCATTTGCTCATTTGATGGGATTAGATGGTGTGATTCTATTAGCATTTATTTTAGGATTTCCCGCGAATGAAATAGTTGTACCAATTATGATCATGATGTATATGGCGAATTCTACTATGATGGATATTACGGATTTAACAGTATTGAAATGTTTATTTGTAGATAATGGATGGACATGGGTTACTGCAGTTTGTACAATTGTATTTGCAATAGCACATTTTCCATGTGCTACTACTTTATTGACCATTAAAAAAGAAACACAGAGTTGGAAGTGGACAAGTATTTCGTTTTTATTGCCTACAATCGTAGGAATTGTGCTATGTATCTGCATCCATGCAGGATTAGATTTGATTCTTCTGCTTTTGCACTTGTAATTTATTGAAAAGTTATTTATAATTAACTAGAATACGTTGATAAGGATAAGTAATAAAGAGGCTTTATTGCAAGAGAGGATAAATGCAGGCTGAAAATTTATCTCAATAATCACTTTATGAATTCACCTTGGAGTGGGAGTAATGATCCCCCGTATAACACAACGGTTAACATGTGTTTTTATAAGTAAGTGTGTCGTAAGATAAAACAGGATGGTACCGCCCTCGATTTATGGGTTCCTGTATCTTACGACTTTTTTTATTCGAGAAAGGAATGAATATCATGGAAAAATTAACAAGTGTTAAAGAAGAAGGATTAGTAAAAATAGAAACTTGTGAAAATTTAGCAGATTTACAAGCACTACGAGTTCTTTATCTTGGTAAAAAGGGACCGATTCAAGAATTGATGAAATCAATGAAGGATTTACCAAAAGAAGAGCGTCCAGCGTTTGGACAGCAGGTAAATGAAGTGAAAGCTTTATTTGCAAATGCAATTGAAGAACGCAAACAGGTATTAGAAGTAAAAGAAATGGAAGAAAAAATCGAAAATGAAAAAATCGATATTACATTAGATGGACAAAAACCAAGTTTAGGAAATCTTCATCCATTAATGCAAATTCAACAAGAAATTGAAGATTTATTTATTGGATTAGGGTATAAAGTTGCAGAAGGTCCAGAAGTTGAAGAAGATTATTATAACTTTGAACGTGCAAATATTCCAAAGGATCACCCTGCAAGAGATATGCAAGATACATTCTATATTAATGATGAAGAATTATTACGTACACATACAACTGCTGTACAAATGCGACAATTAGAGTATTATGCACAACAAAATCATCAATTACCAATCAAAGTAATTTGTCCTGGTAAAGTTTACCGTCGTGACGATGATGATGCAACTCATTCACACCAATTTATGCAATGTGAAGGATTAGTAGTTGCAAAAGATATTACCTTAGCAGATTTAAAAGGAACATTAGAATTTTTAGCTCAAAAAATGTTTGGAGAAAGCCGTACAATTCGTTTCCGTCCAAGTTATTTCCAATTTACAGAACCTAGTGTTGAAGTAGATGTTAGTTGTCATGTTTGTGGTGGTAAAGGATGTCCTGTATGTAAGGGAACAGGATGGATTGAAATTTTAGGTGCAGGAATGGTACATCCAAACGTATTACGTATGGCAGGATATGATCCAGAAGAATGCAGCGGTTTTGCTTTTGGTATTGGGGTTGAACGTGTTGCGATGTTAAAATATGGAATTAAAGATATTCGTGATTTCTATACAAATGATCTTCGTTTCTTGAAGACATTTAATCGTTTTGAATAGGAGGTATACATATGATCATTAGTAAAAAATGGCTAGGACAATATATGGATTTATCTGACATTACTATTGAAGAAATGGCAGAACGCATTACAGATGCAGGGTTAGAAGTAGAAGGGGTATCTCACATGTCATGTGGGAATCATCTTGTAATTGGGAAGGTATTAAGTTGTGAAGATCATCCAGATAGCGACCATTTACATGTATGCCAAGTAGATTTAGGTGAAAAGGTAGAACAAATTGTATGTGGTGCACCAAATGTTGCAGCTGGAAAAAAAGTTATTGTTGCTCGTGTTGGAGCAAAACTTCCTGATGGTGAAATTAAAGAAGGCGTTATTCGTGGAGTACCATCTAACGGAATGCTTTGTTCATTACTTGAATTAGGTGTAGATGCACATATTTTAAGTGAAGAAAGTAAAAACGGTATTGAATTATTAGATGATGATGCTCCAGTAGGAAATGAAGATCCATTAGGATATTTAGGATTAGATGATGCAATTTTAGATGTTGGATTAACTCCAAATCGTAACGATTGTATGTCTGCATGGTCAATGGCTTTAGAAACAGGAGCTATTTTACATAAAGAAGTTACTTTACCATATCAAGAAGGAAGTGCAAACGTTGGAAGTAGTACTCAATTAAAAGTATCTAGTGAAACAGGAAAATGTCCATTATTCTTAGGTAAGGTAATTAATGAAGTTACTATTAAACCTTCTCCGAAATGGATGAAAGAATTATTACTTGCTTCAGGAATTAAATCAATTAATAACGTTGTTGATATTTCTAATATCGTAATGCTAGAAACAGGTCAACCATTGCATTTCTATGATATTCATGCAATTCCATCAAAAGAAATTACTGTTAAAGATCATCAAGCAGGTACATATACAGCATTAGATGGTGTAGAGTACGAATTAAATGATGATGATATTGTTATCACGACAGAAGGAAAACCAATTGGTATTGCAGGTATTATGGGTGGAGATGATTCTAAAATTGAGGAATCAACAACAGGATTAATTATCGAGGCAGCAAGTTTTGATCATGTATCTATTAGAAATTCTTCTCGTCGTTTAAATTTAAATACAGATGCCAGTATTCGCTTCCAAAAAGGAATTGAACCTAAAGCACCATTTAAAGCAATGGATCGTGCGGTACAATTATTAATCGAATATGCTGATGCAAAGGGAATTGAAGAAACTGCTCAATATGGATCAGATAACTATACACCAGTTGAATTTGATGTAAATATTGCAAAAATTAATAAATTATTAGGAACTGATTTTTCAGAAGAAGAAGTTCTACAAGTGTTAGACGAATTACATTTTGCACCTACAAAAATTAATGGAGATATTCATTTAGTAATTCCAAGCTATCGTACGGATATTAGTATGGAAGCCGATATTGCAGAAGAAGTTATCCGTATTTTGGGATATGATCGATTACCAAGTACACTGCCATATATGCCAGCTACATTAGGTGCATTGGATCAGCGTCAACATATGCGTAGAAGATTACGTGATATTTTAAGTAATATTGGATATAACGAAGCTGTTACATATTCATTAGTAAGTAAAAAACATATTGACGATGCAATTATGCCATGTAGTACAGATGTTGTAGAATTAGCTTCTCCAATGAGTGAAGATCGCCGTTATGTAAGAAATAGCATGTTACCATCACTACTTGGTAGTATCGCTTATAATCAAGCAAGAAATCAACAAGATGTTGCATTGTTTGAGTTAAGTAATGTGTATGGAAAAAAATATGTTGAAGAACGTATTGCAATAGCAGCAAGTGGTTCTTTACAAAAAAATCGTTGGCAAAAATTTAGTGTAGATGTAGATTTTTATACAATGAAAGGTCTAGCAGAAAGTATGTTAGAGGCATTAGGATTTACTGGTAATAGAGTAAGTGTTCGTGAAAATAAGTTGGACACAAAACACTTCCATCCATACCGTAGTGCAGAATTATATTTAGGAAGAGAATTACTAGGTATTTTTGGAGAAATTCATCCAGCTATGGCAAAAGAATATGGAATTGAAGATACTTATGGAATGGAATTAAATTTAGAAATATTATTGAAAAATAAAGCTAGTAAAGTAAAATTTGTCGAAGTTAGTAAGTATCCAGCAGTATCTCGTGATTTAGCATTGGTTGTTAAAGAAGATGTTAAAGTAGCAGATATTATAAATAGTATCCGTAAGAATGGTAAATTAGGAAAAGAAAATATCATTCAAAATGTAGAAGTATTTGATGTTTACACAGGTGAACATGTAGAAAAAGGTTCTAAATCGATTGCATTATCTATCGTATTCCAATCAAATGATCGTACATTAAAAGATAAAGAAATTAATGAAATTTTTGATAAAATTTTAGAAACTTTGAAAAAAGATGTAAATGCACAATTAAGAGCATAATAAAAGGAGGAAAATATATTTCCTCCCCAGACCGTTGACAAAGTCGCTCATTGAGCAAACTTTGTCATTCGGTCTTTTTTAATCCTCACTTTGATATAAAAAAAGATGATTTCAAGGTATTTT
>JAHHST010000077.1 GCA_020025055.1 Longicatena sp.
ATATATATTATGCGAAGTAGTATTTTTAATAAATATGGTTGATGAATAAAAAAAACCTATAGAATTTTTACTATAGGTTATAATCATTTTGATTTATATATATTATTTAACAGCTTCTTTTAAACTTTTTGATGCTCTAAATTTAGGTGATTTAGAAGCAGGAATAATGATTTCTTCTTTTGTAGCTGGGTTGATTCCTGTACGTGAAGATCTTTCAGTTACTTCAAATTTTCCAAATCCTGAAATATCAACTTTTCCACCATCAGCTAAAGTATTTGTAATTTCTTCAAATATTGTGTCGATAACAATAGAAGTTTCTTTTTTTGTTTTACAAAGTTTTTCAGCAACTAGTTCTACTAACGCTTTTTTATTTAAATTTTGACTCATTTTTATTACCTCCAATTATATTAATATAATATCATTTGAAGGCTGCTTTTTCAATGCTTTTTTATGATTTCACATTATTAACAAAGGGCTTTTAAAGTACGATTGCAATCACATTTCCCTTTCCTTTATTAACTAATTTTGTCAAAATATCTTGTAGTTTTACACGTGCTGCTTCAGGAATCATTGATAATTTTATATTTAATCCATCTCGGATTAAATCCGATAATTTTCTTCCAAATATATCGCTATCCCAAATTGCTTGGCTGTCTTCGTCGTTATCTCTTAATAAATATTTAACTAACTCCTCACTTTGTTCTTTTGATCCAATAATTGGTTCAAAGGTACTTTCTACATCTACTTTAATCATATGAATACTTGGTGCAATTGCTTTTAATTTAACTCCATATCTACTGCCCTGTTTTACGACTTCTGGCTTGCTTAATTGAATGTCTTCAAGTGAAGCACTCGCAAAGCCATAACCTGTCTGTTTCACCATCTTTAAGGCACTGCTGATTGTATCGTATTCTTTTTTCGCCTTGCTATAATCTTGCATTAATGAAATTAATTCTGCTTTATCCTTTATTTCATGACCAATGATTTCTTTTAGAATTTCATTATATAAACCTTTCTTTACTTCAATTGCTACATTTACAATACCTGCACCAGTATCAATCGTAGATAAATTGCTATTTTCTATATTTTCGTTCTCATTTAATACGTCAGTAATTGCTTCAACTTCACGTAGCTTATCAATGCTAGACATGCTTTGCTCAATTGATTGATGAAAGCTTTGTTTTAACCAATGCTGATCATCTAGTGCTGCAATCCATTTTGGCATATTGATATTAATTTCTGATACAGGAAATTCGTATAGAGCTTCTCTTAATATAGAATGAACATCATTTTCACTCATATGATTAACTGCTACCGCTAATACTGGCACATTATATTTCTCAGTCAATTTATCTACAATTGTTTTACAAGATACGGAATTTGGATTTGTTGTGTTTACAATGACAATAAATGGTTTCCCAATCGACTGTAATTCTTCAATAACTTGTGCTTCAGCTTCAATATAAGCTTCACGTGATAAATCTGTAATAGAACCATCTGTAGTTAATACAATACCAATGGTAGAATGATCTTGAATAACTTTTTGTGTTCCCATTTTTGCGGCTTCATCAAATGGCATTGCTTCATCATTCCAAGGCGTTCTAACCATCCTTATGCCATCTTCATCTTTATATCCTTTTGCTTCTGGTATTACGTACCCTACACAATCTACAAGACGTATATTTACTTTTAATCCATCATCGAATTCAATTGTTGCAGCATTGTTTGGAATGAATTTTGGCTCTGTCGTCATAATTGTTTTACCTACACCAGCTTGTGGGAGTTCATCAATCATACGTGCTTTTTCATATTCATCACTTACATATGGAATCACAGCTTTTTCCATGAATTCTTTAATAAATGTAGATTTACCAACTCTTACTGGTCCCACAATCCCTAAGTATATATCTCCATCACAACGCTGAGCAATATTTTTTAAGATTTCTGTGGTATTCATTGTGTACCCTCCTCATTCATTCTACTGTATGTTATAAGGAAGCAATTTATGATTAAATTATGTAGAATAAGCAATCGATATAAAAAAACGATTTATTTGTTAGATAAATCGTTTTAGTAATCATATTATATAAAGGATATAGTTTTACTCTACATTTCCAAATTCGCTTAGTGTCAAGCCTTTATTTTGGTCTGTAGCCCATTTAATTCCCCAGTTATTCATGAATAATAATAAATTCTTTCCTTTTAAATCTGTTAAACGTTTTGTTTCACTTGTTAGATTTAAGGCATGTGGATCAATCGTTTGATCATCAATCCATCTTACACATTGATATGGAAGGATATCTAATTTAATATCTACATTATATTCACTCTTTAAGCGTTGTTCTAAGACTTCAAATTGCAGAACACCAACTCCACCAACAATAATTTCTTCCATACCTGAATCAATACGTTGGAATACCTGGATTGCACCTTCTTGCGCAATCTGTGTAATTCCCTTTGTAAATTGTTTACGTTTCATTGTGTCTTTCTGTGTAACACGAGCAAAATGTTCAGGAGCAAATGTTGGTATCTTTTTAAATTCAAATTTATCAGAAGGATCTCTTAATGTATCACCAATAGAGAAAATACCTGGATCAAATACCCCAATTACGTCACCAGCATAGGCTTCTTCAACAATCTCACGATCTTGTGCCATAAATTGTTGTGGTTGAGATAATTTAATCTTTTTCCCTTGTTGTACGTGATATACTTCCATCCCTTTTTCAAATTTACCACTACATATGCGCATAAACGCAATACGGTCTCTATGAGCCTTGTTCATGTTTGCCTGAATCTTAAATACAAACGCAGAAAAGTGGTTGTCAAATGGATCAACAACACCATCATATGTCTCTCTAGGCAAAGGACTTGTTGTCATATCTAAGAAGTGAGATAAAAATGGTTCTACACCAAAGTTTGTTAACGCACTACCAAAGAATACTGGAGTAAGTTCCCCTTTTGCAATACGATCAGTATCAAATTCAGTACTTGCAATATCAAGTAATTCAGAGTCTTCTTTTAATTGTTCGAAGAAATGATCTCCTAATACTTCACGGAAAGAATCATCTTCTAATGTACCTTCTGTAATATCCGCCGCTTTTGTACCGTGATCTCCTCCATGGAATGCAATAATACGTTGATTATCACGTTCATAAACCCCTTTAAATTCTTTTCCAGAACCAATTGGCCAGTTCATTGCATAAGTTGAAATTCCTAATTCTTCTTCAATATGTTCTAATAATTTAAATGGATCCATTGCAGCACGGTCCATCTTATTAATAAATGTAAAAATAGGGATTTTTCTTAATAAACAAACTTTAAATAATTTTTTTGTTTGCGCTTCTACCCCTTTTGATGCATCAATGACCATGACAGCAGAGTCTGCTGCCATTAATGTACGATATGTATCTTCAGAGAAATCTTGATGCCCTGGAGTATCCAAAATATTAATACAGTAATTTTTATATTCAAATTGCAGTACCGAACTTGTAACCGAAATACCTCTTTGTTTTTCGATTTCCATCCAGTCAGATACAGCATGTTTATTCGCTTTTTTTCCCTTTACACTTCCTGCTTGTAAAATTGCTCCACCATATAATAAAAGCTTTTCAGTAAGTGTAGTTTTTCCAGCATCGGGATGGGAAATGATTGCAAAAGTTCTTCTTTTTTTTATTTGATCAATATATTCAGCCATGTTATTCCTCCTGACTTCACACAAATTCTATTATAGCACGAAACAAAAAATAAAATCTACAAAATTAAGAAAAAAGGTAGATCATTCTACCTTTTAAGTTCTTTCTCTTGCTAATATACGTAATGTAGTTCCTTCAAATCCAAATGCTTCACGCAATGAATTTTCTAAGAATCGTTTATAACTAAAATGTAACAATTCCGGTTCATTGACAAACAATACAAATGTAGGTGGAGCTACAGCTACTTGAGATGCATAGTAAATCTTTAGACGTTTTCCTTTATGTGTAGGTGGAGGCGTCATTAGCTGTGCATCCATTAATACTTCATTTAATACATTTGTTTGAATTCTTAATAATGATGAATCATGTACAGCATCGATCATTGGAAGAATTGTTTGTATACGTTGTTTCTTTAATGCAGATACAAACAAGATTGGTGCATAAGATAAGTATACAAACTGTGTACGAATCTGTTTTTCAATACGTGCCATAGTAGATTCATCTTTATCTACTGTATCCCATTTATTATAAACAATGATAACACCCTTACCAGCTTCATGCGCAAATCCTGCAACATGTTTATCTTGCTCACGAATTCCTTTTTCACCATCAATTACAACTAATACAACATCACTACGTTCAATTGCACTCATCGCACGTAATACAGAATATTTTTCAATATTTTCATATACTTTACCGCGTTTTCTGATTCCTGCAGTATCTATAACGACATAATCTTTTCCTTCACGTTTAAAAGGAGTATCAATTGCATCTCTTGTTGTTCCTTCTACATTTGATACGATAACGCGATCTTGATTTAAAATTGCGTTGACTAATGAACTTTTTCCAACATTAGGACGCCCAATAATACAGAAACGTGTCATTCCATCATAATCTTTTTGTTTTTTATCAGGGAATGTTTGAATTAATGCATCTAAAGCATCTCCAATACCGATACCATGAGAACCTGATACTGCAATTGGATCTCCTAATCCTAAATTATAAAATTCATAAATGTTATTATTTTCCGCATAATCATCAATTTTATTTACGGCAAGAACAACTGGTTTATTAGAACGTTGTAATAATCTTGCGATATATTCATCATCGTTCGTAATTCCGTCTTTTCCACTTACTACAAATAAAATAGTATCTGCTTCATCAATAGCGATTTCTACTTGCATATTAATTTCTTCACGGAAAGGTTGATCAGCTAATTGAATACCTCCAGTATCAATTACTCTGAACTCTTTTGTAAGCCATTCAGCTTTTCCATAAATACGATCTCTTGTTACACCAGGTGTATCTTCTACAATACTTTTTCTTTCACCTATAATTCTATTAAAAATTGTAGACTTTCCTACATTCGGTCGTCCTACAATAGCAACAATACCACTAATCATAATCTGTTCAGTATAAAACTGAACTCACCTCCTATCACAGTTTTTCTTTTAATAATTTTTGAATTGCTGTAACTACTTCGTCAATAGTCATATCAGATGTATCTAATTTAATTGCATCTTCTGCTTGACGTAGAGGTGAAACACTACGATTCATATCTTGGAAATCGCGTTGTTCAATATCTCTATAAATTTCGTCAAAATCAGCTTCCATACCTTTTTCAATATATTCTTTGTATCGACGATCTGCTCTTGCTTTTACACTTGCAATCATATAAATTTTTAATTCCGCATTTGGCAAAACAACAGTTCCAATATCTCTTCCATCCATGATATAACCTTTGTTTTCTGCCATTTTTTGTTGTTGCTCTACAAGTAATTTACGCACTTTTGGATATGCGGATACTTTACTTGTAATCATTGAAATCTCATTAGTTCTAATTTCCTTTGATACATCTTTATTGTTAATAAAAACATTTCCATTAGAGTCAAAACTAATATTCATGGTTTTCATCATTTTTTCTAATTCTAACTCATTTTCTAAATCAACATGATTTGTTAATGCTGAATAACCAACACAACGATACATAGCTCCTGTATCTAAATGAACATAAGATAGTTCTTTTGCTAAACGTTTAGCAATTGTGCTTTTTCCTGCAGCACTAGGTCCATCAATTGCAATATTTATTTTCATACTTAAAACCCTCCTAGACGCCATATAGAATATCCAATAAATCCAATGACAATTAATAATACTAAAATTAAAAATCCTAAAACAAAGTTTAGTAATTTATTCGTTTTTTCTACCCCATCACTTAAATCTGTCAATTCATCTTCATATTCATTCATTTGCACTCTAATTTGTTGTGTTTCCTCAATGAATTTTTGATGGAATGTTGCTTGTTGATTTTCATTTTCCTCTTCAACATCTTGATTTTCAGTTTCATCTTCTTCAACTTCATCAGTTGAATCTTCTTCATCCTGTTCCTCTAATTGCTCTTCATGATTTTCTTCTTGAACTTCGATTATTGGAGAAACTTCTATTGTTTCTTCTATAGAATCCAAAGGTTTATCTTGCTCTGTTTCTGATGGTTCAACTATAGTTTCTTCAGTTT
>JAHHST010000078.1 GCA_020025055.1 Longicatena sp.
AAAATGGTGAATTTTAAATTACCGAAATTGGTAAAATTATTATTGACATTATTAATCTCAATACATTTCATTTTAAATTCATAACTATAACGCATTAAAAATACCCTCCTTACTGGTTTGTCCAGTAAAGAGGGTACATATCAGTATTGACAGGTTTTCTTTCGATCATTTTTGTAATTCGGTGGTGAGGTATGGCTCCCACTTTACAATCACCCGCAGACTACACCAATAAAAATTTAGATTTCCTTGTACTAATAAGTATAACGGTAAGCGATATATAACAGCACAATTTATCTCCTTCAACTTTTCATGAGACACTATCTTCAGTAGTGAACTATCCCTTGAATAGATCTAATTTATAGTTGAATAATTCACTTTGACTATGCTTGAATCCAGCTGAAATTCATTCTAAATCATCTTTATGAGTGAATTGCTATGAGTTCAAAAAGACTGTATTATTGTGATAAAAAGCGACTTGCTTTAATCAGTTAATACCAGACTGGTATGACGCATCATATCGGTATCAGTACTTTTTATTATCATTCCAAACGGCTTCACAATAAAGCATGCTTTATTCCGGCAACTATGTCAGTTCTGTGATTTCTCGCCAAAAGCAGGAAGTTGCATTAAATTTCCCTAGACTGTAGTTTATCGTACCTGACTTCTTATACATAATTAGGAATTATTTAAATATATTAATAACAGAAATAGAGAACTCTATCAGTCCACCATACATCCAAATCACTACAGACGACAAAGTTAATACTACTTCCACGAAGATCCTTCTGTATTTATTACTTTCTGAACACTACCTTCAAATATATTTCTTCCTCCCCCATTACCAGCTATATCTCCTAAATCAATTAAATAGTCTGCTATCTTTGAGATAAAATCTAAGTTATGTTCAATTACTACTAGCGTTTCCCCAGACTGTTGTAATTTATTAATTACGTTTATTATTAATTGTATATCTTTTTCGTTTAACCCAGATGTTGGCTCATCCAAGATATATAACGCATTTCCTTGTTTATTACCGCCTAAATACTTTGCGAGTTTAATTCTCTGTGCCTCACCACCTGATAAATTCATAGACATTTGTCCTAAAGGGATATATCCTAATCCCATTTCTTCCATACATTTTAAAGTTCCATAAATAGAACTATCGGAAAATATTGGCATTATGTCGTTAATACTCATTCTCAAAACATCATCAATACTATATCCATTGTATTTAACAGACAACACGTCTTCATGAAATCTCCTTCCTTTGCATTCCGGACAAAGGACATATGTTTCTGGTAAATACGACAATTCAATTTTTTTCTTGCCTGCACCCTGACAACATTCGCATCTCCCTCCACTAACATTCATACTAAAGTCAGACGCTGATAATCCGAGTTCTAACGATTGATTTGTCTTTGCAAATAAGTCTCTAATTGTATCATAAATACCTAAATAAGACCCTACAGTAGAACGTGCTGTTTTACCTATTGGTTGCTGATTCACTCGCATTATTTTCTTTATGCTTTCAATTCCAGAAACAGATTTACAATATCTACTTTCTCCTTTTCCACAACATTGCTCTAATACATCTATCAAAGAACTTTTTCCACTTCCAGAAACTCCAGATATACATGTAACATTGCCAATCGGGATTTTAACATCTATATTCTTAAGATTATGGTATGTTATCCCTTTAAATTCAGCATACTTCTTTAGTTCAGATCCTTCTTTAAAAATTAGTTTCGAATTCTCTACTTCCACTGGTTTACCTTCAGATAATACATATCCACCATGCGGTCCTCCTTGTGGTCCCATTTCTATTACATGTTCTGCTGCATTAATAAACTTTTTATTATGCTCTATTGCAATTATTGTATTCCCTTTATTAACCAAATTTTGAACAGTATTGATAATTGCATCTATATTTTTATAGTGTAAGCCTTTACAAGGTTCATCCAGAATATAAATCAATCCAGAAAGACTACAGTCGAGCTGAGTTGCTAAACGCACTCTTTGCAGTTCTCCTCCCGAAAGCGTTGGAATACTTCTTCCAATACTAATATATTCTAATTTGAGCTTTATTAAATTCTTTATACGTCTTTCTATATCACTTAACAAATCCGTGATTTGTTCATAATAATCAGACAAAGCATAGTTTTCTCTCACTTTATTACACCAATCACTAAGTTCATTCATTGATAGCTGTTCTACTTCACCGATTCCATATCCATTAATCTTGTACCCTCTTACTATACTGTTTAATTTTTCTCCATTACATTCAGGACACTTTTCCTTAAATAAGTATTTCGAAATATTTGCAAATGTAGATGGGACGTCTATATCACGTAATTTGTCATTAAGTTCTGCAAATACGCTTCTAAATTTTATTTCAGATTGTTTGTATCTACCTTTTGGTGTCCTATACTTTATATAATACGTCTCTGGAGTTTCACGGTATAACAATATACCTTTTTCCTTATCAGTTAATTCTGATACGGACTTATCGATATCAATATCATGTGTATTGCAAATGGCTTCTAATAATCTATATTCCTGCGATGTTGGTTTCCCTTTAAAATACAAAATACCTCCAGATGATAGTTTCTTTTTATTATCTGGTATAATAGCTTGTTCTGATACTACGAATGCTTCGCCAATTCCGTTACATTTTGGACAACACGATACCGGATTGTTAGGGGAAAAATAATTTATATCAAAATTTGTTTTATATTCCTGATTTATAATAAATGCAAATAAGGTTCTTAAATAATAAGATATATCTGTTATTGTTCCTACTGTGGATCTAGGATTAACATTATAATACTTCTGAGAAATATTTAATGCAGGCCGCAAATTTTCAATATTTTGAACTTTAGGCTTCTCCATAAATTTTTGCCCAAACATATTTCCAGACATACTTTCAAGAAACTCTCTTTGGCTTTCTGCATATACAGTATCATATACCAATGATGATTTTCCACATCCCGATGGTCCCGTTACACAAGTAAATTTGTTAAGCGGAAATTTCACTGTAATATTCTTTAAATTATTTTCTGAAGCATTATGAACAATTATATTTTCCTTTAGTTCCACACCATTCACAGTCTTCCCTCCTCTCATATTTCTTGTATTGTATATTCATATTATAAATATCGAATTCACCTCTACGGTTAATATTTGATGGGGTAATTACTTTTGAAAGAACTTTAATTGCCTCCATACCAACCATGCTAGCAATCATTGAACACATAGGTCCAAAACTTCCTACTTTTCTGTTTTTAACAACTAATTTTTTAACTTTTGTTGAATCTATTTTATTCTCTTCTTCAAGAGTTTTTTGAAAGCATTTCATACATGCAGTTTTTCCCGGTAATACAGTTTGTCCAATTAATGATAAATGTAAATTATATCCACCTCCAACAATATGCGGAATCTTTCTTTCCATCGCATATTCTCCAACCCATAATGATGTTTCATCGACAGTAGGTTTATCTGCGCAATTAATGATTAAATCTATTTTCCGATCATTAAATCTTTTTAATGTCTCTTGCTTCAAGTAAATATCTGCCTTTTCAACATTAATATTCTCATCATATTCAAGAATTCTTTTTTCTAATACATCTGTCTTTTTTATTCCGATATCTGCCTCTGTATAGCCAAACTGTCTATGTAGATTTGTGATATCCACTGTATCTCCATCCATAAGAATAATATTTTTCACACCAGACTGTGCCAAATTGCATGCCACCCAACTCCCCACAGCACCAAGCCCAATTACAAGCACTGTAGAATTACGAATATTTTCCCACATTCTTACTAATTCTTCATGTGATGATGAATATTCTGCAATAAAATGAATCACTCTTCTATAGCTCTCATAACTTTCAAATTCATCTTTATTTTCCACATTATCCAAAATCCCATTTTTTCTTAAATAGTTTATGAGTTGTGATAGTTGTTGAATATCTACCTTATATTCTTTTGATATTGTTTCTAAACTTTTGGTTCCATCTAACTCCATAATAACATTCATAATTAAATCATTTTGAACTTTAATATGAAGTTGTTGTCTAGTATTCGTTTTAAAGAATTCTAAGATATGTTCTGAAACTTTTACTACTGATACTGTAGAATTTAATTTAGGATTCATTTATAGACACACCTCCACATATTGGACAGTTAGAATTTTTCTTCACATTTAAATATGTCAGCGACATGTCCTGGAATAAAAATTCTCCTCTTACCTTGTAACTATTTTCCATTAGAACAAGGCCTGCAATGTATTTAATTATTTCTATGCATGCATATGAAGTCGAGAATAATGATAACGTTGCCAGCCCTCCAATTTCTTTATATCTTGTTTTCACTGGATGTTTTTGTGGTTTCCATCCTTTAAGAGTTTCTTTAAAGTGGGACACATAGCATTCAACACATGGCGTCACATACGGTATAATCAATTCTCCAGTACTAGCCAAATGTGCGTCAAATCCGCCTGCAATATAATGTGAAGTTTTATGTTTAACACAAATTCTAGAAATTTTTGATGATGTATATCCAATATACGGTTCATCCATTGTATTAACAACAAAATTTGCAGATAAAATCAACTTTTCAACATCTGATTCTGGTTTCATACTTTCACATATTATTTCTACTTTTAACTCAGAATTTATTTTCTGAAGTTCTCTAGCAAGTACCTCCACTTTTTTCATACCAATATATTTCTTTTTATAATACATATGTCTTGATATATCTGACTCCTCAACTTCATCAAAATCGAATAATACAATATTACCCACTCCTGCCATAGCAAGTTCTATTGCAATATCACCACCCACAGCACCAACACCAAATATAATTACTCTTGCATCATACAATTTTTTTTGTGCGATTACTCCTTCTTTTTCGCTGCCTAAAAATTCCGAGAAATAGTTTATTTGTCTTGCATAACGTTTCTGGTCCTTTTTACTCATTATATTATCTGAACCATTATACACCTCTGTAATGATACGGTTTATTAACATTACTTCTAGAACTTTTTCTACCAATTTGGAACTCACATTATATTTTGTATTCATTATTGTTTTTATTTCTGAAACATTTCTTTCTCCATCAATTATTTCCAATAAATGAATTGTTTCTCTATTTACTTTAAAACTTTTTCTTTGTCTTGTATTCATATAATAAGCCATTAGATATGTTTCATTACTTAAAAATAAATCTACAGAGTCCTTTATTTTAAATATAATTGCTTCATTCATTTTTATTGCCAATCCTTTCTCTAATGGATAATGCATCTTGCCCATTAACGACTAACGAATCAATTAATGTTACATCAAAAAAATTTGTAAGTGCTCCTATTTTCTTTGTCATCTCAAGATCATTACTTGTAATTTCCAATACTCCACTAGGATGATTATGTGCAATAATAATCTTTGATGAATTACTTAATAATGCTGTTTTTATAATCTGTGCAATTGATACTTTTACAGTTTCAATATCTCCCATTGCTGTTTTTGAAATATTAATTATCTTATTTGTTGAATCCAAACATAACGCTGCAACATACTCAACATTACTTTTTCCAATGAATGAACAAAAAACAGGTGCAGCGTCTTCTACTCCATATACATTTGCCCGATCAATTGGAATGTCTTTAACATATTCGCTACATAACTTTAATTCTACAACTTCTATTTTCATTTTTATCTACAATAATAAAAGAGTCTGACATGCTTTAAAATGCATCACCAGGCCTTTTCCTCTTTCTTATTTACTAATACTGAATAACTCCACCTTCAACATTCAAGAATTCTCCCCAAGCCTCTTCTGTTGAAACATAATCATTTCTTGTACAAACTCGTGTACAACAATCTGATCTACCACCAGAGCAATCTGCTGTATAATCTGCAAACAATTCTTCTTCACTAACTTCTTCAAATATAAGTTCATTCATTTCAATCTACCTCCCAAATTATTCTCTATATAATTATTCACATTATATCACTTAAATTTTTCTCATTCAAGTAAATATGCGGATTGTCAACACTAATTTGGACAAATATTAAGAGAACAGTTTTCTGTATTCTTT
>JAHHST010000079.1 GCA_020025055.1 Longicatena sp.
ATCATACTTCATCTTTTTTTCCTATTCATTTCATTTCTTTTAAATTAGATTCAGTTCAAAGTTTGTTATATAAAATTAAAACATTTCATTTTGTGAAAATTTTTTCAACTATACCATAATATAAATATATTGCTTATTTAAAGGATTATTTTGATATTCGATTTCACAAATAGCATTTTGTTTCACAAATTTTTCACATCTTTTTACATTTTATTACAGAATTGTATTGCAATTTCTTTCATAAATGTTTATAATGTTTTCACAAAGTTCTCTTAGGAACAAAAAGGAGGAAACAATATGAAGAAATTACTATCTCTACTTTGTATTTCAGCAATCACATTAACACTGGTTGGTTGTGGAAATTCAGGATCTAAATCAAACAACAAAAATTATGTCAATCTCGCTAAGGAAGTTGATGTAATCTCTATGGATACAACCTACGCAACTGATGGGATGTCATTAGAAACTATTTCAGCTACTACCGAAGGTCTTGAAACCATGGATAAAGATGGAAATATCGTTCCTGCTCTTGCAAAAGATTATAAAGTTAGCGATGATGGCTTAACTTATACATTTACTTTAAGAGATGCAAAATGGTCAAATGATACTCCTGTTACAGCGAATGATTTCGTATATGCATGGAATACTGCAATAAAAAATGATGCTTGTGAATATGCTTATTTATTTACAAAAGATGGTGCATGTATCAAAAATGCTGATGAAATATTGGATGGAAAAGATATGGATTTAGATGTAACAGCGAAAGATGATCATACTTTAGTTGTCAAGCTTTCTAAAAAATGTCCTTACTTCTTAAGCTTAATGACATTCCCTGTCTTCTTCCCTATTAATGAAGATTTCCATAAAGAACAAGGTGATAAATATGCATTAACTCCAGATAACTTATTAGCTTGTGGACCTTATACATTAACTAGTTGGGAAAAGGGAAAAGGACTAGTCTTAGACAAAAATGAAAAATATTGGGATAAGGACAATGTGAAAGTGGATGGAATCAAATTCAACATTGTTGCCGAAGCTTCTACTTCAGCATTAGATTTTGAAAGTGGAAATACAGATTATACAAAATTAAATTCTACTTTAGTTGATAAATATAAAGATTCAGATGAATATGCATCTTTCCTTGAAGGATATTTATGGTATTTACAGTTTAATTACAATAATAAAGCTCTACAAAATGTAAACGTTCGTAAAGCAATTGCCACTGTCATTGATCGTAAAGATTTAGTCGAAAATGTATTAAAAGATGGTTCTATTGCGAAAGGTGGATTTGTCCCAAGTGATTTTACAAATGGACCTGATGGTAAAGATTATGTAGAAACTGGTAAAGAATACTACAACTTACAAGGGAAAGAAGCTTTAAATGAAGCAAAAAAATATTGGGATCAAGCAAAAAAAGAATTAGGAACATCTGAAATCAGTTTAAGATTATTATATGAACCTAGTGATCCTGCAAAACCTACTGCTGAATTTATTCAATCTCAATTACAGCAATTGGATGGTTTAAATCTTGAAATGGTGAGTTTAGAAAAAGAAAGTCGTATTGAAAAACAAAAACAACATGACTTTGATATTGCCTTAACACGTTGGGGACCTGATTATGCGGATCCTACAACATATCTAAATTTAATGTATGCGAATAATGATTATAACTATGGAAAATACAATAATCCTAAATATGATGCATTATTAAAACAAGCTGAAAATGCTAAATCTCCACAAGAACGTTGGGATCTATTACATAAAGCTGAAGAATTATTAATGGAAGATACTCCAGTTGCTGGTTTATTCCAAGTTGGTGGTGCATCTTTAGTAAGAAAAGGAGTCACTGGAATCGAAGCTCATTCTTCTGGTGTTCCATATTTATACAAGAATTTAACAAAAGAATCTAAATAATTCAAGGGGCTGTAAGCGTGTCTTACAGCCTTTTATTTTAATCAAAAGGAGGCTCTATTATGGATAAATCTACTTTAAAATATATTGCCAAGAGAGTTCTTATCTCATTAGCCACTCTATTTGTCATCGTATTTGTTCTATTTATGCTGATGAAATTAATGCCTGGAACTCCCTTTAATGATGAAAAACTAACCGCAGCTCAAAAAGCTGCAATCTATGCAAAATATGGATTAGACAAACCAGTTATCGAACAATTTTTCATTTATATTCAAAATATGCTTCATGGAGATTTTGGTATCTCTTATGCTATTCAAAGAAATATGGATGTTTCTGTCATTGTATCAAGTCGTATGATGATTTCCTTTTTCTTGGGAATCGGTGCAGTCATTATAGGAACAATTATTGGAATTTTACTCGGAGTTGTTGCTGCTCTTAATAGAAATACTTTTTGGGATACATTCGCAACAGTCTTATCTGTTATTGGGGTATCTATTCCTTCCTTTGTATTTTGTTTACTTTTATTAATCTTATTTGGTGTAAAAATACCTGTTCTTCCTGTTTTATATAATTCAAATGAACCATTTACATCAAGTATCATACCTATGATTGCATTATCTATGGGGGTAATTGCTAATGTAGCTCGTTTTACTCGTTCTGAAATGATTGAAGTTCTACAAAGTGAATATATTTTATTGGCAGAAGCAAAAGGAATTAGTCGAAAGCATTTGATTTTGCATCACGCTTTAAGAAACTGTTTAATTCCAGTAATTACTGTTCTAGGACCAATCATTGTTGGTTTGATGACTGGAAGTATGGTTATTGAAAAGATTTGTGGAATTCCAGGTCTTGGTTCTTTGCTAGTTAAAGCAATTGAAGTTCGTGATTACAATGTAATCTTAGCTGTTTCTTTCTTATATTCAGTATTATATATTGTAATTATGTTAATCATTGATATTTTATATGGAATTATTGATCCAAGAATCCGTTTAGGAAAGGAGGAAGATGCATAATGGCAAAAGTTATTCGTACAAAAGAAGATTTAGATAATTATCTAAAAGATTTTGATTATACAGAAGATGATTTTACTTTAGTAAATGATTTAGAAGAATTACAACATGATGAAATAAAAGAAACATCTTCTTTCTTAAAAGATGTTTGGACTCGTTTTAAATCTAATAAAGGTGCACTTATTGGCGGTAGTATCATTTTATTATTTATTATTGTATCTTTTTTAGCTCCAGCTTTATCTTCTTACACATTTGATGCTGTCGATACTGCTCAACAAAGTATGGCTCCACGTATTCCAGGACTAAGTTGGATCCCTTTCTTTAATGGAACTGGTGGTGTTCGTCAATATGTAGGAAACCTAGAGAATAGTTTTCACTATTTTGGAACTGATGTTTTAGGTCGTGATTTGTGGGTTCGTTGTTGGGAAGGATGTAAAATTTCTCTTTTTGTTGCTGGTACTGCTGTACTAGTAAATGTTTTTATTGGTATTTTATATGGTATGATCAGTGGATATTTAGGTGGAAAAGTTGATACTGTTATGCAACGTTTCCAAGAAATTGTGAACTCTATCCCTACTTTAGTTATTTTAACTTTATTATTATTAATAATGAAACCTGGTTTATATACAATTATCGTTGCATTAATATTAACCGAATGGATTGGTATGGCAAGAATTACTAGAGCGCAGGTTTTAAAAATTAAAGAACAAGAATTTATCTTAGCTTCTAAAACATTAGGCGCAAACAAGTTCTTTATTATATTTAAACAAGTATTACCAAATATTTTCGGACAAATTATTATTATGGCAATGTTTTCTATTCCAAATGCTATTTTCTATGAAGCTTTCTTAGCAATGGTTGGACTTGGTATTCCAGCTCCACAAGCTTCTTTAGGTTCTTTAATTAATGATGGTTTTAAAACAATTTTAATTACTCCTTATCAAGTAATTATTCCAGTTGTAATTTTAGGAATTTTAATGTTATCTTTTAATCTTTTAGCAGATGGTTTACGTGATGCATTTGATCCTAAAATGAAAGAAATGTAGGAGGTATTCTATGAAAAATAAAAGAGACTTAGTATTAAAAATTAGAGACTTAGATATTTCCTTTAAAACAGATAATGGGGATGTAAAAGCCGTACGTGGTGTTGATTTAAACTTACATCGTGGAGAAACAATTGCAATTGTTGGTGAATCAGGTTCTGGTAAATCTGTTACGACAAAAGCGATTATGGGGATTCTTGCATCAAATGGAAAAATTAATAATGGTACAATTGAATTTACACATTATGATTTACATGGTGATCGTTTAAAAGAAGCACAAGAAATATATCGTGAAAATGGTACAATTCATTCAGATTGGTTACATCCTGATGAAATTAAAACAGTTGATATAACAAAAATGAATAAGAAATATTTACAAAAAGAAATACGTGGGCGAAGAATCGCTATGGTTTTCCAAGATCCAATGACATCTTTAGATCCTACTATGACCATTGGAAAACAAATTATGGAGGCTATGTTATTTCACTATAATACGCCTAAAGAAGAAGCTTGGAAAAAAGCAGTTGAGTTACTAGAACTTGTTGGAATAACAAATCCGGAAAAACGTATGAAAAACTACCCACATCAATTATCTGGTGGTATGCGTCAAAGAATCGTTATCGCAATTGCATTATCTTGTGATCCTGAGGTTTTGATTTGCGATGAACCGACAACTGCATTAGATGTAACAATCCAGGCGAAAATATTAGAGTTAATCAAAGATATCCAAAAGAAAAAAGATTTATCTGTCATTTATATTACTCATGATTTAGGTGTAGTAGCAAAAGTAGCAGACTTTGTAAATGTTATGTATGCAGGACGTATTATTGAAAGCGGAACTGTTAATGATATCTTCTACGATCCTAAACATCCTTATACTTGGGGATTACTAGCATCTATGCCTGATGTAGATTCAACAAGTGATGAACTATACACAATTCCTGGAACTCCTCCTAATTTACTTCATAATATCCAGGGTGATGCTTTTGCCCCAAGAAATCGTCATGCATTAAAAATTGATCAAAAAATTGCACCGCCAATGTTTAAAATCAGTGATACACATAAAGTCGCTTCATGGTTGATGGCTCCACAAGCTCCTTCCGTAGAAATGGCTCCCTCATTAAAAAAACGTATTGAACGTATGAAAAAGGAGGCAAATATAGAATGAATCCAATTTTAGAAGTTAATAATTTAAAACAACACTTTAAAGTAAATCGCAAGTTTAGTGTAAAAGCAGTTGATGGCATCTCCTTTCACATCAATGCGGGAGAAACTTATGGTTTAGTTGGTGAATCAGGTTCTGGTAAAAGTACAACAGGACGCTCTATCATTCGATTATACACACCTACAAGTGGAGAAATTAAATTTTGTGGACATGACATTTCTAATAAAATGTCAAAAGCAGATAAAAATTTTTTACACACGAATATGCAAATGATCTTCCAAGATCCTATGGCATGTTTAAATCCTAGGGAAAAAGTAATGGATATTATTGCTGAAGGTCTTGATATTCATCATCTATATTCCTCACAAGAAGAACGCAAGCAAAAAGTATATGATATGTTAGAATTAGTTGGTCTTTCAAAAGAACATGCGAACCGTTATCCTCACCAATTCTCTGGTGGACAGCGTCAAAGAATCGGTATTGCAAGAGCATTAGTAATGAATCCTCAATTAATTATCGCTGATGAAGCAATCTCTGCTTTAGATGTTTCAATTCAAGCTCAAGTAGTTAATTTAATGAAAAAAATTCAAAAAGAAACCAACACAGCATTTCTATTTATAGCTCACGATTTAAGTATGGTAAAATACATTTCAGATCGCATTGGAGTCATGCATCTAGGCCATCTTGTCGAAACAGGTACTACTGAAGAAATCTTCAAAAATCCAATCCATCCTTATACAAAATCTCTTCTATCCGCCATTCCCGAACCAAATCCAATTGTTGAAAAACAAAGAACATCTTTAACATATAATTATGCAACAAGTGGTATTGATTACAAAAAAGGAAAAAATCAACATGTTGGTGGTGAACACTATGTGCTTGCTACTGATGAAGAATTAAAAATGTGGTTATAA
>JAHHST010000008.1 GCA_020025055.1 Longicatena sp.
CTTATTTCATTTTCTAGCACTACGCCATATAATATCTCCTCATTTCTTCAAAAAAACTAATTTTCTTTATTTATTATCATTCATTTTATTTGCATAATCTCATAATTTTTTTTAGAATAATATTATATGAGAAAAGTTAAAGAAAGGTGTTTATTTAAAACTATGAAAGTATTATTTATTGAATATCCAAAATGCAGTACATGTATAAAAGCAAAAAAAACATTATTGTCTTTACCAATTGAATTTGAAGATCGCCATATCGTAGAAAATACTCCTTCTTATGATGAATTAAAAAAATGGTGGAAGCAAAGTAATCAACCATTAAAAAAATTTTTTAATACAAGTGGCAAATTATATAAGGAAATGAATTTAAAAGAAAAATTACCAACAATGAGTGAAGATGAAAAGCTTCATCTTTTAAGTCAAAATGGGATGTTAATTAAACGTCCTTTATTGATTACAGATCATGAAGTCATCATTGGGTTTAAAGAAGATAACTATATTAAAGTATGTTCATAATAGCTTGTTTATGATATATTAGAACTAATAAATTGGGGTGAATAAAATGAAATTAGGAGAATCATTAGAAGATTATCTAGAAACATTATTAATCTTAGAAGAAACGGGCCGTATTCGTTGTGTAGATGTTGCACACCGTATGGATGTTTCAAAACCTAGTGTAAATAAGGCAATGAATGTCTTAAAAGAAAAAGGATACGTAATGCAACAAAGTTATGGTGATATTTTTTTAACAGATGCTGGACGTAGTGTTGCAAAGGCTGTATTACAACGTCATCATGTAGTACACGATTTCTTAAGAAACATTTTAGGAGTATCTGATCAAAATGCAGAACAAGACGCCTGCCATATCGAACACGTTATAAGTGAAGAAACCTTTCAAAAATTAATTGAATTTACTGCAAATTATAAAGACAAATAAAATAAATCCCTGTAATGGAATCCTACCATCACAGGGATTTGTTATTTTTTAAATACTTTAATATAATTTTCTTCTAGTTGATCTGCTAAAGTTTTTTCATCCATTTCTTTAATTTCACAAAGTTTTTGAAATGTAACATTTGCGTACATTGGTTCATTTTGTTTTCCACGATATGGATGTGGTGTTAAATATGGACTATCTGTTTCTACGAATAAACGATCACAAGGAATTCTTTTTGCAACCTCTGGTGCTCCTCTAGAATTTTTAAATGTTAATGGACCTCCATAAGAAATATAGAATCCTACTTTCATTAATTCTTGTGCTGTTTCATAACTTCCACTATAACAATGAATAATTCCTTTTAATGGTGCATATTTCTTTAACACATCTACTGTATCTTTCGTAGCTTCACGCATATGAATCAAAACTGGTTTATCATATTTCTTCGCTAATTCAAGTTGCTTACGAAATCCTACAATTTGATCTTCTTTTGTAACATCATCCCAATGATAATCCAATCCAATTTCACCAACTGCAATTAATTTATCATCTCTCAATAGCGTTTCTAATTTTTGATAATCTTTCTCTTTAAAATTATATAAATCATTTGGATGAAATCCTAACGCAACATCAAATATTTCTGTTTCTTGTTCTTTTAATTTCATTGCACGTTCATATTCTTGAAAATTCGTACATACAACCAACATTCTTTTTATATGATGTTCTTTTGCATGTTCAATAATTGTTTCAACCTGATCATATAACATATCGCATGTAATATGACAATGCGTATCTGTAATATAATATTCCATATAAATCCTTCCTTATTTTCCTAAGCAAAAATTAGAGAATAATGTATCAAGTAAATCTTCTCTGTGTACTTCACCTAATATTTCTTTTAATGAAGTATATGCTTCTTGAATATCAATTTCAACAAGATCGAGTTCTAATCCCATTTCAATTGCCTCTTTTGCAGACAACATATTTTTTCTTGCCTTCATCATAAATGAAATTTGTCTTTCATTTCCAAGAACAGGTTCTTCAGCCACTAATTTATGAATATCAAATAATCGATGAATTTCATTAATTAATGGTTCTATTTGTTTCTGTTCTGCTGAAATGCTAATGCCTTCTTTTACTTCATATAAATCATTTTTATTATAAACAATGATTCTTGTTTTATCTTCCGTCATCTCAATTAATTTTTGATCTTCTTCATCTAATTCAGCACCAGCTTCTAATACTAAAATAACAAGTTTTGCATCTTGAATCACTTTTAGACTTCTTTCGATGCCTATTTTTTCGACAATATCTGTTGTATCTCGAATTCCTGCTGTGTCAATCAAATTTAATGTTAATCCATCTAAATGGATATGTCCTTCTACAATATCTCTAGTTGTTCCTGCAACATCAGTAACGATTGCTTTATCTTCTTCTAACAGTGCATTTAGTAAACTACTTTTTCCCACATTAGGTTTTCCAACAATCGCTGTAGGTATTCCTTCTTTTATAATTTGTCCACTTTCTGCACGAGATAATATTTTATCGATTTCCTTTAACCATTTTTCAATCTTTGGCAAAATGATTTCATTACTCAACATTTCTACATCATCATATTCTGGATAATCAATGTTGACTTCAATATTTGCGATAATATCTAATATTTCTTGAATAAATGGTTCTAGAAGTTTTTTAACACTTCCTCTTATTCCATGCATAGCTAATTTTCTACTTTCGTTAGAATCTGCCAAAATCATGTCGTTGATTGCTTCTGCTTGCGTCAAATCAATTCTTCCGTTTAAAAAAGCTCTTCTTGTAAATTCTCCTGGTTCTGCAAGTCTTGCTCCTTGCATTAAACATATTCTTAATATTTTTTTTGTAACATATCTTCCACCATGACAATTAATTTCTACAACATCTTCTCTTGTGAAAGTTTTAGGGGCCTTAAAAACAGAAATCAACACTTCGTCAATTTCTTCTTTTGTAACTGGATCTATAATATATGCATAATTAATTGTATGACTTGCTTTTTTAGATAAATCAATTGAGCACATAGAATTTGCAATTTCTATAGCTTCATCACCACTCATACGAATAATGGAAATTGCTCCATCTACTGCTGCAGTTGAAATTGCTGCAATTGTATCTGTTAACACAATAACACCTACCTTTATCTTGTATATTGTATCATGTAATTTTATAGATTGACATGTTTATAAATTATTTTTATATTTTATTAATGAATCGTAAGAATTTTAAATAGTAAAAAGATTAAAAAAAAGGTATAATAGACATGTTTATCTTAGAAAGGTGTTATTATGGAAAAAAATATTAAAAGAAAAAAAGCGTTTTATAAACAACTTGACTTTTATTTATTATTATTGAATACAATACTTACTGTTGGTGTTCTAGTTCAAATATTTTTATTAAATGTGTTACCATTAAAATATTTTGCAATTATTTCAATTGTATTAATCGGTATTACATTAATGCTAAACTATGCGTTAATCAATAGAAAACTTTCTCATTTAAATAAGATTATCGTGAAGATAGTTATTATTATACTTTGTATTTTATTAAGTGCTGGAAACTGGTATATATTTAAAACAAATGACTTATTATTTAGTATGATGAGTCGTAAAGAACTTGCCATTATATCTGTTGTAACTATGAAAGATAGTGACATTGATGAAATTAATGATTTAAAAGGCAAAACACTTGGAGCAATTAATATTGGTGATGTCGAAAAACAATATGAAGCTTTAGCGGATATTGAAAAAACACTAGATTCAGAAATAGAGCTTCAAAAATATACATCTTACAAAACTTTTGCAGATGACTTATACAATGGAAATGTAGATGCAATTCTTTTAAATGAATCATCTAGAGAACAATTTAAAGAAAACCACAAAGACTTTGATGAAAGAACAAAAATCATCAAAAGCTTCAAATACGAGAAAGATTCAAAAGATATCGCAAAAAGCGTAAAAATAACAGAAGAACCATTTAACGTTTATATCTCAGGAATGGATACGCATGGTTCGCTTGCAACAACTTCTCACTCTGATGTAAATATGATTGTTACAATCAATCCTAAAACACATCAAATTTTAATGACAGGTATTCCTCGTGACTTGTACATCCCTCAAGTTTGTCAAAAGAATCAAACAGATAAATTAACACATAGTGGTGCATTTGGATTAGATTGTACAGTTGAATCTGTAGAAAATTATTTTAATATCGATCTTAATTATTATGTAAAAGTTAATTTCTCTAGTGTTGAACAAATCGTAGATGCCTTAGGTGGTATTACCGTTCATTCTGATTATGACTTCGTAACAGTTAAAAACAAAATTCCTATCCATAAAGGAGAAAACTATTTAAACGGACTTGAAACTTTATCCTTTGTTCGTGAACGTAAATCATTTGCGGATGGAGATCAACAAAGAAGTAGAAATCAAATGGTTGCATTAGAAGCTATTATCAACAAAGCTTTATCTCCTGCAATCATTACAAAATATCCTAAATTAATGAGTGCTGTCAATGGTTCTTTCCAAACCAATATGACACAATATGAAATGACAAATTTCGTAAAAAATCAACTTGAAACAATGGCTTCTTGGGACATTAAACAAATTCAAGTTGGTGGTGCAGGAGAAACTTCATGGTCTCCTGCAAATGGATTCTATTGCTGGGTTTTAGTTCCAAATGAAGATACAATTAAAAATGCAGTAAATTTAATCAATAAAGTTCATAATGGTGAAAAACTTACAAAAGAAGATATTAATAATCAAAAAGCATTAGTATTAACTGCTGGATAAATAATGTATTATGAAGGTTATATGAATTTTAAATATTTATATAACCTTTTTATATAGAATTTATTATCAAATTAAATTTAAAATCGTTTGTTCTATGATATATTTAATTTAGATAAAAGGATATAATATCAATATATTTGCTAAATGAAAGGAAGAATTATATGAAATTAGACACTACTTTAATTGAAGCATTTTTAAATGATCAACCTTTAAATCATACATTTCCTTATGATTTTATAAAAACATTTGCAGCACCTAGTTCTAAAAGAAAAGATGTTGTAAAAGAACTAACATCTCAATTAAAAAATATTCTAGATGATTTTCCACAATTTAATCATAACCTTTGGAACCGTTTATTTAATGATTCTTCTGCAGTCTTAGATACTATTTATGTTCTTCCTGTTGTTGGAGAAACAACATCGTATGCGCACGTAGAAAAAAAAGATAATAATTATTATATTATCATTGATTTAATTAAAATTGCTGATTTTACAAGAATTGTTTCTCAAATGGTTTATATTTTAAATAATTATTTAATTAATGAAATTACCAAAATATGCATTTTACATAAATTCCCAGTTTCTTCAAAATCCTATATTGATATTTTGAATGAAATGGTGTTTGCCCACGGATTAGCAAATTGGTTAGCTTGGAACGAGGACTATAAACAGTATAAATTTCAATCAAGTCGCTATGATTCGCACAAAGAAAAAGCATTTGGCTTATTAGCACAAGCTGTTCAAATTGAAAACAAAGCAATTCAACATAAAATCATCATAGATATTTTACATAGTGATTTTTGGGATCAATTCCCTGCTATTGCAGGTATGTTTTATTTTGATGATACTTATCATGATTTAAGAGAAGAAGGTATCTTATTGCTTTTCAAACGGGGTCCAAAAGATATTATTAAAACAATCTACAATTCATAAAAAAACGTTGTGTATGAAATCATACATAACGTTTTTTAATATTATTCATTATTCAGCGTAATGAGATACGATTGGACTAACTGGACGATCTTCTTCCATAGCACGAATTACATCAGCTAAAATACTACCAACTGATAATACTTTCATTTCTGGATATAATGCTGCTTTTTCATCTTGTTCAATTGTGTTTGTACAAATGAATCCTGATAATTTACTATTTTTCAAACGGTCGATTGCAGGTCCACTTAATACACCGTGGATACATGATGCATATACAGCAGTTGCTCCTTTTTCGTATAACATATCAATACCAGCAACTAATGTACCGGCTGTATCAACGATATCATCGATTACAACTGCAACTTTTCCTTCTACGTCACCAATGATATTCATAGCTTCTGCTACGTTTGGTTTTGGACGACGTTTATCGATAATTGCTAAAGGTGCATGTAAAATTTCTGCTAATTTACGAGCACGTGTAGTTCCACCATGGTCTGGTGATACAACTACGATATTGTCTAAGTTCATTTCTTTGAAATATTTTCCGATAATAGGGATTGCTGAAATATCATCTGCTGGAATATCAAAGAACCCTTGGATTTGAGTTGCATGAAGTTCCATTGTAATTACACGGTGAGCTCCAGCTCTTTCTAATAAATCTGCAATTAATTTTGATGTAATTGGTTGTCTTGGTTTTGCTTTACGATCTTGACGAGCATAACCATAATAAGGCATTACCACAGTGATATGGTGTGCACTTGCACGTTTACATGCATCGATTGCAATTAAAACTTCCATAATGTTACTTGAAACTGGTGCACAAGTAGATTGAACGATATATACGTTTTTACCACGTACAGATTCTCCTAATTCAACCATGATTTCTCCATCTGAGAAATGTTTAACATCGCATTTTCCTAATGGCAATCCTAATTGATCACAAATTTCTTTTGCTAACCCTGTGCTAGATGTTAATGCAATAACTATTGTTTTGTTTTCCATTATTTTATTCTATCCTTTCCTATTTATTTTTATACTTCGTACCATAGCCTTTTACTACAGTTTGACGAGATCGAGCAATTCCCATATCTCCATCTTTGACTGATGAGGTAATCGTAGAACCTGCTGCTAATAATGCACTTTTCCCAATTGTAACTGGTGCAATCAAATTACAATTACTTCCTATAAATGCATCATCTTCTACAACTGTACGGTATTTGTTTTTACCGTCATAATTTACAGTAACTACCCCGCACCCGAAATTAACGCGTTCACCAACATCACTATCTCCGATATATGTTAAATGAGCACATTTACTTCCATTTCCAAAATTTGAATTTTTAAATTCAACAAAATTTCCAATACGACAATTGTTCCCAATCACTGTATTGTTTCGTAAATGAGACATAGGTCCAACAGTGGATCCTTCTCCAACTTTACTATCAACTACTTTGCTACTATCAATTTTTACATTGTTTTCTATAATTGCATTACATAAATATGAATTTGGTAAAATTGTTACATTTGAACCAATTTTTGTATTTCCTTGTAAATGTACATTTGGATAAATAACTGTATCAGATCCTATTTCAACATCAACATCAATATATGTGTTTTCAGGATCTAAAATTGTTACACCATTTACCATATGTTTATGATTTACATGTTTTTTTAACCATACATTTGCTTTAGCCAAATCAACACGATCATTTACACCCATTGTTTCATCTTTATCTTCTACTACCATAGCATTTACTTTTTCACCCTTGCGGTTAAAAATTTCTACTAAGTCTGTTAGATAATATTCATTCTGAGCATTATTTGTTGTAATATTTTTTAATCCATCAAATAATTTTTGAGTCTTAAAGCAGAAAATTCCAGTATTGATTTCATTTACTTCCAATTCATCCTTACTACAATCTTTTGCTTCAACAATTTTTTCTACCATGCCATCTTCATTACGAATAATTCGGCCATAATTTCCACCTTTTTCAAGTACACTTGTTAAAACTGTACATGCGTAATCTTTATTCGCTTCAAATGCATTTAAAATTGTTTCTTTCTGAATACATGGTCCATCTCCACATAATACAATTGTATCTCCATCTTCATGTTCTAAGACATTTGCCTGCATAACTGCATGACCTGTTCCTAGTTGAGGTTCTTGTAAAGCATATTCAACACTATCTTTTAAATATTCTTTAACACTTTCTGCTCCATGTCCAACAACAACTACAATACGATCAACATTGGCAGCTTTCAAAGTTGAAACAATATGTCCAATCATTGGTTTATTCAACACTGGATGCATAACTTTACATAAAGACGATTTCATTCTGGTACCTTTACCAGCAGCTAAGACAATCGCAGATCTCATAAAAAATTACCTCCACTATTATTTTAACAAAAAATAGCCTCAAAAAAAAGACATAAAGCCTATTTACTACGTAATTCATTTATATATTTAAAACATTTTTGTTAAAAATGTAAAAAGTATCTATATTTATTTAAAATTTGCTATATTAGTATTTCTGGTATTTCGATGATTATACAAAATTCATTATTTTCTTCAATGATTTTAACATTTCCATTCATATCAAAAACCATCTTTTTTACGCTTTTTAATCCAATTTTAGAACTTTCTTCATTGCTTTTTTCTTTAATTGTATTCTTTACTTCTAAAATCACATTTTGATTTTTTTTATACAAATGAATTTGTACTATTCCTTGAGCATATTTTCTAATATTAGAAACTAAGTTATCTAAAATTCGTTGCCATAAACTTGTATCAGATAATATTTGATATTGGTGTTCATCAATTTGTAAATCAATTTCAAACCCCATATCAATCAATTCTAATCCAAACTCTTCAATCATTGCGTTAAACTGATTGGATGTCATATTGGTAAGAGTAACATCCTCATCTTGTGCATAAATCATAAAATGCATAAATAATCGATCTGACATTTCTTTAATTTGCTCAGCTTTTAATTTACTTTTTTTTATATAAGAATCTCTTTCTGATTCATTTTTATATATCTTCATATCTAAAATATCTAAATATCCTAATAAAGAAGTTAGTGGTGTTCTTAAATCATGACTCATTGCTGTAACTAAATCATGATTTGCTTCTTTTGCTTCTTTTTCTCTTTGAATATTTCGTTTTAAAATCACTCGTAATTCATTTAATTGTTTTGCTAAATCATTTAATTCGTCTTTTCCCCTATAAATAATAGGATGTGTATAATCTCCACTTTCCATTAATTTCATTTCATCTTCAATCATATAAACAAATCGAATCTTCTTGTTAATAAAACGCATGACAACTAGAATAAAAATGATACAACATAAGATAATTATGAGTGTCAAATATAATTCCATAAACCATACACCTTGATAAGGATATACCGTTAAATTATATTCTCCATCATAAAATTTTAACGTGTAAAATTCAAAATCTGGGAAATACAACATCAATGATAATGAAGATGTTTGAATATAAACATTTTTTTCTAATGGACTTAAATAATTTGCAAAAGAAGATCCTGTATCATCATACAATTGCATTGTTAAATATTTATATTCCTTCATTTCATTTAATATTTTTTTACGATCTTTTTTTGATATCTTTTTCGTTGTAATTTTTCTTTGTAAATCATCTACTGCATCCTGCGTTGATTGTATAATATCTGTATTATCAATCACAAAATGAAATACACGATATCGAATTTGAAATAAAAAGCCAAATAATAATCCACATGAAATTAAAGTTATTAAGACTAAAGTTACGAATTTAATAGTTAATTTTGAAATTTTCTTATTTTTAATCAAAACGATATCCCTTTCCCCAAACAGTTCTAATATATTTTGGATTTGCTGGATCTACCATCAATTTTTTTCTTAAATTTCGAATATGTACCATAATTGTATTGTTTGCTGTATATAGATATGGTTCATCCCAAATCTGCTCATATAACTCTTTATTAGAAAATACTTTTTTTGGATGCATAATTAACAATTCTAAAATTTGAAATTCAATATCTGTTAAATTTACTTCTTTATCATTCATCCATACTTTTCTATTTTCTTTATCAAATTTTATATCTTTTCTTACAAAACAACTATCTTGATTTGGCTTTTCGTTACCTTTATATACAAAGTATCTTCTTAACAATGCCTTTACTCTTGAAATTAATTCGCTATAAGAAAATGGTTTTATTAAATAATCGTCTGCCCCACTATGAAAACCTAATTCTTTATCTTCTTCTAAAGTCTTTGCAGTCAAAAATAAAATAGGAATATTAGTTAACTCTCTTATTTTTTCACATGTTTTATATCCATCGATACCTGGCATCATAATATCTAAAATTATAATGTCTTGATCTTGGCATAATGAAATTGCATCATCTCCGTTATCTGCTTCGCTAACAATGTATCCTTCATTTGTTAATAAAATATTTACGACTTCTCGTATTTCTGCATTATCATCTACTATCAATACACGATATGCCATAATTTCACCTACTTTTTTCCTAATTTTATTATAATGGATTCCTTTTAAAACGCTAGCTTTCTTATGTATATTAAGATTTTTTAAGAAAGAATATTGTTATAATTTTTCTCTCATATGTAAAAATAAGTGAGGTTGCCCTCACTTTTTAATCCCTATTTTAAGGTATTTAGTATATCTTTCATTCGTTTTGCTAATCCTTTTGTTTTTTCAACACTTAAACTACATATAGCAACTCGAATTCCTTTATTTACCTTAACCGTATAGATATCATGTTTCATTAATTCTTCATGGAATTGATCTCGCAATTCATTAGAATCCATAGCTACTGTGACAAAAAATCCTTCTTTATATGGATAATGTTTCAATCCACATGCATCTGCTTCTGTTGTGAAAATAGAGCTTCGCTCTTTTAATAGCTGTACATATATATCTTTTTCTTTCATATATGCATCATAATTTGTTGTTGTAACATAAGTAAAATTTTCCATGGCTGCATTTGGAATATTACTCCAATTTGCTCTTGCTGCTTTTTCTAAAACTATTTCTACTTCTCTTACACTTTCTTGTTGTTTCGCTAAGATAACTGCAGCACCACAACGTAATCCATAAGAAGTTAATGCTTTACTACAACTAAATGCAACGATTACCATAACATTTTCATTAATTTCATCAAATGTTGTCATATAATCACGACTATCTTTTAAATTATATGAATAATCAATATATGCTATATCATTTAATAAAACCACTGGTCCTTGTTTTCCACATTCATTTAAAAATGCTACAACTTCTTTCCACTCATCGATACTTAATGAATATCCTGTAGGATTATGACATGGATCATTCATAACTACTAACAATTTATGCTGTTGTTCCATTACTTCACTACATACTTGTTTAAAACTTGCTAAATTAAAATGATTTTCTTCAAATAAAGAATAAGTCTTTACTTTTAATCCATCCATAGTTGCCATTAGTTTATAGCTTCCCCATGCAATCTCTGGTAAAACAACTGTTTCATCACAATCTAGTAGTTCTTCTAATGTTATAGAAATTGCTCCTGTTCCACCAGGTGTAGCAATAACACTGTGTTGAAGTTTTTTAATTTTATCCTCACATACCCAATCATATACTTGTTTGCGGAAAGATTCGTTTCCAACAAAGCTTTGAGCGTACGCTGCTTTTACTTCTTTTTTGATTTCATTATAAGGAGTAAATACACTGTCAAATGCAACAATCGATTCTTCTTCATTATAAAGTGATCCAATCGTAGCATCGATAACATTTTCTTTTCCTCTTTGTTCTTTTGCTGCTTTTGCTTTTTTCACAATAGCAAATACTGTATCTTCAATTGGTGTTGTATTTGCTTTTTCTTTTACAAATTTCATTCTATTTTCCTTCTTTCTGTTTACTATGATAAGTTCCAAGCACTTTGACTTTTTTACATACATTCGCTAATTCATCTAATAATACATGAACATTTTGATCTTGCATATGACCATCAATTTCTATGTAAAAATAATATTCCCATGAAGAATATTTAACCGGTCTAGATTTAATACTTTCCATATTAAATCCAGCACTTGCAATAATATTCATTGCTTTTGCTAACGCACCTGCCTCATGATTTGTAATAAATGCTAATGCAATACGATCATGTGTATGATTCATGTCTTTGCTTACGATAATAAATCTAGTTGTATTATCTTTATTCGTATTTATATTCTCTTCAATAATTTCTAGTCCATATACCTCTGCATTTTCTTTTGCAGCAATTGCTGCCTTTGCTTTATCCTTACATCTTGCCACATATTCTGCAGCCATTGCTGTATTTGGATATGGAATTGTTTCCCAACCTCTTCCTTTTAAAAATAATTGAGACTGTTCAATTGCTTGATCTTTTGAATATACTTTTTCGATATCCTTAATAGTTGCACCTTTAACTCCTAATAAATTTTGAGAAATCGGTAAATCATAAATATTATTTATATAGATGGAATGCTCCATCAATAAATCTAATACCTCTCCAACTTCCCCAGTATATGAATTTTCAAAAGGAATAACCGCATATTTAATTTTCTCATTTTCAACAGCATTGCATAAAGACTGAAAACTAGGATAGTTTTTATATTGATAATTAGGAAATATTTTCTTTGTAGCAAAATATGAAAATGCTCCTTCAATTCCTTGATATCCAACTTTATTTTCACATAGTATTTGATTTTGATATTTGCGTGATGTTGCCATAAGATCTTGTATAAATGTTTGATATGAACTCTTATATTTTTCTTCTTTAATATATTGAAGATTATGTGCAATCACAAATTGTTCTCTATTTGTATCTAAGATTGGTAAATGATGTTCTTTCTTATATTGAATCACATCTTCAACAGCTCTCATTCTTGCTTCAAATAGATTTGCCATTTGTTGATCAATTTCATTAATTTTTTTACGTGCCTCTTCTAATTTTGTCATCCGTACACCTCTTTTTCTAGTGAATTATACATCATAATATTATGGTACAGTAAAAATTATATCATTATTTTTTGAAAACTTCGATATTGTTTTCAGAAATATTTATCATTTTTTTCAAAAATTTACTTTATATTATTGCTTTTTCAAATTAATTATATTATGATATTGTCGAATGGAGTGATTACATGCTATTTAATCGATATTATTATTACTGTTAATAATCGTTATAAAGCCACAATGTATGGTTCTTTTTCACTTCATTATAACGATTCACAACTGAAGCATCAATTCGATTGATGCTTTTTTTCATTTAAGGAGGGACTTTATGAAATTAAATATCAATTTAAAAAATGCACAATATCCTGTTTATTTAGAAAGAGGAATATTATCTAAAATATCTCAATATGTTAATCTACAAAGAAAAATCATGATCATTACAGATACAAATGTTCCTAAAAATTATGCAACTACCCTTCAATCACAATGTAAAGAATCTTATATTTATCGTATCCAAGCATCTGAACATTCCAAATGTTTAAGCGTATTTGAAGATATTTGTAGAACATTATTAAAATATCACTTTTCTAGAAATGATTGTATTATCGCTTTAGGCGGAGGTGTAGTTGGAGATTTATCAGGTTTTGTCGCATCTAGCTATATGAGAGGAATTGATTTTATTCAAGTACCTACGACCACACTATCCCAAATTGATAGTAGTATTGGTGGAAAAGTTGCGATTAATTTAGATGATACAAAAAATATTATTGGTGCTTTTTATCAACCAAAAGCTGTGTTTGTTGATTTTGACACCCTAAAAACTTTACCAAGAAGGCACTACTATAATGGTTTGGTTGAAGCATTAAAAGCTGGATTAATTTATGATAAAAAACTCTTTGATATTTTTGAAAACACTAATATTGATGATCACTTAGAAGAAATCATTTATCGCTCCTTATGTGTAAAAAAAGATGTTGTTGAAAAAGATGAAAAAGAAATGGGATTACGTAAAATATTAAATTTTGGACATACCATCGGACATGCTATTGAAAGTTACTTTGACTTAACAACATATTATCATGGAGAATGTGTTGCATTAGGTATGTTATATTTTATAGATGAAGATATTAAAAAACAACTACTCCCTATTTATGAAAAAATGCATTTATCTCAAAACGTATCCTATAATAAAGAAAAAGTATTTCAGTATATAAAAAATGATAAAAAAGCATCTGGTAATTTAATTACTACAGTACAAGTAAAACAAATAGGAAAAGCAAGCTTAGTTCCTATGGATTTACAACAAATCTATCAGATTTTGAAAGGATAAGTAATATGAAAAATACATTTGGAAATCAATTCACAATTACTTTATTTGGAGAAAGCCATGGTGAAGCAATCGGAGCAGTAATAGATGGTTTAGCAAGTGGAATTCAACTTGATTTATCATTCATAAATCAGATGATGCAAAAACGTAAAGCAAAAGGAAACATTTCTACAAAACGACATGAGAGTGATGAAATACAAATTGTTAGTGGATATTTTAATGGTTATACAACTGGTACCCCTCTAACCATATTAATTAAAAATGAACAAAATCACAGTAAAGACTATGAAAAGACTAAAGATTTACTTCGTCCTTCTCATGCTGACTATACTGCAGATTTAAAATATAATGGATATCAAGACTATCGAGGAGGTGGACACTTTAGCGGAAGAATCACTGCACCATTAGTTGCATGTGGTGCAATTGCTATGCAAGTATTAAATCAAAAAGGAATTTTTATTGGTTCCCATATTAAACAATTGCATCATATATCGGATATTTCTTTTGCTAGCGATGAAAAAATTTTAGAGCAACAAATCAAAAAAATGAATCAAAGTGATTTTGCAGTACTTGATTCTGATAAAAAACAACAAATGATTTCTCATATCGAAGAAGCTGTGAAACAAAAAGATAGCGTTGGTGGAATTTTAGAAAGCGCCATTCTCCATGTTCCGTTAGGTATTGGTGAGCCATTCTTTGATTCCATCGAAAGTAGACTAAGTCACTTACTATTTAGTGTTCCTGCCGTAAAAGGCGTAGAATTTGGGTTAGGTTTTAATTTTGCGAACCATTATGGAAGTGAATGTAATGATGAATTTATTTATCAAGACAATCAAATTAAAACTCGCACAAACTTTAATGCTGGTATTAATGGAGGAATCAGCAATGGAATGCCAATTCTTTTAAGAACAGTAATCAAACCTACCCCATCCATTTTTAAAGAACAACATACTGTAAATAAACAAACATTAGAAAATACAGTATTATCTATACAAGGTCGTCATGATCCTGCAATCATACATCGTGCAAGAATCGTAATTGACAGTGTTCTTGCAATTGGTATATTAGATATGATTATGGAACATGAAGCAACATTATCAATGAATAAATAGGAGGAATAAACAATGATTATAACAATGAAAAAAACTGCAAATCATGCAGAAATTGATAAAATTATGACTACATTCAAAAACCAAGGTTTACAAGTACATGAAAGTATTGGTGAAAACTACCGTATCTTCGGTCTTGTAGGAGATACTAGCAAAGTAGACCCAAAACGTTTAGAGGCTAACCCTTTAGTAGAAGATGTTGTACGTGTATCTTCTCCTTATAAAAAAGTTAGTCGTATGTTTCATCCAGAAGATACTATTGTAGAAGTAAATGGAATTAAAATTGGAGGCAAAGAAAAAATTGTTGTCATCGGAGGGCCTTGTAGTGTTGAAGGTGAAGACATGGTTGTAAATATTGCTAAAGAAGTGAAAGATGCAGGTGCTTGTATGCTTCGTGGAGGAGCTTATAAACCACGTACTTCCCCATATGCATTTCAAGGTATGGGAACAGATGGAATTCTTGCATTAGCTGAAGCAAGAAAACAAACAGGTTTACCAATTGTTACTGAGTTAATGAGTGCTGATAAATTAGATGAATTTATCGAACATGTAGATATTATTCAAATTGGTGCTAGAAATATGCAAAATTTTGAATTATTAAAAGCTGTTGGAAGAACGAAAAAACCTATTCTATTAAAACGCGGACTTGCGAATACAATTGAAGAATGGTTAATGAGTGCTGAATATATCTTAGCAGAAGGAAATCCAAATGTTATTTTATGTGAACGTGGAATTCGTACCTTTGAAAAATATACAAGAAATACTTTGGATTTAAGTGTAGTTCCAATCATTAAGAAAAAGACACATCTTCCTATCATTATTGATCCAAGTCATGCAACTGGTGATTGGGAATTGGTAGAACCTGCTTCTTTAGCTGCTATTGCTGCTGGTGCTGATGGCTTAATTATTGAAGTACATGATCAACCTGAATGTGCATGGAGTGATGGAGCTCAATCCTTAAAACCTAAACACTTCAAAGAATTAATCAAAAAATGTAGCAAAATTGCAAATGTAATTGGGAGAGATATGTAATGAAAGTAAAAATTTTTCCTTCTGAGTGCAATGGAAAAATTCACATTCCTCCTAGCAAATCAATGGCACATAGAGCAATTATTTGTGCTTCTTTAGCAAATGGAAAAAGTACCATTTCTAATGTGGCTTTTTCCAAAGATATTTTGGCAACCATTGATGGAATGAAAAATTTAGGGGCAACCATCAACATAGAAGACAACACTTTATATATTGAAGGAATTAAAGACTTTCAACATATCAAAAGTCCTATTATAGACTGTAACGAATCCGGTTCTACCTTACGATTTTTAATTCCTATCTTCTCATTAACAAATCAAGAAATTACATTTACAGGAAGTAAACGATTACTAGAAAGACCTTTATCCATTTATCAAAAAATTTTCCAAGAACAAAATCTAGATTTTCTTCAAGATGATACAAAAGTTCAAATACACCAATCCATAAAAGCTCAAGAATATACAATCCAAGGGAATATAAGTTCTCAATTTATTAGTGGATTACTATTTACTCTTCCTTTATTAAAAGAAGACTCCATTTTACATATTCTTCCTCCTTTTGAATCAAAATCTTATATTGACTTAACCATTCAAATGTTAGAAAAATTTGGAATATCTATTCATTTTCTTGATTCTAATACAATCGTTATTCCAGGAAATCAATCCTATCTTCCTTATTCTTATACAGTCGAAGGAGATTATTCTCAATTTGCCTTCTTTGCAGTATATGCTGCAATTTCGAATACTTTAGAGATTACAGGTGTATCTTTAGATTCAAAACAAGGTGATAAAGAAATTCTCTCTATCTTAAATTCATTCGGTGTAAAAATAGAGTCATTAAAAAATGGATATAAAATTTATAAAAGTAATTTAATTGGTCATGATATAGATTTAGCTAACTGTCCAGACTTAGGTCCTATTCTTTGTGTTCTCGCGATGTATTCCCTAGGAAATACTCATATTTACCATGCGAATCGATTACGTATTAAAGAATGTGATCGAATTTATGCAATGGAAACAGAATTAAAGAAATTTGGTGTTTCTATTTCTTCTAGCGAAGACGATATTTATATTAAACATTGTCAACATCCTATATGTGTAGAAGAATTATTTGGACATAATGATCACCGTATTGTGATGGCTTTAACTATTGCATCTGCATGTAGTACATCTTCAACAACCATTCTAGATGCACATGCAATTTCTAAAAGTTATCCTACATTTTTTGAAGACTTTCAATATATTCACGGAAAGGTGGAATACCTATGATTAACAAAAATACTCGATTTCTAATTATTGGTTTAGGTTTAATGGGTGGAAGTTATGCTATGGGTTTATCAAAAAAAGGATATCATGTAGATGCGATTGATTTAAATGAATTAAGTATTCAATATGCAAAGGAACATGGAATTATTCAAAACGGTGCTACGTTTGATATTCAATTAATAAAAAATGCCGATATTATTATTTCTGGTCTTTACCCTGAAGCGATGATTCACTGGTATTCTACTTATCAAAAATATTTTAAACCTCATACCTTTTTAACTGATGTGAGTGGAATAAAATGTAATGTCGTAAATCAAGTTCAATCCATTTTACGTGATGATATTGAGTTTTGTGCTTCTCATCCAATGGCAGGAAAAGAAGTTAGTGGTGTAACTTATGCAGACCATACAATATTTAAAGATGCTAACTTTATTATTACACCCACGAAATCAAATACCAGCCAAGCAGTTGATACATTAACACAATTTGCCAATATTTTAGAATTTAAAAACATCAGCATCTTATCTTGTGAGGAGCATGATAAAATGATTGGGTTTGTATCACAATTAACACACGCAATTGCTGTTTCTCTAATGAATACCAGTGATAATCCAAACTTAGTAAAATATACAGGTGATAGTTTTCGTGATTTAACAAGAATTGCTAAGATTAATGAAAACTTATGGAGTGAATTATTTTTCTTAAATAAAGATAATTTAATTCCTGAAATTGATTCCTTTATTTATCAAATCCAAAAATTAAAAAATATGTTAGAAACAAATAATAAAGATGGATTAAAAGAATTATTTATTCAATCAACTATCCGTAGAAAACGATTTGATCAATAGTCTTTTTATAAAGACTATTTTTATTTTTTTATAGTTCTATTTCTTTATTTGATTTATAATAGAACAGTATGTATTGGAGGTTTTTATATGTATGTAATGAAAAAATTTATAAGTTATTATAAACCATATCGAAAGATTTTCTATTTCGACATGCTATGTGCCTTTATGATCAGTATCATTGATTTGGCTTTTCCGCAAATATTAAACTATTTAAATAAAACAATCTTTCTTCAGACAAAAGAATTAATATTTAAAAGTCTTATTTGGTTAGCAATTGGACTATTCCTCATGTATATTATTCGTGCTTTCTGCCGTTATTATGTTTCCTGTCAAGGACATATAATGGGTGCTCGTATGGAAAGCGATATGAGACAAGAGTTATTTGATCAATACCAACGTTTATCTTTTTCATATTATGATAAAAACAACACTGGTGAAATGATGAGTAAACTTGTTTCAGATTTATTTGATATTAGCGAATTTGCTCACCATGGTCCTGAAAATGTATTTATCTCTTTGTTAAAAATTATTGGATCTTTTTTAATTCTTTTATCAATTCATGTCCCTTTAACACTTATTTTAATATTTGTAACAGTGTGCATGTTTATTTTTAGTTTATTAAAAAATAAAAAAATGCAAGCAACTTTTACTGATAATCGTAAAAAAATTGCAATGATTAATGCTCGCTTACAAGATAGTTTAGCAGGTATTCGTGTAGTAAAATCATTTGCGAATGAAGACATTGAAAAAAAGAAATTCGCTTATAGTAATCAATTATATTTAAAATCAAAAAATAACAATTATCATTGTATGGGTTCTTTCTATTGTGGAACAAACTTTTTTGAAGGATTGCTATTTATTACTATTTTAATTGCTGGCGGATATTATATTGCAATTGGTACTCTAGAGCCTGTCGCATTAGCGACATATGCATTATATATCAATATTTTTATTGCTCCTGTTCAAGTGTTAGTAGAATTTACTGAAATGTTTCAAAAAGGATATTCTGGTTTTAAACGTTTTCTAGAAGTAATTGAAACAAATCCTGATATCGTCGATACTAAAGATGCTACGCAATTAAATAATGTTAAAGGAGTCATTGATTATCAAGATGTTTGTTTCTCTTATAACGAAGATGAAACAGTCTTAGATCATATCAACATTCATATTGATGCAGGTAAATCTATTGCCTTGGTTGGTCCAAGCGGAGGTGGTAAAACAACCATTTGTTCCCTATTACCACGTTTTTACGACGTTACAGGCGGTAAAATCACAATAGATGGTAAAGATATTAGAACACTATCTTTACACAGTCTACGTAAAGCAATTGGTATTGTACAACAAGATGTTTATTTATTCACTGGATCTATTAAAGAAAATATTGCATATGGTAAACCAGGTGCAACGGATGAAGAAATTATAGAAGCAGCGAAAAAAGCAAATATTCATGATTTTATTATTTCATTACCTGATGGTTACGATACGTTTGTAGGAGAACGTGGTACTCGACTATCTGGTGGACAAAAACAACGTATTTCAATTGCCCGTGTATTTTTAAAAGATCCTAAAATTTTAATTTTAGATGAAGCAACAAGTGCATTAGACAATGAAAGTGAACGTCATATTCAAAAAAGTTTAGAAGAACTTTCAAAAAATCGTACAACAATTACGATTGCTCATCGCTTATCTACTATACGAAATGCAGATGAAATTATTGTTATTTCAGAAAATGGTCAAGAAGAACGTGGTACGCATGATGAATTAATGAAATTAAATGGAATCTATGCAAATTATTATAATCTGCAGTTTGAAGGATTAGATGCTATTCAATAAGGAAAAAAGTTTTATAGAAAAATCTATAAAACTCAGCTTGTTGACAAACTACCTTATTTTGAAAACAAATAAAATCAATTTATAAAAAGTGGTGGAGAGCTACTAAATTACAGGTGATTTTAGGTTAAAAATACCTTGAAATCATCTTTTTTTATATTAAAGTGGGGATTAAAAAAAGACCGAATGACAAAGTCTGCTCAACGAGCGACTTTGTCAACGGTCTGAGTTTTATAGAAAAATCTATAAAACTTTTTTATTGCATAAAATACCAATATGTTAATTGATCCGATACATCCACACATCGTTGTTTCACCAAATACTCCATACATATCATCTCTTATACATTCTTCTATATAGTTTCTATTTGCTAATGAAGGCATCGAATGTTTATATAGTTCTATAACATTCTTGTATATACGAATTATTTAATTTTTTCATACGATAACAAGATTCCAAGATGATATTTAATAGTTGTTTTTTTAAATATGCACTATGATAGCACTTTAAATCACACTTTAAATTTTTCATAGTTTGTAAATAATGGTTTGTATATAAATCATGAGTAACTAAAATTTCAAAATGTTGAGGTAAATGTTCTAGAATACTTTCCGCACTTTCTGTTGTTTTAGCAGCAGAATATAGCATATGTGACTTAGGGATTTCAATTAAAATTCCACTTTCATCTTCATAAAATATTTTTCAATGTTTTCTTTTACATTCTAAAATATCCACAAATAATACTAAATCATCGAATGTCATTTAAAACCTTTCTTAATTTATCCAAAAAAGCATCTTCTCCAAATGTATTTATTTTAAATAGAACTGCTTGTCTACCACCAGTTGTAATTCCTGAAATTTCAACTGGACCATCATCTTTCCCAAAGATTATTACAGTTAAAGTAAGTCTGTTATTTCCAGTATAACTATAGCACTCAAATACACGCACTGCACAGTTTACACCATCCATATGAAAATCACTTTTTTCTTCTAAACTTGCGGATACACTACTATTTAATATTCCTTGTTCAATACGAAAACACACTGCCTGAAAGTTCCCATTCATTTTATCTTCCAATTTTGCCATAATATTTTCTTCTTTCATTATAGCATATAATTCATCTCTTAGCTTAATCCATGATACTCTTTGTATAAATCGTTTTTTGAAAGGCCATATTCTTTAGCAACTTTTTTTATTGCTTCATTTGTTGTATAACCACTACTTATATATTGTTTAATTTGTTCATGAAGTAATGGAGCATCTTGTGTTTGATCTTGGGATTTTTGATCTTTACACCCTTCTACAACAACAACCATTTCTCCCTTTAAATCGTCTACCATTTCTAATATTTCTTCGATACTTCCTCGAATAAATTCTTCATGTTTTTTTGTTAATTCCCTAGCTAGGCAAATATTTCTATTTCCTAATACTTGTAGACAACTTTCTAGCATTTTACGAATACGATGCGGTGCTTCATAAAATACCATTGTAAATGGATAATATTTTAAATCATGCAATTCTTTAACTCTATCTTTCTCACTTGATTTTAAAAATCCATAAAATAGAAAATGCTGTGTATCTAAGCCACTCGCAACTAATGCATTTAACATTGCATTACTACCTGACACTGGAATAACACTATATCCTGCTTCAATAACCATTTTCGTAACCACACTACCTGGATCTGAAATTAATGGATATCCTGCATCTGAAACAATCGCTATATTATTTCCCTGATTTAGTAACTCAATCAATCCTTTTGCACTTTGTAACTCATTATGTTGATGGTGTGCAATCAATCGTGTTTTAATTCCAAAATGAGACAATAATTTCATTGTGTTGCGTGTATCTTCAGCAGCAATAACATCTACTGATTCTAAAATGGAAATTGCTCTAGGAGTTAATTCCTCTAGATTACCAATGGGAGTCGCTACTAAATAAATAGATGGCTTATCTTCATCAAAACTTTTTTGTCTATTCATAACAAATCACCTACCGATCAGTAAAATCCATATCTGGCCATAATTCTTTAAATGATAAGAATTGTACATCTTCCTTATTTTCTATTTTAACTTGTTGTAATAAAACATTCATACTTGTAATACGATAACGTCTACCTTTATATTCAATTTGACTATTTAACTTTGGCAATCCTTCTCTTAATTTTTTATATTGCCCATCTTCATATTTTAAACAGCACATTAATTTACCGCATTGACCACTTAATTTTTGAATATTTAATGCAAGTAATTGATTCTTAGCCATATTAATAGAAACAACATCAAAATCATTTAAAAATCTTGAACAGCATGTTTCCATTCCACACATTCCTAAACCACCAACAATTTTTGCTTTATTGCGTGGACCAATTTGTCTTAATTCAATTCGACATTTAAAAATACTTGCAAGCTCCTTTAGTAATTCACGGAAGTCTACTCGTTCATCCGCAACATAAACAAAAATAATTTTATTACAATCTAACGTATATTCAGCTTCAATAAGCTTCATATCTAATCCTAGTTTAGTAATACAATCTATGCATACTTCCATTGCTCTTTTTGCTTTTTCAACATTCTCTTCCGCTTGTTTTATATCTTTTTCTGTCGCCTTTCTAAGAATTGGCTTAATTTCCATACCATTTGGTATAAATGTTTCTGTTTCTTTAACAATTTTTCCTAGTTCTTGACCTCTTATTGTTTCTACTACAACATCATCGTTTACACGATAAATATCTTCATCACATCCAAATGTATATACTTTTTTAGAACCTTTAAATGTAATATATGCAATATATTTATATTCTTTTTTTTCAACTGTTTCTTTTTCAGCATGTTGATTTGTTTTTTCTATCTCTTTTTTTTCATTATGACTATGCTTCATATTTGCTTTATTTTCGTGATTCATCGTGTCACCTCTTTCATCTTATATAACATTTGATCAATTAACATATGTATGTTTACTGATTTTAATAACATATCTTTACTATACATTAATATTTGAATCATCTGTACCCTATCAATATCTTTTTCTTGTATAGCTTTCATTGTTTTTAGATACCATTCATCTTCGCACATCGTCTTATGTTTAATTTGATCCTTAAAAAAAATCAATAACATATCTATAACATACTGAAGACATTGTTTACCGTATTTTTTTTCTTTAACATTAAAACCCTCTAATTGTAAAAATAGTAATGCACGATTAACAGAATTTTTATAATAATCTATCATTGTTTTAAATACATATTTTGCATGCTGATAATCATCCGTTTCTGATACGTCAATTATATTTTGTTTCTGATGTTTCATATGCGACAACATAAATGCATCAAACAAATCAATTTCATCCTTAACACTATCATAACAAGTATCAAAGCTTAATGCAGTAAAAGGAATATTTTGACATCTCGATATAATAGTCGGTAATACTCGATCCATCTGTTCAACAATCAATATCGCAACCATATCGCTAGTTGGTTCTTCTAAAAACTTTAATAAAGAATTTAATGCGTCCGGTGTAGCATTTTCAGCATAATTTAGAATATATACTTTTTTTCCACTACTTTCTAAACCTGTTTTACTAAATTCTCTCTGTAACTTAATAATATCATCTTTTTTTATTGATGTTTTACTACCATCAATATATTTAACATCAACATATTCATTTGCTGCAATTCTTTTACAAGTATTACATGTTTCACATGCAAAACCTTCTGTTTCGCAAATTAAACTTTGTGCAAGCAAATATGCAGCCTCTTTTTTCATAGTTCCTGATGGACCAGAAAACATATATGCATGTGCAATTTTATCATTGTATAATGCATTTTTTAATGTTTGATACACAACAGGTTGTTGTTGCTTTAATATATCCTTAATCATACGATTTTATAATCTCCAACAAAACATCTAATGTATTTTGAAATACTTCATTAACTGTTTTTGTTGCATCTATCACATGCATTCTTTCTGGATATAACTTACAAACCTTCTCATATCCTTCTGCAACCATACGATGAAAATTCATACTTTCATTATCAAGCCGATCTTTAGAACCTCTTGATTCGATTCTAGATAGTCCTGTATCTAAATCAACATGTAAGAATATAGTTGCATCTGGTAAATTACCTTCGATTGCAAATTCATTAATTGCATATACTTCATCTATACCAATATTTCTTGCAATCCCTTGATATACTAATGAACTATCAATAAATCGATCGCATAGAACAATTTTATTTTCTTCTAATGCTGGTAATACTTTTTCAATTAAGTGTTGTCGTCGACATGCAGCATATAACAATGCTTCACATCGAGCATCCATAGCTGTATTTTTAGGATCTAAAATAACATTACGAATTTGCTCTGCAATATCGATTCCACCAGGTTCTCTTGTATAAATAACAGGATATCCCATTTCTGATAATTTTTCATAAACTAGCTTAGATATAGTGGTTTTTCCACTACCATCATTTCCCTCGAATGTAATAAATAATCCTTTTTTCATACTATAAAACTCTCCTTAATTAATCTACACTATTATATCATATTCACAATATCTATGCATAAAATAAATCATATCCTTTCATTAAAAAACTACGAAAAATGAAAAGAGTTTGAATTATGTTTTATTCATATTATTATATGTTATAATTAGAGCAATTGGAGTGATAGTTATGAATAAAAATACGCTATTAAAAATCAAGGAAGAATTACCTAAGAATGTAACATTAGTTGCAGTAAGTAAGACTCATACAAAAGAAGAAATTGACGAAGCTTATGAATGCGGTTGTACAATTTTTGGAGAAAATCGTGTACAAGAAATAAAAGAAAAATATGATCCAAAATATCATTGGCATATGATTGGACATCTTCAACGAAATAAAGTTAAGGATGTAGTACCATTAGTAGATATGATTGAAAGTTTAGATAGTTTAAGACTAGCAAAAGAAATTGAAAAAGAATGTGCAAACATTGATAAAATTATGCCTGTACTTGTCGAAATAAATATTTCAAAAGAGCCAAACAAAACTGGAATTTTATTTGAGGAATGTGAATCATTTATAAAACAATGCAAGTATTTGCCACATATTGACGTTCAAGGGTTAATGTGTGTTGGTCCATTACTTGGTGATGATACAGAAACAGAAATATGCTTTAAAAAAATGCAAGTATTATTTCATAAATTACAATCCACATATGGTAAAGATAAAATCAAATATTTATCAATGGGAATGAGTAATGATTATAAAATCGCATTAGAATGCGATGCTAATATCATTCGTCTAGGTACTATTATATTTGGTAAACGTAATTAAATAAAATTTACTAAAAAGAGATATCATTGTGATATCTAAGCTTGTTGACAAACTACCTTATTTTAAAAACAAATAAAATCAATTTAGAAAAAGTGGTAGAAAGCTATTAAATTACAGATGATTTTAGGTTAAAAATACCTTGAAATCATCTTTTTTATATCAAAGTGGAGACTAAAAAAAGACCGAATGACAAAGTCTGCTCAACGAGTGACTTTGTCAACGGTCTGAGATATCATTGTGATATCTCTTTTTTATACATATATCAAAATAAATATCTAGTTTTTAAACAAAAAAAAGCCCTACTCAACTG
>JAHHST010000080.1 GCA_020025055.1 Longicatena sp.
ATTCAAATACTACTTTTTTATATAAATTAAAAAGGCTATTGATCATTGAATCAACAGCCTCATAAATATTTCTATTTATTTTTTCCTTCAAATATAGGAATTAAGTATTTCCAAACTTCTTCCATTCCAATCTTCTTTTCAGCAGAAAATGGAAATAATGGTTCATTATCTCTTAATTCTAATTCTCTTCGAATCATTTTTAATTGATTCTTTAACTTTGTAGAAGGTAATTTATCAATTTTAGTTGCAACAATCGCAACTGGAATTTCATAATATCTAGCAAATTCCAACATTGTTAAATCATCATCTGTAGGTTTATGTCGTGAATCCACTAGAATTACGACACCTTTTTTTTGTTCACGCTCAGAAAAATAATCTTCCATCATTTGCCCAAACAATAATAATTGCTTTTTAGATATGTTTGCGTATCCATATCCTGGAACATCAACAAACATATATTTATCGTCAAGATTAAAGAAATTCAATAATCTTGTTTTCCCTGGTGTATTTCCCACATAAGCTAACTTTTTTCGTGTACACATTGTATTGATAAAACTACTTTTACCTACATTACTTCGTCCTGCCAATACAATTTCAGGTAAAGTAGTATCTGGCCAAGATTTTTTATCTGGTGCAGATACTACTAATTCAGCTTTATTAAAGGTAATCATATTATTTCACCAAAGCCACATCTAAAACTTGAGAAACTTTTTCAACTGGAATAAATGTGATACTATCTTTTACTGTTTGTGGAACATCATCTAAGTCTTTTACATTTGCTTTAGGAATGACAATTGTTGTAATTCCACAACGATGTGCAGCCATAGATTTTTCTTTTAATCCACCAATTGGTAAGACATGTCCTCTTAATGTAACTTCTCCTGTCATAGCTAAATCAGATTTTACTGGAGTATTTGTTAAGCTAGAAATTAATGCAGTCGTTAATGTAACACCTGCACTTGGTCCATCCTTTGGAACAGCTCCTTCAGGAACATGAATATGAACATCATTATTTTCAAAGAATTCTGGCTTAATTTTATATTTCTTAGCATTTGCACGAATATAATCATAAGCAATTGTAGCAGATTCTTTCATGACATCCCCTAATTGTCCAGTAATCACAAGTTTACCTTTTCCTTCGAAATGATTTACTTCAATTTGTAATACATCTCCACCAAAAGAAGTATATGCTAATCCAGTAACTGTTCCAACTTGATCTTTCTTTTCACGTTTACCATATTCGAATTTTTCATTTCCAAGCCATTCATGAATTAACTTCTTAGTTACTTTAATAGAGCGTTTATTATCTTTTAAAATCGCCAATACACTCTTTCTACATATTGTTGCAATTGTACGTTCTAATTGACGTACACCACTCTCTCTAGTGTAATATTGAATGATATAAGTAATCATATCATCATCAATTTTTAATTGACTTGGTTTCAATCCATTTTCTTTAAGTTGCTTACGAATTAAATGGCGTTTTGCAATTTCTACTTTTTCTAATTCTGTATAAGATGATAATTCAATAATTTCTAGACGATCTCTTAAAGCATTTGGAATATTTTCTAAGTAATTTGCTGTAGCAATAAATAATACCTTACTTAAATCATATGGTTCTTCAATATAGTGATCTGAGAAGACTTGATTTTGTTCAGGATCTAATACTTCTAACATTGCACTTGCTGGATCACCTTTATAATCACTTGCCATCTTATCAATTTCATCAATTAAGAATACCGGATTCACTGTACCTGCTTTTTTCATTGCCTGAATAAAGCGACCTGGCATACTACCCAAATAAGTTCTGCGATGCCCACGGATTTCAGATTCATCCTTAACTCCACCCAATGAAATTTTAACAAATTTTCGATCAAGTGCTCTTGCAACAGATTTCGCCAACGAAGTCTTTCCAACTCCTGGTGGACCAACTAAACAAATAATTGGTGCTTTTAATGAATTTGTCATTTGTTTTACAGCTAAATATTCAAGAATTCTTTCTTTGATTTTTTTCAATCCAAAATGATCGGCATCTAAAATATCACTAGCTACTTGTAAGTCATCATTGTCCTTACTTTCTTGCCACCAAGGTAAATTCATCATCCAATCGATATAAGTTTTAATCACACCAGATTCTCCAGCTGCAGCAGGTAACATTTCATAACGGCTCAATTCCTCTTTTACTTTTGCCTTTACATAATCTGGATATGGATTTTCATCTAAACGACGACGAATTTCATCAGCATCACTATCAGAGTCAGGAACATCTCCTAATTCTTCTTTGATTGCTCTCATTTTTTCACGTAGATAAAACTCTTTTTGATTTTCTTCAATACGTGTTTTTACCTTTTCGTTGATTTTATTTTCAATTTTTGATAACTGTTTTTCATTTTCAATTTCTTTAAGAATTAAAAGTAAACGATCGTTAATTCCTGCAGTTTCTAATAATTCTTGACGTTTTTCTAATGATAATGGAAATAATTGAGAAACTTGATCAGCTAATTCTACTGCACTAATGCCTTTTGCTAATTCTTGAATCATTTCTTTAGGTATTGCTTGAGAAACTGCATCAATTTCTTCAAATTGTTGTGCAATTTTTCTTACTAAAGCAACTTCTTCCATTTCATCTTGTTGAACATCTGGAACAATAATAGCACCTGCACTCATCATTGATTCATCATCCATGATTGTTTCGATACGGACACGTTCCATTCCTTTAAATTTCACTCTCAAATATCCGTCCATCTTGCGAATATGACGAATTTGACATAATGTACCTACAGTATATAAATCTTCCATTTTAGGTGCTTCAACTGTTAAATCCTTTTGAGCAACTAAAATTACTTGACTATCCGTATTTTTCTGGGCTTCTTCCACAGCATGTACAGATTTATCTCTCCCCACATCAATAATTACATCTTGATTAGGAAACACTACGACACCACGTGTACAAACTAAAGGTAATTGTACATTTATATTTGTATCGATTTCACTCATTTGTATACACTCCTTTCATAAGCCAAAAAAGACGCGGATGCGTCTTTTGTAGCATTACTTACCAGCAGTTTCTTTAATCATTTCTAATGCTTTACGATTACGTAAGTCATGTGAAATAGCATCACTACTAATTAACTGTTTTACCTGTTCTAATGGCATATTGTAAGTTGTTGCCACAGTTTCTAATTCTTTGTTAATATCTTCTTCGCTGATTTCGATATTTTCTGCTTTACCAATAGCTTCAAGTACTAAACGAACTTTCACTCTGTTAACAGCATCTTTTCCAACTTCTTCACGAATCATTTCATCTGTTTGACCAGTGATTTGTTTGAATTGATCAACGCTGAATCCTTGAGATGTTAAACGTTGTTCGAATTCTCTTACTAATGAATCTGCTTCATCATCGATCATTACTTGTGGAATTTCAACTTCAGCAGCATCACATACTGCAGTTAATAAAGCATCTTCGAATTTGTCTTCAGCAACTTTTGCTTTACTTGTTTCTAAGTTTTTACGTGCATATTCTTTATATGCATCTACTGTTTCAACATCTTTGATTTTTGCTTGTTTTACTAATTCATCATTTAATTCAGGTAATACTTTTTCTTTGATATCATGAACAGTTACTTTGAATACTACAGGTTGTCCTGCTAATTCTTTTTCTTGATAATCTTCAGGGAATGTAACGTTGATTTCTTTTGATTCTTCGCTAGCCATTCCTAATAATTGTTCTTCAAATCCAGGGATGAATGAACCACTACCAATTACTAATGGATAAGATTCAGCTTTTCCGCCTTCGAATGGAACACCATCTTTAAATCCTTCAAAATCGATTTCAGCTGTATCTCCATTTTCAACTTTACCGTCTTCTTTTAATACTAAATCAGCAAAGCGTCCTTGTAAAGCAGTTAATTCAGCTTCAACATCTTCATCAGTTACAGTTGCATCGTCTTTTTTAATATCTAAATTTTTGTATGCTCCTAATTTAACTTCAGGTTTAACAGTAATATAGAATTTTAATACTGCTTTTTCTTCATCAATACTTTCAATATCTAAATTTGGTCTTGCTACAGCGAAAAGATCATGTTCTTTTACACCTTCCATCAATGCATCTGAAGCTACTTCATCAATTGCTTCAGCTAAGATTGCTTGTGTACCAATTTGTTTTTTAATTAATGCTACTGGAGCGTGTCCTTTACGGAAACCTGGAAGGTTTACTTTTTTTACTAATTTATTTAAAGCTTTTTTCTGAGCTTTTTTCCATGTTTCACCTTCTACAGTTGTTGTTAATTCACCAGTTGATTTTTCTTTTAGTTCCCATGTTGAACTCATTGTTCATACCTCCTAATACACCAAATTACATTCTACATGTTAAAATTCATGTCTACTTAATAATAATTCATAACCACTATTTTGTGCAAGTCCTTTTTCTTCAAGAAATTGATAAAATGCTTCCATTTCTTCATGTGCAGCGAAAACATAGCGTACAACTCCTAAGGCCATTCCTAAAGCATCTTCTTCTTCAATGTTATATGGTAATCGAAGATAAGCTTCTTTCACTAACGTTTCGACGCACATCATAGTAAATGTTGGATTTTCATTTTCAAACCAATCTTTAATATATTGAACTGCTTGAACTGCACCATCGCTTTCCATTGGTGCCTCAATAAAACAAGGCGCAAATGTAATCACGCAACCATCCATTTCTGTTGTGAATTCATCGCTCACATTCTGATCCATTAATGCTTCAATGATATATGAACGAATCAAATAATGTGGATTGTTTTCCAAATACTTACGAATCGCATCGAAATGATTACGAATATTACTTTTCCTTAATTGTTCAATCGCAAGAAACTGTTCTTCTAAAGAGCCTTGCAACAAACGTTCGATATCTTCTTCACTATAACTAGGTAACGTACTCACTTGAGTTTCACTTTTACATACATTGTAGTAATCAATCAAAGGCTGTTCATATTCTTTAGGAATATACGGCATAGATAATTCTTCTTCAAGAATTGCATAAGCTTTTTTATAATCTTTATTTTCTACTAAGCCATTTACTTTTTTTAGAATATTTTCATAATAAGTATCCATGATATCTCCTTTACGACTAAACATATAATAATATAGCATATTTCATAGTTTTTATCAATTAATATATACACTAAGATTGTACAAATATGCTTAAGAATAAAGCAAGAGAAATGCACAATTCTCTTCAATAAAAAAAGATATTTGAAACTATTTTTTATTTTTTTCAAAAAAAACTTCAATTTAATCTTGAATTATATAAAAATATTTGTTATTATTAATGGGCGTTAGAGATGTCCACGTAGCTCAGCTGGATAGAGCATGCGCCTTCTAAGCGCACGGTCGGGGGTTCGAATCCCTCCGTGGACGCCATTCTAATGAATTAAGGATTAATTCTATATATAGTATTAATCCTTTTTTGTTTCTGTTTTGTTTTATTCATATAAAAGAGGTTATAACAGTTGAATGATTTTTAATCTTTCAGGTCTGTTAGCCTTTTTTTATATTCCTTAAATTTTGATAATAAAAAATGCCCATCATTGTAGTTTCTCACAATTTTTGAGCATTATAAAAACATCTTTCTTTATTTTTGTTTTAAATGATCATTTTTGTACATATTTATGTTAGCAAATATAAGTGCAGTCTTTTTTTTGCACATTCGTTGCATTCACTTGGTTCACCATATATCTGTGAGATACATAAATTCCCATTCAACGTATTTGTATATTTGTCTGCGAGATTTACACTGAATACTCTGCCTGCAGGACATATTTTGTAACCTTCTTCATTTACTTTCCAGTTATAGGCATTGTAGATTCTTTTCTGAA
>JAHHST010000081.1 GCA_020025055.1 Longicatena sp.
GTGCTAACAAAATATCATATACTGTTAGCAGACATAGATGATGAGTGCTAGAAAGGAGTGGAGAAAATGTTGACAGGTCGACAAACTTGTATATTTAAAGCAATTGTGGATGAATTTACAAGAACAGCTGAGCCGGTTGGATCAAAACGCTTGATGGATTTGTTAGATTTTCGATGCTCAAGCGCTACGATTCGAAATGAAATGGCAGCATTGGAAGAATTAGGCTTACTTGAAAAAACACATACTTCAAGTGGGCGAATTCCAAGTAGTAAGGGATATCGGTTCTATGTTGAAAATTTAATGGAAAAACAATTAGATGAAGGGGTTAAAAATTCTTTACAAAATGTGTTTAGAGAACGCCATTATTCAATGGATGAAATTGTAAAGAAAAGTTGTGACATATTATCACAGATGACTTCATTAACATCAATTGTACTTGGTCCTGATAGCGAATATCAAACATTACAACATATACAGTTGTTTCCATTAAATGAAAGAAGTGCTGTTGCAGTTTTTATAACTGATCATGGTCATACGGAAAATAAAACGTTTTATTTTCCCACAGATGTAAGTGTTGAGGATATTAAAACATGTTGTAATTTGTTAAATGACAAATTAATGGGTACAGCAATTAATGAGGTTGTAGATAAGTTACAAGAGATTAAGCCACTTCTTGCATCACATGTTGCAAGACATGAGGTCTTATTCGAAGCATTTGTGAATGCGTTTATGAAATTTGCAACTAATCATGTATACTGTAGTGGACAGGCAAACATGCTATATCAACCAGAATTTGCAGATATTGAAAAATTGAAAGAGTTAATGAAAATGCTAGAAGATAGTTCATTGTTCCGACAAATTGCAAATCATGAAGGAAATCTTTGTATTGAAATTGGTGGAGAAAACGAATTGATTCAAATGGATGATGTTGCAGTTGTTAGTAGCCGATTTAAAGTAAATAGTAAAGAAGAAGGCGAATTAATGATTGTTGGTCCAACTCGTATGCAATATAGTAAAGTAGTTGCATTGATGGAATATATGAGTAAAGTCCTTGAAGATTTATATCGTGAAGGCAATGGATAATAGGAGGTTAGCATGCAAGAAGAAAAAGATATGACAAAAAAAGAAGCATGTGAATGTGAAAACGAAGCATGCGAAGAAAAAGCTGAAGAAGTTGTTGAAACAGATGACAGCGAAGAAAAAGAAGTAAAAGAAGAAAAGTCAGATGATAAAAAAACATTAAAGTTTTCAAAGAAAAAAAGAATTGAAGAATTAGAAGAAGAAGTTGCAAAATTGAAAGAAGAAGTTGCTGCTAGTAAAAATGCTTATTTTAAAGCTTATGCAGATGCAGAAAATTTAAAAAAACGTTTACAAAATGAAGCAGCAAATGTAAAAAAATATCGTATTCAAAGTTTTGCTACAGAAGTTTTACCAGTACTTGATAATCTTGAAAGAGCATTACAGGTAAAGGTAGAAGATGAAAATGTAAAAACTTATGTAAAAGGATTTGAAATGATTTATCAACAGCTAGTACATATTCTTGAAACAGAAGGTGTAAAAGAAATTGATGCATTAGATAAACCATTTGATCCAAATTACCACCAAGCTTTAATGCAAGAAGCAAAAGAAGGCGTAGAATCAGGAATGGTAATTGAGGTTTTACAAAAAGGATATATGTTAAAAGATCGTGTATTAAGAGCCACACTTGTTAAAGTGAGTGAATAAATAAGGAGGAAATTCATATGAGTAAAATTATTGGTATTGACTTAGGTACAACAAATAGTTGTGTAGCTGTAATGGATGGTGGAGAAGTTAAAGTTATTACAAATCCAGAAGGAAATCGTACAACTCCATCTGTAGTAGCATTTAAAAATGGAGAAAGAATTGTTGGAGATGCAGCAAAACGTCAAGTAGTAACAAATAAAAATACTGCTACATCTGTAAAACGTTTAATTGGTACAAATGAAAAAGTAGAATTAGAAGGAAAACAATATACTCCTCAAGAAATCAGTGCTATGATTCTTCAATATTTGAAAGGATATGCAGAAGATTATTTAGGAGAAAAAGTTGAAAAGGCTGTTATTACAGTTCCAGCTTATTTCAATGATGCACAACGTCAAGCAACAAAAGATGCAGGAAAAATTGCTGGTTTAGAAGTTGAACGTATTATTAATGAACCAACAGCTGCTGCATTAGCTTATGGTATTGATAAAACTGAACAAGAACAAAAAGTTTTAGTATATGACTTAGGTGGTGGAACATTTGATGTTTCTATTCTAGAACTTGCTGATGGAACATTCGAAGTATTATCTACAAATGGAGATACAAGACTTGGTGGGGATGACTTCGATAACGTAATCGTTGATTGGATGATTGAAACATTCCAAAAAGAAAATGGAATTGACTTACGTAATGATGCAATGGCTATGCAACGTTTAAAAGAAGCTGCTGAAAAAGCTAAAAAAGATTTATCTGGTGTAGTTCAAACTCAAATTTCATTACCATTTATTTCTGCAGGTGCTAGTGGACCATTACACTTTGAAGCAACATTGACTCGTGCAAAATTTGATGAAATGACAAAACACTTAGTTGAACGTACAATGGAACCAGTACGTAACGCATTACGTGATGCAGGATTAACTAAAAATGATATTCACCAAGTATTATTAGTTGGTGGTTCAACTCGTATTCCAGCAGTACAAGAAGCTGTTAAAAATGTATTAGGAAAAGAACCAAACCGTTCTGTAAACCCTGATGAAGTAGTAGCAATGGGTGCTGCAATTCAAGGTGGAGTTATCCAAGGGGATGTTAAAGATGTCTTATTATTAGACGTAACACCATTAAGCTTAGGTATTGAAACTATGGGTGGAGTTATGACAGTATTAATTCCTCGTAATACAACAATTCCTACAAGTAAATCACAAATTTTCTCTACTGCTGCAGATAATCAACCAGCTGTAGATATCCGAGTATTACAAGGTGAACGTCCAATGGCTAATGACAATAAAGAATTAGGAATGTTTAAATTAGATGGTATTGCTCCAGCTCGTCGTGGAGTTCCTCAAATTGAAGTAACATTTGATATTGACGTTAATGGTATCGTTCATGTATCTGCAAAAGATAAAGGTACTGGAAAAGAACAATCTATCACAATTCAAAATACAAGTGGATTAAGCGATGAAGAAATTGATCGTATGGTTCGTGAAGCAGAAGAACATAAAGCTGAAGATGATAAACGTAAAGAAGAAATTGATTTACGTAACCGTGCAGAAGGATTTATTGCTCAAATTGATAGCATGTTAGCAGATAATGGAGATAAATTAGATCCTAAACAAAAAGAAGAAACTCAAAAACTTCGTGATGATTTACAAAAATCATTAGATGAAAACAACATGGAAGAAGTAAAACAAAAATTAGATGCATTAGAAAAAGCTGCACAAGCTGCTAGTGCACAAATGTATCAACAACAAAACGCACAAGGGGCTAATGCAGGTTCAACAAGTACAAATGATGATAATGTAGTTGATGCTGAATTTGAAGAGAAAAAATAATTCCATAAGGAATAAATACAAATCCTAGTGCTTGCGCTAGGTTTTGTATGTTTCATAATGTATGATAAAATAAACCCGGTATAAATAAACTACGACAAACAGTAGATTTATATGTTCATGCAGTTTATTTATCTTTACAATCAGGAAGGTGATGGAAATGGCAGATAAACGAGATTATTATGAAGTGCTTGGTATTAGTAAAGATGCAAGTGATGCAGATATCAAAAAAGCATATCGTAAAATGGCAAAAAAATATCACCCGGATATCAATAAAGAACCGGGTGCAGAGGATAAATTTAAAGAGATCAACGAAGCGTATGAAGTATTGAGTGATCCTCAGAAAAAAGCCACATATGATCAATTTGGTTTTGCAGGCATGGATGGTGCAAGCGGATTTGGTCAAGGAGGATTTGGAGGATTCGAAGACTTTGGTGATATTTTTGGTTCTTTCTTTGGTGGAGGTTTTGGCGGAGGAAGTCGCCGTCAAAATACTGGTCCACGTAAAGGAAACGATCGATTTATGCAAATGCGTATCGATTTTATGGATGCAATCTTTGGTAAAACAGAGACAATTACCATTGATTTAGATGAACAATGTGATGAATGTATGGGTACTGGAGCAAAATCAAAATCTGATATTCAAACATGTAGTCATTGTGGTGGAACAGGAACAGTTACAACACAACAACGTACACCGTTTGGTGTATTCCAATCACAAAGTGTTTGTCCAGAATGTAATGGTACTGGTAAAACAATTAAGCATAAATGTCCAAAATGTAATGGTAAAGGATATGAGCATAAACGTGTAAAATTAGATATCAAGATTCCAGCAGGAATACAAACTGGACAACAAGTTCGTGTATCTAATAAAGGTGAGCGTGGAATTAATGGTGGTCCAAATGGAGATTTATATATCGAAATTATAGTATCACGTCATAGTCAATTTGTTCGCGATGGTAATGATATACGTATTGCAGTACCAATTAGTTCTCTTGATGCTACTTTAGGATGCAAAATTGATGTTCCTACAGTTTATGGAGATGTTGAATTAACGATTCCAGCAGGAACACAACATGGACAGCAATTCAGATTAAAGGGAAAAGGTGTCAAATCAATGCGTGGTGTTCAAGGAGATCAATATGTAGAAATTAAGATTGAAATTCCTAAAAAATTGTCTCGTGAAGAAAAAGAGCTATATGAAAAAATCCGAAGTAAAAAAGAACATGAAAGTCCTTTTGAAAAATTCAAAAAAGCATTTAAATAAAATATAGTATGAAGTAAGAAATACCCTCTTTACTGGACAAACCAGTAAGGAGGGTTTTTATATGAAATATGATTATGTATTTAAGTTGAATTGTATTGAACTATATAAAAATGGTCGATGGCATGAAACACCAGAAGGAATTGGACAAAAAAACTTTAGAAAAAGAATTACTACATGGGTTAAAATCGCTGACTTACATGGAATAGATGCTTTAAAACATCCTATCACCTGTACTGTGTATACCGTTGATGAAAGATACGCTTTAGTTGCCAGGGTTCTAGCTGGAGAATCTCAAAAAAGTGTTGCAATAAGTGCTAATATTAATGACAGTCAATTGTCAAACTGGGTAAAACGATATAAAATGTATGGATATAATGGACTCAATCTAAAGAAGGGACGTCCTAGTAAGGAGCAGCCTATGAAAAAATCTATAATATCAAGTGAACTTACTCCTTCTGAGAAAGAAGAACTAATACGTTTAAGAGCAGAGAATGAATATATCAAAACAGAAATTGCTGCAATAAAAAAAGGATTGCCTTGAGACAAGAAAAGGAAGCTGCGCGTCTCAAGGCGAAAAAGCAGCGATTATCAAAGAACTTAGAGAAGAAGGATATAAACTGAGTTATCTCCTTAAAGCTATGGGTCTAGCTAAATCTACATATTACTTTGAAATAAGTAAAGAAGACATTGTCGCTAAAAGAAATAAAGAAGTATTAAAGCAGATAACCCATATATTTAATGATAATAAAGGTCGTTATGGAGTGAGAAGAGTTCATCATGAACTAATTAATCGTGGCTATAATATTAACCACAAAAGAGTTCAAAGACTTATGCATAAGGCAGGATTACATGGTAAGCATCCTAAAACAAAATATCATTCTTATAAAGGTAATGTAGGAAGGATTGCAGATAATGTAATAAACAGGAACTTTAATACAACAGCGCCATTACAAAAATGGACAACTGATATATCACAATTTAATTTTTCATGGGGCAAATGTTATCTTTCACCGATTCTAGATAT
>JAHHST010000082.1 GCA_020025055.1 Longicatena sp.
AGAGGTCAAACAGACCTGAATGATATAAAATCATTCAACTGTTACAACCTCTTTTCTTGTATAAAATATAAAAAAAACAGAAAAGAAGGCCTATTATTGCAATGATGATTGATATTTTTGTTAAAATAAAGTATACTAAATTGAACACTATTTTAATAATAAAACAATCGTATGGTAACAAAAAGTTACAAATATAGCTTATATAAAGCAGCAGAAGAAATGATAGTGTAGTATCTGTTCGATATGAATAATCAAAGTGTAGGTTGAAAGGGGCGTTTTTATGAACAGCGAAAAATTATTTGATACTGTAGTAGCACATGCAAAAAACAGTGGATTTGTATACCAAGGTAGTGAAATTTATGGTGGATTGGCAAACACATGGGATTTTGGACCATTAGGTGTTGAATTAAAAGAAAATATTAAAAAAGCTTGGTGGCGTCGATTTATTCAAGAATCACCTTATAACGTTGGGATTCAATCAGCAATTTTAATGAACCCAAATGTTTGGGTAGCTAGTGGACACGTAGGAGGATTCTCAGATCCATTGATGGATTGTAAAGAATGTAAATCTCGTTTCCGTGCGGATCAATTGATCGAGGAAGCAAGCAATGGTGAAGTTAGTGTTGAAGGATGGAGCAACGAAGCAATGATGGATTATATTAAAGAACATCAAATTGCTTGTCCAAAATGTGGTAAACACAATTTTACTGATATCCGTCAATTTAATTTAATGTTCAAAACATTCCAAGGAATTTTAGAAGATAGTAAAAACGCAATTTATTTACGTCCTGAAACAGCACAAGGTATGTTCGTAAACTTTAAAAATGTACAACGTTCAATGAGAAAGAAATTACCATTTGGTATTGGACAAATTGGAAAAAGTTTCCGTAATGAAATCACTCCAGGAAACTTTATTTTCCGTACTCGTGAATTTGAACAGATGGAATTAGAATTTTTCTGTCAACCTGGAACAGATCTTGAGTGGTATAACTATTATAAAGAAAATTGTATGAAATTTTTGACAGATTTAGGTGTTCAACCAGAACATTTACGTTTCCGTGATCATACTCCTGAAGAATTAGCATTCTACAGTAAAGGTACATGCGATATCGAATATAATTTCCATTCACAAATTGGATGGGGTGAAGTATGGGGTATTGCAGACCGTACAGATTATGACTTAAAACAACATCAGGAAGCTAGCAAAAAGTCATTGGAATATCTTGATCCAACAACAAATGAAAAATATATTCCATATTGTGTTGAACCATCTGTAGGGGTAGAACGTTTATTCTTAGCATTTATGTGTGATGCATATGATGAAGAAGAATTAGAAAATGATACAAGAACAGTATTACATTTCCATCCATTCCTAGCTCCTGTAAAAGCTTGTATTACTCCATTATCTAAAAAATTAAGTGAAAAAGGATTAGAAGTTTTCAAAATGTTAGCACCATATGCAAATTGTGAATTTGATGATGCTGGAAGTATTGGAAAACGTTATCGTCGTCAAGATGCAATTGGTACACCATTCTGTATTACAGTTGATTTTGAAACTGAAAATGATAACTGCGTTACTGTTCGTGAACGTGATACAATGAAACAAGAACGTGTTAATTTAAATGATTTAGTTGCTTATATCGAAGAACGCATTAAACTATAATTGCGTTAAGGTGGTAAAGAAATGGCACGATTAAGTGAGGAAGAAATCAATCAGATACGTGCAAAAGCGGATATTGTTGATATTATTGGTCATTATTTACCTTTAACAAGAAAAGGGAAAAATTATGTAGCGCAATGCCCTTTTCATGATGACCATGATCCTTCTATGTCGATCAATGTCGATAAACAAATTTTTAAGTGCTTTGTATGTCAAACGGGTGGTAATGTGTTTGGCTTTGTTCAAAAGTATGAAAAAATATCTTTTATTGAAGCTGTTTATAAGGTAGCGGAATTAACTGGTATTCATATTGACCACTCGCTTGCTTTGCCAACGAAAAAAGTAAATCCTGCTTTTGCAAAACTGTATAAAGCAAATAAAGAAACAATTGAATATACACATTATCAATTAGATACTCTAGATGCGAAAAAAGTAAAAGAATATCTATATAATAGAAATATTACTGAGGATATTATTACAAAATTTGAAATTGGTTTTAATCCAAATCAAGATTCGTTATATCGATTCCTTAAAGCAAAAAAAATACCAGAAGAGGATATTCTTAATGCGGGACTTTGTCGAATGACTTCAATTGGAATAAAGGATGTTTTCTCTAATCGAATCATGATTCCCATTCATGATTCACAAGGGAATCCAGTTGGTTTTACAGCTCGTCGTTTTTTTGAAAATGAGGAAGCGAAATACATCAATACGACAGAGACAGCGGTATATAAAAAGGGAAATTTAATTTTTAATTATCATCGTGTAAAAGATATAGTACGACATGAAAAAAAAGTATTTCTTGTCGAGGGTGCTATGGATGTTTTAGCATTTGAAAAAATTGGAATTTCAAATGCAGTGGCTACACTTGGTACTGCAATTACTGATGAACAACTTCATTTATTAAAATCCCTACATGTTTCAATTATTTTGTGTTATGACGGAGATACAGCTGGTCGTAATGCTACATATAAATTTGGAAAAATTGCAATAAAGCAAAACTTACCATTTGAAATTGTAGAAAATCATTATGGTCTTGATCCAGATGAAATTATTGATACATATGGAAAAGATGAATTAAAAGCAGTTGTAAATAAAACAGTATCATGGGTTGATTTTTTATTTGAATTTTTATTAACAAGATATAATTTAGAAAACTATTCTCAAAAGAAAGAGTTTGCCGTTGAAATGGCAGAGGCCATTGAGTCATTAGGTGATGATTTTGAAAAGGATAGTTATTATATACGCTTACGTGAATTAACTGATTTTGACATGAAAGTTAAAGAAGAGCCCAAAGTTTCCTCTCAAAATCAGAAAAGAAAAGCACAAAAGTTAGAGCAAATTAGAATTATGTATCCTAAGTCCGGTCGAATGCATGCGGAATATGAAATTTTATCGCAAATGATGAATGGAATTACTGCATGTAACTATTACAAACAGGAACTAGGATTTCTTAAAGATGAAGATTGCAATAAACTAGCAATTTATATTATTGATTTTTATCGTTCTCATTCGCACATTGTAGTTGCTGATTTGTTAGATACTATAATAGAAGATAGTGTAAAAAATCTATTATTGGATATTGCAAATTGGGAGCTATCTAGAAATGATGTGAATATGCATGCATTGAAAGAAGCGATTAACAAAGCGAAAGATTGTTTTTTAGAGGATCAAATACAGATGCTAAATCAAAAAATTAAGCAAATAGCAGATCCAATTGAGAAAGCTAAGCTAGCCCTTGAAAAAAACAAGCTAATAAAAAAACGTGGAGATGCACTCTCCCAAGAAAGGAAGTAGTGTTATGAAAAAAACAAAAAAAGTAGTATTACAAGAATACAAGACTTTAGATGAAATTAAAGCTGAATTCTTAGAAGAATACAAAACAAATCAAGTTTTATATCAGAAAGATGTCATGGAAGCTGTAGAACATTTAGATATGAATGATACAGATTTTGATGATTTATTTCAATGGTTCTCTGATAATGGTATCGATGTAAAAGATGAAGATGATGAAGAATTAATGAACGATGTTTTAACTGATGATGACGATGATATTGATTTTTTAGATGATGAAGACGATGAAGATAATTCATTAGCTCATGAAATCGAAAACTTAGAGCAATCATTTGCAAATTCTTCACATGCAAAAATTAATGATCCAGTAAAAATGTATTTAAAAGAAATTGGTCGTGTTGAATTACTTGATCCAAAAGAAGAACCAGAAATTGCAAGACGTATCCAAAATGGTGATGAAGAAGCGAAAAAGAAATTAATTTCTGCAAACTTACGTTTAGTAGTTTCAATTGCAAAAAAATATGTTGGACGTGGAATGTTATTCTTAGACTTAATTCAAGAAGGGAACATGGGTCTAGTAAAAGCGGTAGAAAAATTTGATTACACAAAAGGATTTAAATTTTCTACATATGCTACATGGTGGATTCGTCAGGCAATTACACGTGCAATTGCTGACCAAGCAAGAACTATTCGTATTCCAGTACACATGGTTGAAACAATTAATAAATTAACTCGTATTCAGCGTCAATTAGTACAAGATTTAGGTAGAGATCCAACAGCAGAAGAGATTGCAGCAAAAATGGAAAACATTTCTCCTGAGAAAGTCCGGGAAATTCAAAAAATCGCTTTAGAACCAGTTTCATTAGAAACACCTATTGGGGAAGAAGATGATTCTCATCTTGGCGATTTTATCGAAGATAAAGAAGCATTATCACCAGATGAATATGCAAATAATCAATTATTAAAAGACGAAATCAACACAGTTTTACAAGGATTAACAGAACGTGAAGAAAAAGTTTTACGTTTACGTTTTGGATTATATGATGGTAGAACAAGAACCCTTGAAGAAGTTGGTAAAGAGTTCAATGTAACACGTGAACGCATTCGTCAAATTGAAGCGAAAGCACTTCGTAAATTAAAACATCCTACTCGTTCAAAACGCTTAAAAGATTTTGTTGATAAACCTTAATATGAAATTAAGCAAACGATTAAGGGCTATTTACAATATGGTAAATAGCCCTTGCATTTTAGCTGATGTAGGATGTGATCATGCATTGCTTCCAATTGCTTTAGTAGAAAGTGGTAAATGTAGTAAAGCTTATGCTTGCGATGTTAATAGAGGACCACTTGAACGAGGAAAAGAAGCAATAAAAAATGCAAATTTAGAAAATAAAATAAATACAATATTAACTAATGGTTTACATAATATTCCAGATGATATTACTTGTGTTACGATTGCTGGAATGGGTTATGATACAATGGTTGCTATTTTAGAAAATGATTTAGACAAGGCGTATGCATGTAAACAATTAGTATTACAATCAAATAACCATATATATGAATTACGTAAATGGTTGATGAATCATGATTTTACAATTGATTCTGAAGATTTAGTATATGAACAGCACTATTATCATATTTTATCTGTTCATTATGAAAAATCTAGTATGAGTGAAGATACACTATATTTTGGTGAATATTTATCAAATCATCCGTTATGTATACCTTATTGGGAACATATTCTAAATAAAAAAAGATTAATTTTAAATCAATTAGATCCTCAACATAGACAATATCAATTGACAAGTAAGGAAATTGAAAAAATTGAAAATTATATCAACAAGGTAAAATAAGAGTTGGATTCAACATAAATCCAACTCTTTATTATATTAAAATTTTATGTATATCTGTGATTGGCTTTTCTTTGCTTGGACTATA
>JAHHST010000083.1 GCA_020025055.1 Longicatena sp.
ATACGTTTTCCATCTGGTGAACGGAACATTCCAATTTCACACATCTTATAAGTACTTTCAATATCACGATATTGTGATAAATATGGTTCTGGTTCAGTCCATTGTTCTTTTCCATTTTCATCAAATGTTAAATATGTTTTATAGTTAATATAATCATAATCATGGTATACACCCATCCATTTTTGAATAAAGTTACCATTTTCATCTTTTAATTGTACTAAACTTGCCATACCAACAATTGATTTGTTAGGAGTTCCATTCTCATGATTTGTATACCAATGTTCATATTCTGACCAAGTATCACCATTATCATCTGAAATAGAAGTATTCCATCCAGTTGATTTATCTCCCCAACCTGGACAAGCAGTAATAAGCATTAATCTTTCTTTACCGTTACCCATATCTAATTTATATAAAGTAGGAGTTTCTTGTGAACGTTGCCAAGATTCTGGTAGTGTTTCAATTGGTTTTTCAATCCATGTTTTACCTTCATCTTCACTATATTTCATGACAATTCTACCTTTACCATGTCCAACTGGATATGCAGTAATTAAACGTCCTGTATTAGTACGAATCATATCTGGCTGTCCTAGATATTGTCTATTTTCACCTTTGCCATCAAATGGACTTTTTTCGATATCAGATAAATATTTAGAATTTAATTCATAATGTTTACCATCAGTTTTTAATCCATTTGAAATTCTCAATTTTTTACTTACATTGATAGTAACAATTTCAGTTTTTACACCTTTAGCACTAACTTCAATTTTTGCAATACCACGTGTATTTGCAGTTACTACACCTTCACTATCAACACTTGCAATTTTTGGATTTAATGATTTAAATGTTACATTTTTATCAGAATTATTACTAATTAAATTAGTATCAATTAAATATTTTTCACCAATATATAAATCTTTTTCCAATTCACTAATGTTTAATCCATTTGTAAGCATATCACCATTGATTTCTTCAGCTGTTAATACACGATTATAGATTTTAACCTCATCAATATATCCTTTAAATCCTTCACCGCCAATAACATCTAAAGGAAGTTTAAATTTATCAGCATTGTTTTTAGTCCAATCACTATGATCAATTTCTTTACCATTAACATATAAAATTGTTCCAACAGTAGATTTCTGCACTAATGCAACATTATACCATTGTTCTGGTTCAAAAACGATTCCTTTATATGTTAATTTCATATTATCTGGTTGACCTACACGAAGCCCAGCATCATTTGTATTATCCAATCTTAAAGCAAATCCATGATATCCTGTACGATCTGCCATCGGTACACTTCTGCCATTAAATGAATCTGCTTTAACCCAGTAACTCACAGTCCAGTTAGCTTCATTTTTTAATTTTATATCTCCATTTAATTGAACAGCACCTTCAAGACTTCCTTTTGTTACATGCAACGCTTGTCCAGACTTACCTTCTTCATATTTTGCTTTAGTTGAATCAAGGCTTCCATTTCTGTTGCCCCATTTATCGTTAGATGTATTGTCATCAAATGAATAATATGAAACTCTAGCAGCTTCTTCAACTTTTTTTATATCTGATGTAATTGTAACACTTGCTAATTTTGTTGAATCTAATGCTGAAATTGCTGTAATCGTTGCACTACCTACTTTATGTGCTGTAACCTTACCATTTTTATCAACAGAAATTACACGCGGCTTTGAAGACTTCCAATTCACACGATTATCAATGATATTATCTGGTTTTACCATTGCATTTAATTGTTTTGATTCACCCATTAACAATTTAATAGATGATTCTCCATCAATAACAACTTCTGTTACATCTTTTGCAGCCTGTGCTTTAAAATCTAAATATTTTTCAGTTAATTCATTAACTGCCTTTTTGAATTCAGTAGTATCTTTAATTACTTTTTCTTTTTCAGAATCTGAAATATAATTACCATTTCCATTTGGTACTTCTTTTGAAGCCGTATACGGATGGAATTTAATATTAGTAAAAATAGCATCAATATCTTTTTGTAATGTTGGTACTTCTTTTGCAATCTTTCTTAATTTATTAACATCTCTTACACCCTCTGCCATACGTTCTAATCTTACAGAACTTCTAACAGTTGCTTTTGCTCCATTTTTAACATCTACTTTATCACCTGGATATACTAAGAAGCAATCTCCAGCTTCAAATGAGTTATGAGTAGCATCATTTAAAGGATCTTTTACCCATGCATCGTATGCCCAACGTAAGAAACCATCAGTTTTAATACCAGCATGAATAATTGACCAATAACTTTCTACTGGATGACTTAATGAGAAGTTTCCTGGAACATGTTCTGTACATGAATATAATGTAGTACGATATCCTTTTTCTTCTCTTGCTTTTAATAATTGATCGAATTTATCTGGATGTGCTGCTGCTGCACCATCTCCAACATTTAAATCTGTAACTCTTAATGCTAACTTATATTTCCAATCTTCTATATACGCATCCATCGCTCCAGCAGTTTTTAATGGTTTGTCATGAATATTGCGAACAGATTCAACTACATCAAATGCTGCTTCATTAAATCCACGTTCGTCTATACCAATATATGTTTCTTCAAACCATCCTTTTTTCATTAAATGTTCAATTAAATTAGATAAGAAATCTGTCCAAACTTCTTTATATCGTTTATCACCTGGATGCATTGCTTCTTTTACTAATTTTCCATCTTTCCAATATGTAAAATTTCCATGCCAAGGAGCTATACTATAAAGTACAATTTTATCTCCTAAGCCATGTTTTTTATTAAAATCAACCCATGCATCAAAATGAGAATAATCATATGTCATTTTTCCATCTTTTAAAGTCCATTTAATCATTGATGGATAACGAATATCATTCTTACTATAAGTTTGACCATTCCATGCATCTTCAATAATAGAAGCCGTGATTGCATGTCCACCTACTTCTTTATATAATTCCATCATTGGTTCTAAATATGCAAAATGTTCTTTAGAGAAAGGTTCAACACCATAATACTCTGCAGATGAATATGGATATTGCCATAATTCAATATCAAATGTTTTTCCAAATGTAGTTGGTGAAGGCAATACTTCGTCTTGAACAACTACTGTATATGTAAATTTTAATGGTGTCTCTAAATTATCTGCTGTTGCAGTTAAAGTAGTTGTATATGTTCCAGCAACTGCATTTTCTGGTGCTTTAAATTCAATCCAAACAGGTTGAAGCTTATTATGTCCAACGTTGATTGGAGATGTTTGATATAAAATATCTGCACTATCTGAGCGATTTTCTTCTGTTGCCTCAGGAACAGGTCGTTTATTATTATCTCCAAATCCTAGCCATGATGCATTATAAGCCTTTGTTGATTTGATGAACGTTGTTTTAATATAATCACTTGAAATTTTAATTCCGTTATTTTCTGAATTAACTAAATCAGTCGCAGTAATTTTAACATTCTTTAATTTACTTTCTTTACTAATTAATGCGATTTCTGATAATGCTTTATCATTCTTCCATAAAGTTAATGTTTCTGAACTTTTGACTTCCTTATTTTTAATTTCATCATAGCGATTTTGAGTATACTGTGTATCAATGTCAACTATTGTTCCACCCATATGAGGAGTAGCACCTTTTACATTAACATTAATTTCTTTAATATGTTTTCCAGCTTTTGTTGATACTATAATTTTAGCAGTTCCTTCATTTACTGTTTCAATAACACCTTGCTGATTAATTTCTACTGCAGCTATATTACTTGATTTGAAAGAAAGATCATTCATAGATGCATATGATGGACTAATAGTCTTGATTTTTAACGCCTCACTAGTTCCATCTACCATATCAAATACTTCTTTTTCAAAATCAACAGATTTAACATCATATGGATTATGATATACAATTACTTTTGCTGCATCAATACATAATGGTTTATTATTATTTGAATGGCTTCCACTAGTTCCTGTAGCAACTGCCTTAAAAGTATGTTCGCCTTCAGGTACAGTAATTGAAGTTATATATTGAGATTTAACATTACTTGTTCTTGATAAGTCAAATTCCCCATGTAATTTATCATCAATAAAATATTTTACCTTACCATGTGTATGATTTCCACCAGCATATATGTCAATCTTATGTCCAACAAAATTCACTTTATACCATACATTTTCAGGATGCTCTTTTGCTGATGAAGACCAGCTATGTTCTGGATCAGATGTACTCCAACCATCAGAAAAAGTAAATTTATTACTATCCCCACTTTGTTGTGTATATGGTATTTCTAAAGTTTTAACATTTTTTGATTCTTCATATCCATAAACTCTAGCATATGATACTTGAAGGCCTTTTTGTCCTTCTCCACGAGGTAATGATACTGTTACTGTATGCAATCCAGGATTCAAATCTTTTTTTGTAAAATAAACTTGTTCTACCTTATTATTAGATTGCCCTACATTAGCCTCCAAAGTTTCTTTGTTGTCTACTACAACAGTATATTTATTTGAACTACCACTAGACTTGATTCCAACCAAATCTACACCTGTACCTTTAAATGTAAATGTATAAGTACAATCCTTTATTGGTTCATAATCCTTATTCCAAGTCCAATGTTGTGTTTTTAATTCATTTCTACCTGAGACAACTGAATCTCCTTCAGCTGACCATCCATTTTCACCATTACCATTTTTACCATTATAAGTAAAATAATGATCTTGGTTAACATCTGTAACGTTATCATCAACAATTACATAATTAGTTTCTTCTGCAGCAAATGCATTCAATGTACTCATTGGAACAATCGATGTTACTGCTAATGAAATTCCTAATACGGCGTTAAATAATTTTTTTAACATTTTTTTCTCCTTTTCTTTAATATATTAAAATGCTCTTCAGTTTTATACTCTATCCTTCTCCTTTCTTTAAAAATCCCTTCAAATTTAATAAGCAATTATCTTTAATTTAAAAACGCGCTAGAAAGCGCTTTTTTAAATCGTTTTCATTTTATCAAACAATATGTATATCCGCAACAAAATAATTTGTAGTTTTTATATATATATTTGTAGT
>JAHHST010000084.1 GCA_020025055.1 Longicatena sp.
AGATAGTAAGTCTCATGAATATAAGATATTAAAAAACTTGCTGGAATATTACATTGGCAAGACATTGGAAATTAGATAGAATTCACTTTTTTAGACATAAACATTATAAAAAGTTTATGAGTAAATATGATATATTATCTTTAAATAAAGATTTTAAGTATACTTATGAATTTTATCAAAAATTCCTTATAGCAATTGAAAATAAAGATATTGCTCTACTTTATAATATTATAAATTCATCAGGTGAAGCTTGTCCGCATTTCTTTAAAGTAAATTTAAAATTATTAAAAAAGAGAATTCATCATGTAATTAACTAATTAAATATAGATATACCAATGCAGCAGTAGAAGGTAAAAACAATATTATAAAGTTTTTTAAAGGAGTATCCTTAGGATTTAGGAGCTATAGAAATACGAGAGCTAGAATAATTTTAAGAGAACGATTTGAAATAAAATAGGTAGCATAGAAAGTTATTTGTGCTACCTATTAATTTAGATTAAATTATATGATATTTTTTTATCAACACTATTTTGACAAAGAACATTTAAAAATTATATTTTGACTAAGCTTTTTCATTCAAACTAGTTAGGATATCACAAAAATAAATCAATAAAATTATCTATTTTCTTAATACAATACTTTCGAAAGAAAAATAATCTGGACGATGTCTAGATTCCGTATATTCAAACATTATTCCATCACCATTATATGTATTATTTCGCACTAAAGCAATGCAATTATAAGACGGACAATTTTTCATAATGTAATGATTGTCCAATTCGTCAGCTAATTCTACAGTAAAATATTTGATAGAGTTTGTAATAGTAATTCCAAGAGTATTTTCAAGATACTCATATATGGAATCTTCTGCAATTTCTTTAGTCAGATTTTTTACGATTTTCTTTAAAAAATAATTATTATTAATAATCATAGGTACATCATCAAAAAAATGAACACGTTGGATAAAAAATACTTCCTCTCCCACGGCAAATCCAGTATTTTTGCTAAGCGTTTCGTCTATCACGCAGTCTTCAAATTTAAGGACAAGGTTATGGAATTTAGCATTGTTTCTTTTTGCTGCTTCTTTAAAACTTTCAATATTCCCTAAAGAAAAAATTGCATAATTTTTTTCTGTAAATATTACACGAACACCTTTGCCGTGAATAGCTTGTAAATATCCATCGTTTACCAACATATCGATTGCTCTACGCACCGTATTTCTTGAACAAGAAAATTCCTTCACTAGTGTATGTTCTGAAGGTATAAAACTCTGATATGTATAGATTTTATCTTCAATTCGCTTTTTTAAAATGCGATAAATGCTATCAAATTTTTTTTTCATACAACTAACCTCCTTGTATAATTATACAGCAGACTAAAGAAGGATGTCAATTTTTGTTGACTTGTTTAAACAAGTGTGATATAAAATAATTAGAAAGTATTTTAATGTAAAGAAAGGGTGTGTAATATGTCAAAATTTAAAGAAGATGCAAAAAAGCTTTTAACTCTTGTTGGGGGCAAGGAAAATGTTTATGCTGTTAGTCATTGTATGACACGTATGCGATTTGTTTTAAACGATCCCAAAAAAGCAGATGTAAAAAGGATTGAATTATTGTCAAGTGTAAAGGGAAGTTTTGTTCAGGCCGGTCAGTTTCAGGTTATTATCGGCAATGAGGTCAAAGAATTTTATCATGATTTCATTGAAGTTTCGGGAATTGAGGGGACGTCTAAGGCTGAAGTTAAAAGTGCTGCTAAGAAAAATCAAAATCCAATACAAAATGCGATTGCAATATTAGCAGAGATTTTTTCGCCACTTATTCCAGCAATTATTGCAGGTGGTTTGATACTAGGCTTTAGAAATTGTATTGATAGTTTGTATTTATTTAATGGTGGCACAAAAACTCTAGTAGAAATAAGCCAATTTTGGGCAGGTGTTGACAACTTTTTATGGCTAATAGGGGAAGCCGTTTTCCATATGCTTCCTGTTGGAATTTGTTGGTCTATTACCAAGCGTATGAAAGGAACAGAAATATTGGGGATTATTGTTGGATTAACATTGGTTTCTGGACAGCTACTAAACGCATATGCAGTGGCAGGGACTGCAAGTAATGCTATTCCAATTTGGGATTTTGGTTTTTTCTCAATTCAAAAAATTGGATACCAAGGTCAAGTTTTACCGGCAATACTTGCTGGACTAACTCTTGTTTATACAGAACGATTTTTTAGAAAAATTAGTCCGCAAACAATTGCGATGATTACAGTTCCATTTTTTTCAATTGTGATATCTGTTATTGCAGCACACGCAGTTTTAGGACCTGCTGGTTGGTATTTAGGTAGTTTGATATCAAATGTTGTATATGCAGGTATAACTGGTTCATTTAAGTTAGTATTTGGAGCAATATTTGGCTTTGTCTATGCACCATTGGTTATAACAGGTTTGCATCATATGTCAAATGCAATTGACCTACAATTAATTGGGGATTTTGGTGGCACAAAACTTTGGCCAATGATAGCCCTTTCAAATATTGCACAGGGTTCAGCGGTATTATCTATGATTTTATTACAGCGTCGTAATACGAAAGCACAAGAAGTAAATATTCCATCATGCATATCTTGTTACTTAGGAGTTACAGAACCAGCTATGTTTGGAGTAAACTTAAAATATGTATTTCCATTTTTAGCAGCAATGATAGGTTCTTCTATAGCATCAGTGGTATGTGTAGCTTCAAATGTAACTGCAAATTCGATTGGGGTTGGAGGGATTCCTGGAATATTATCTATACAAACACAGTATATGCCAATGTTTGCAGTATGTATGTTAATTGCAATTGTAGTTCCATTTACTCTTACAATAGTATTTTCAAAAGGACGATTAACTATGGAAAATATTAGTGGAGAAAGCGATACACCAAAAAATTATATGGATGAAGTATCTTTATCTGATGACCATAAATTAACTGCATTTGTAAAAGGTGAAGTTATAGCAATTGAAGACGTAGGTGATGAAGTCTTTTCTCAAAAAATGGCTGGAGATGGTTTCGCAATCCGTCCAGTAGAAAATGTAATTTATGCACCAGCGGATCTTGTAGTAACAACTTTAATAGAAAGTAGTAAACATGCAATAGGAGTACAATTAAAATCTGGTGCTGAAATATTGATACATATTGGATTAGATACAGTGAAAATGAAGGGAGAAGGATTTGAATATTTAGTGAATGCAAACGATATTGTCAGACGAGGAACACCTTTAATTTCTTTCGATAGAGATAAAATTAAAGGTGCAGGATATGATGATGTGTGTATATGCGTTATTACTAATCCTGGGAAATCAAAAGATTATGTATTCGAAAGAAATAAAAATGTAGAAGTTGGAGATATTGTAGCAAAATATCAGGTGACGGAGGAATAGTATGTTAAATATATTCGATAAAGTGGTATATCAAATTTATCCAAAATCTTTCCAAGATTCAAATGGAGATGGTATAGGGGATATTAATGGAATTATTCAAAGACTTCCTTATATAAAAGCATTAGGTGTAGATTATATTTGGCTTACTCCAATATATCCATCGCCACAGCTGGATAATGGATATGATGTATCAAATTACAAAGATATTGATCCCATGTATGGTACGATGAAAGACTTTGAAAATCTTATTGCAATGTCAAATCAGATGGGAATAGGAATTATGATGGATATGGTATTTAACCATACATCAACTCAACATGAGTGGTTTCAAAAAGCTATAGCAAATGATAAAAAATACCAAGATTACTATATATTTAAAGAATCTATCACACCACCAAACAATTGGATTTCCAAATTTGGAAATTCAGCATGGGAATATGAACCTAGAATAAAGAAATGGTATTTGCATTTATTTGACACTAGCCAGGCAGATTTGAATTGGGATAATCCACAAGTTCGAAAAGAATTAGAAGAAATAGTTCTTTTTTGGAAGAAAAAGGGTGTTTCAGGATTTCGATTTGATGTAATAAATCTTATCTCAAAACCTAAAGAATTTATAGATGATGACATTGGAGATGGAAGAAGATTTTATACAGATGGAATAAATGTTCATAAATATCTTAAGGAATTAGTTAAAAATACGGGAATAGAGGATATGATAACTGTAGGAGAAATGTCATCTACAAGTATAGAGCATTGTATCCGTTATTCAAATCCAAAAGAAAAGGAATTATCAATGACATTTAATTTTCATCATTTGAAGATAGATTATAAAGAAAATAAAAAATTTCATATACAAGAAGCCGATTATAAAAAATTAAAAAAAATACTAATAGAATGGAGTTTGGAGATGCAAAAAGGGAATGGAAGAAATGCACTATTTTGGTGTAATCATGACCAGCCTAGAATAGTATCTCGCCTTGGAGAAGATAAACGATATCATAGAGAAAGTGCAACAATGCTTGCTACTATGATTCATATGTTAAAAGGAACGCCTTATATTTACCAGGGGGAAGAAATTGGAATGCGAAATGCGTATTTTGATAAAATAGAGTATTATCGTGATGTAGAAAGTATAAATTACTATAAAATTTTACTAGAAGAAAAAAAGAATCCACAAGAGATTATAGAAATACTTCAGAAACATTCAAGAGATAATGGAAGGACACCTATGCAGTGGGATAGAAATGAAAAGAATTATGGTTTTACTAGATCTACGCCGTGGATTTCAGTAGGGAAGCAAGCTGATGATATAGATGTTGAATCACAAATTCATGATCCAAAATCTATATTAAGTTATTACCGCAAACTTATTGATATAAGAAAAAAAGAAGCATTAATTTCTTTAGGAGAAATTAACTTCCCAGATATAAAAGACGATAAAATATTTGTTATTGAAAGGAAGTTCAAGGAAAAATCTGCATTAATTTTATTAAATTTAGGTGAAGATGAAAAATCATACACTATTCCATATGATAAGTATGAAATAGTTATTCATAATTATGATAAGTTAATAAAAGAAGAT
>JAHHST010000085.1 GCA_020025055.1 Longicatena sp.
CTTTCTATAAATTCATTAGAAATCTAAATCTAAATCATCTAATATATTTTCGTCTTCTTTTGAGAATGCATTATCAAGAACATCTTTACTTGCATTTTCTTTTTCTAATTCTTTTTTCATTTCTTGACGTTCCATAATTTTAAAGAATGGTAAATATAACAATACTGCTAAGACTAACTGAATTAAGTTTGCAACAATAGACATCCAGTCTCCATTTGTTAAGAAACCTTCTAGGAATACCCCTACATATGGAGGATCAAAAATTGGTTTAGCTAACCATCCCCAGTGCATCATAAACATTGGTAAAGTTCCAATGATTGCTCCACCGAATACAAATGGAATAAACATAATTGGGTTCAAAATAACTGGTGCACCGAATAAGATTGGTTCATTAATACCAAATAAAGATGGGAAGAATGCAACTTTTCCAATTTTACGATAGCGATCAGATTTTGATAATAAACAAGCAATTACTAGCCCCATTGTAATACCTGCACCGGTAAATCCAAAGAAAGCACTAGATGTTCCTGCTGTATAGAAGTGAGGTAATGCAGATTGAGATGCATTTGCAGCAATGTTTTCAACAATGTATGCACCCATGATTGGTCTTGTAATAGGACCAAATACAGAAGAGTGAATACCAAAGAAGAAAATTGTACAAATACAGAAATGTAAGAATAATACTGCCCATGGATTATCCATAGAACCAACAAGAGGTGCTAAGAATTTAGAAATAATCATTGGTGGAAGTACTCCAAACGTTTGTAAAGAAAGCCAACGGATAAGAATAAATGTACCACCAACAATAATAGTTACTGGAATTAATTCAAATGATTTACTAACGAAATCAGGAACTCCCTCAGGTAGACGTACAGTTAATTTCTTTTCTTTACAGAAACGATATAATTCAACTGTTAACATACCAACAATCATAGAACAGAATAATCCTTTTGCTCCATAAAATGCAACAGAGATATTTCCATCGACTACATCAGTAGCAACAAACATAAATGCGAATGTTGATAATGTAATACATCCAGGAATGTATAATTTATAATGATTTCCTAAATGATATGCGATACACATAGCAACATAAATACTCATCATTCCAATAGATAATGTAACTGGCAAATCAATTAATTCTGCATTTGACAAAATAAATGAAGAAATTGCTGCTGGTACTCCTGAAGTCCAACCGAATCGTTCAAACATATTAGGTAATGCAGGAAGAATTGAAAAGAAACTTCCCATAATTGTAAATGGTGTCATCGCAACCATTGCAGATTTAATAGAACTTAAATGAGGCTGATTATCCACTTTATGGGCAAGTGGCATAATATATTTGTTCATCAAAGCTTCAAATTTTGCAAACATGAATAAAACTCCTCCTTATTATAATTTATTTTTATACTTTATTTTCCTTTTTCCATTTGATGTTTTTTATATGTAACTAAAGCAATTTTCAATACAGTTGCTCCATCCATAGTTCCATAGATATCTTTATCGATTACTGTAAATGGAATATTTCTAGGTTCACAAATTGATGCAATAAAATCAGTTTTGTGAGATACTTGTGGTCCTACTAAAACAATATCCCAATTATCAATTTCACTTTCTAGTGAATCTGCAGGAATTGCAGTAAAAGCGAAATCTTCTTCATTTAATTTTGCACTTTCTTTTACTACTTTTTTCATATTCTGCATTAACATATTTGTGGAAAACCCACCTGCGCAACATAATAAAATTCTCATAATAAATTCTCCTCCTTAATATTATTTATTGAAAATATCAATAATTGCTTCAATTAAATCTCTAGCTAATTGGCTAGTCATATAATGATCTTGTGCATGCACCATCAATAATGTAATTGGTGTCTTTTCAGCATCTGGATCCATTTCTTGTTGAATTAATTTTGTTTGTGCTTTATGTGCTTCTAAATCAATTTTTCTTGATTCTTCTAATAATTCTTTAGCAGCATCAAATTCACCTGTTTTTACCTTTTTTAAAGCTTCAAATGCTTTTGCTTTACTTTCTCCTGCTGATGAAATAATTTGAATAATTTGTTGTTCTAATTCTGACATATTTATTTTCCTCCTATAAAATCAGTTGTCGTCTGATATGTTTTATTATCAAAGTTTTTGATAATTTCAACAAAAATTTCGATGGCATTTTCAACATCTTTTTTATTCACTAATGAAAATGCACAGTGTCCATAACGAACCGGAATACAACTAACTGCTGTTGGTTTTCCTTCGTTAATCTTATGAGCTTCACCACCATCAGTTCCGCCAGCATTAAACATATCCAACTGTACTGGAATATTTAATTTTTTTGCTGCGTCTTTAATGATTTGAATCATTTTACGATTTGGTGCTAAAGTTCGATCGAAATTCGTAATCATCATCCCTTTTCCAATTTGTCTTTTATTCGTATGATTTCTTACAAATTCATTATTGAAACAAGCTACATCAATTGGAAATACGACATCCGGATTTACTTTATAAGCTGCTGTTTTTGCTCCTCGAATTCCTACTTCCTCACTACTTGTGCCAACCATATAAACGGTGTTAGGGTGATTTTCATCTTTTAAACGTTTTAAAACTTCACCCATAATGTAACATCCTAAACGATCATCAAATGCTTTTCCGCAATAAATATCCTCATTTTCAAATGTTTCAAACTCAGTTGTATAGGTAACCATGTCTCCAACTTCAATTCCCATATCAAATACTTCTTGCGCTGTAGTAACACCTAAATCCACATACACATTTGTTGCTTTTCCATCATCATATGTACTTTGAATAATTCCGTGGATTTTTTTACCTTCACTTGTTGTAATACGGACTCTTTGCATAAATTGTGCAAGTGGTTTAACTCCTCCAACTGTAATTAACATTACCTGTCCCATATCGCTTACACTTCGAACCATAAATCCAACTTCATCAATATGAGCACATAACATAATTTTAGGACCATTTGCATCCCCTTCTTTTTTAAAGATAATGCTACCTAATCCATCACAATCAACTTCATCTGCATAGGGTCTTAATTCTTCTAACATCACATCTCGAACTGCTTGTTCATTGCTTGCAATTGCATCCGCATTGCTTAGTTTTCTTAAAAAATCAATACTCACAATGTACACCTCCTATTTATTTAATGTATATAACCTCATAGTAAAATCTTCAAAAGAGTTAGCTTCCTTCAAAAAATGAATACTTTCTTCATTTTCCATTATGTCATACAATACTCTTGTTAACTCTTGGAATAATCCCATATTATTTGCCAATAAATTAACTAAGAAAATCAGTTTAACATTTGTTTTATTCTTATTTTTTGACTTAACAATTCCTACCGATATAACATTTTCTTTTGCACAATTGTTTAATGGATGAGGGATTGCTAAACCATTATTGTAAACTGTAGAAACATAAGATTCACGTAACAATACATTTTTCTCATATTCCTCATTGGCAAATCCTAGCTTTTCAACATTTTTAGACATCATTTTTAATATGTCTTCATATTCCATATTTTCATCAACAATAAAGAAACAATCTTTCCTCATTAAAGAAACCAATTTTCCTGTATTTTCTATTACGTTTTGTCTTCCTAAATTAAACATGTTTTTTATTTTCAAAATATCATTATCATCCAATAATTCATTTATTTTAATAATTGGAACATCGTATTTATAATATAAATCCGTAATCGTGAAAATTACATCTGGTTGATATTTTATTAATTCATCTTCTTGTAATAACGAGAACGTCCTTATATCTTTTCCAACAAATAATGTTTCAAGTTTTAATTTTATTAAAAAGGCACTTCCTCCACCTGAAGAACAGACGATTGCAATTCGATTAAATCTTTCTAATACTTGTCTTGCCTGTCGCTCCATATGTGCAGCAAGATGTGTAGCAATAAATCCAATTTCATCTTGTTTAATCGTTACATTATAAGTTTTTTCTAATTCTTGAACAAATTGAATTGCGATATTGAAATTTAATGGATACTTCACACTAATTTCATCTACTAAAGGATTTGAAAAGCTTATACTTTGATGTAATCGATCTAACAATAAAGAAACGTGAGATAACAAACTTAATTTAAATTCCTCATCATCGTTAAAATTCGTATCGTATTTTTCATCGCATTCTTTAAAGAAATGATCCAGTTTTTCTTCCAAACCTTCTGGATACTCGATTTTTTGAACCTTTTTCTTTGTTTTCTGCATAATATATAAAGCTAAATCATTTAATTCACTTTGTAAAAGACATGTATTATATTTTTCCTCAATTTTGTCTTTTAATTCAGTCGCAACCGCTTCATATAATTCTTCTTGTTTTGCTGTTTCTTGTTCACAATTTAAACAATGTAAATTTGAATAAATACAAATTTTAATAAAAATATCAATTTTCTTCATCTCTATATAATTTGTATTTAATTGATTTTTTTCTAAAGTAGAAATTAATAATTTCTCAACTTCTTGAAAATTTGAATTAGTAACTTGATTAATTTCTTGTGTTATTAATTCATTACCCTCTTCGTATAAATATAGAATTGATAATTTACGAGAAAAATTATCTGTATCTAACTTGACTCCATAATGTGCTTTTTTCTGTAATTTAATATTATGTTCAGATAATAACTCACTAACTTTTTCCATATCATTTTTAATAATAGATTTACTAGCATTTAAATAATTCGCAATAAATTCTTGAGATATATAATCTTTATGTAGTAACAGAATAGCAATAATATTTGGAATTCTCTCTGATTTATAACTTACCTCTTGATTATTTAACTTATTAATATAAGTTTGAAAAACCTGATCATTTGTTATGTCTAAGTAATATCCTTTTCCTCGTAAATTTAGAATTTTAAATCCAAAATGTTCACTATTAATATTTAATGATTTAATATCATTTAATATTGTTCTTGCACTTACAT
>JAHHST010000086.1 GCA_020025055.1 Longicatena sp.
ACTAATTCACCTTGTCCACTATACTGACAATCACTGCTATCCATATTCTCACCTCTAATTCTACTATTATTTGACTATTCGTACTTTTATATTATATCTATTTATTCGTATGAAAGTCAATTTGTTTTTTTCAGTCAAGCAATAAAAATTGTCGATTCACTCATGAATGAAATATATTTCTCTACTCTACTTAAAAATTTCTCCAAACTAAAAAACCCACTTTCTTTGATCGTAAATTTTCCATGTACATACAAAACTAATGTAGGCACACTAAAAACATTCTTTTTCGCTGCTTCTTCTAAAAATTGTTCAATAGGAATATAAATACCATAAACTTCTTTATGAACTTGTAACCATGTATCTAACTTCTCATATATTGCACTACAAGGCGTACATGCAGAAGAACCAAATTGAATTAAAACAATATCGTATGTTTTAATATAATCATCCAAATACATTGTATAATCTAAAATTTTCATCTAAATCAACTCCTTCTATATTCAAGAAACTTAAATTCCTTTATGTATCCATAATTTTATAGTATATCAAACAAACTTCCTATATCCTCATTTGACAATTTTTAAAATGCGTATCATAATGAAATTCTATTCATATAAAATCGTCTTAATCTCTACTTTTAGACTAACAAAATCACAACAAAAACGCAAAAAAATTAACAATCTACTTTTTAAATGCGTTTTTTTTTACTTCACTCCATATATTTTTCTTAGTATATACTATATTTATAAAATAAAGACCCAATTGAAACAGAGGAATAAATTCTTATTTCTAATTGGATCTTAATACATATGAATCTTTAGCTATTTTTATACTAACTTAATATTTTTCTTATTATTTTTGTGCTCTTCTTTTTTTTGTTACTAATAAAGCAGCACCTGCTCCCAATACCATTGCCCATAATAATGCTTGATTTGTTGAAACTCCTGTTGATGGAATTTCATTTTCTACTTTATCACTATTTGACTGATTTGCATTAGGTTTTGATGGAACCACTGGTTTACTTGGTTTAAGTGGTGTCATTGGCACAACTGGTTTACTTGGCTCAAGTGGTGTCATTGGCACAACCGGTTTACTTGGCTCAAGTGGTGTTAAATCTGGATTTTCTTTTAATCCATTCATTGCAGAAATCAATGCTTCTTTTGCAGAATCAACTTCTTTTTGAGTTGCGTCTTTTTTAGCACTTACTTCTTTTGCATTTTCTAATGCTTCTAAGTATGCTTTCCAGCTTTCACTTGTATATGCATTTTCACCTTTTGCAGGTTTTGTTGCAATTGCTTCATTTAATTTATCTTTATTTACTTCAACAGTTTCTCCGTTTTCTGCTAATTTAAGATTATCTTTAGCTTCATTTAACTCTTTTCTAAGTTGATCTACGAGATCCTTTTTAGCAAATAAATCCATATTCATAATTTCATCAACTTTATTTGCGAATTTTTCATATGATGCAACTTCATAATCTTCTTTTTTAATGCTTAATAATAAATCATGTGCTTCTTTTTGTAATTCTAATACTGCACTTGTATCCATATTAATTTTTTCATATGCATTAATTTCTGCAGCACTTGCAAAACCGCCTTTTCCTTGAATTTCAAAACGAACTTTATTAAATGTTTGTGATTGTTCAAAATTAAATACATATCCATTATTGCTTAATTTTATTGCTTGATCAGTTAATAGTTTTGTTTCTTTTCCTTTATCATCAATTCCAATAACATTTACTTTTTCCCAAGTTCCATTAGAAGCATTTCCACCTGGTCTTGCAATATATTCCAATGAATCAAATGTTAAAGGTTTTTGGAAATCAATTGTTAAAGTATGAACCCCATTACATTTATCATTTCCACTATAGTTTGAATGCCAAAATGTTGAAGCATTATTGTCTAATACACTAGCTGCTGCACCATCAATATTAGGTTTCACTTCTTGTGAAGCTTCTGAACATGCTACAGCTTTCCATCCAGTTTTATCTAGTTTTTTAGCTGATTTGCCAATGTTATATTGGTTCGCAAATTTAGCTGCATCATCATAATAACTAGCACTATTTTTTACTGAAATGCTTCCAACATATCCATTGAATTTTTTATCACCCAATACAATTGGATTACCTGATAAATTGTCTTTTACATCCTTTTTATAGAAAGAACTTGATAATCTTCCATCAATATATAATTTAATTGTTCCATTTAATTCACGTACCGCATTAACTGTATGCATTTGTCCATCGTTGATTTTACCTACAATATTTTTATTTGTTGTTGTTTCAACATAAGATTCTGTATTAAATCTTCCGTGAGCTTTTTCTTTTACAGTTATAATTTCTTCTTTACTACTGATTTTATTACCTTTTACATCAAATACGATATATCCATCTTGATCAATTGATAATTTATAATCATCTGCTTGTTGTAATAATGTTACATTAGAATCTAATGTATCTACTAACATTGAAACACTAAAATCACCTGTACCTTTAATACCATTTTTAGCTACTTGATATTCTTTATTATCCAATTTAAATAAATCTTTAGATGTATTTGATTTAGCCTCTAAATCAGCTTTTTTATTAATATCAACAATTTTATTTGATGTTCTAATATTTTCTTTTACGTCTGCTGCTTTATTTCCATAAATGTCTTTGATTTCAGTAATCTGTAAATCTGCACGATCCTTTAATCCACTTGTTTTAATTTCAAATGTACGATAGTCATCTAATAATTTTGCTTCTTGTTTTACACCATTTACCATAAATTGTGCTTTATCACTCATACGTTCATTAAAACGAACTTCAATTTTATCAGATGATTTAATTTTAGCAGAAACCAATTGTGGTGACACATGATCTGTAGAACCAAATTCATAAATGTTAGTTGAGAATGGTTCTAATGTTACAGTGAATGTATCGCCATATTTCACAGTCTTATTTGTAGGTTCTGATGTATATGGATAAATACAAGTTTGACTTAGATTATTCATATCCGTAGGAACACCTACAATATTATTTAATGTTAAGGTATATGTTTGTGTTTGATTTGTTGGATTTACAAAAGAAACAAATCCTTTTGTATTATCCCATGCAGAATATCCATAAACACCATTAGATGGTTTCTTTCCTTCTTGAACAAACAATTTAGCATTTTTTAATACATCATGATTTTTTTCAGCAAAATCTAATGCATCAACTGTAACTTTCCATTTTGCATCATCAAAAATACTTGGTGAATAATATAATTCCCAGAAAGCTGTTCCACGCATTGCGTTATCAAACAAGAATTCACGGAATACTTCTGTTGTTGCATTACTGTTGTCTGAAACTCCATAGATTGGATCGTGATTATAAATATTTTTTAATGGGAATTGAATTTGATTCTTTTTATATAAATTATAGTAAACATCATCACGATAATAAATTTTTTGTTGATGTCTTGCTGCTGCTTCATCACCAGCTTGTCCTGTATCTCCTGAATCTTGCACCCAAATTGTATTTACCCATTGTAATAACCATGGTGATAAATTAATATAACATGTTGCATTGATCCATAAATCTTTTCCTTCTTTTCTTCTAGCTTCGCGAACATTTTCAAATAAGTCTGTCCAAGCTTCCCACATATCGCTTGTAAAGTACATATTATGATCTCCACCAACCATGTGATCATGCTTAGAATTATTGCAAGGACGTGATGCAAATCCATCCCATTTCCAGTAATCAATATTAAAACGTGTTTGATAATCTGTAAATCGTGTTTCAAAATTATTAATATATTTTCTAGATCCTGTACAAACCACTTTACCTAATGCACTGTTCGTTTGTGCAAAACCTGTTCCCATAGCTTCTAAATAATCAGCAAATCCGCCAAAGAAATTATATCCTCCTTGTGGACCAACCCATACACCAAAACTAGAATTCAATTTATCTGCCAAGTGTGATGATGTATATAATTCATTTGGAAATTTATCATTGAATTCCCAGAATCCTGTTTGATTTAACGTAGTTCCACTTTCGTTAGGAGCGTGTACATTTCCTTCATTATTGTTGTAGTTATTCCATCCATCATCAACAACATAACTATCAAGTGGCTCAATTCCGTTTTCTGCTAATCCTTTTTCAGATCCTAAGAAAGATTTTTCAATACTGTTATCATTGATATTCATCATATTGTCATACCATGAATTATATTGTTTACGGAATTTTGATGGTGTAGCAATATCTTCAATGTAATTAAAGAAATCTGTTTGAACAACATCCATTGGTGTTCCTGTTGCAGCACCAATTACATTATTCCAAGTACGGAATGTTTTTCCACCCTTAACATTTTGTCCATCGTTTGACATTTTTGCAATTGATTTACCAGAATAATAACGAATTTGCATGGCATCATCTACAATATCCGTATCTTGTGCAGGGAATTCAGATCCAAAGAATAAACCATCTGCATAAATAGGTTGACCTAACATCAATTCATGTTTTCCAATCCACATTGATGAAATTTTATCTTCCTCAGGAATACTCCAAATACCTTTTGTATCTTTATTATTAATTGTGAATCTATCAAAATCAATATAATCTATACGTGCAGCATCTGGCTTATCAGCTGTAATTTCTAAAAATGAATTCATATAATGTTTTCCATTTTCCATTACAGTCACCATATCGATTGACCAATTTACACCTTGTTTTTGATATGGCATAAAAGATACACG
>JAHHST010000087.1 GCA_020025055.1 Longicatena sp.
GCCATTTTCTCGTGACCTTTTGTAGATGGATGTAAACCATCTGTGATATAATCTTGTTTATTTTCTAATAAATCCATTTCTTTTGCATGGTATGCGTCTAATACAGGAATTCCATATTCTTTTCCCATATCAATAATTGCATTAACATATTCATAAAGTACTTTACCTGCACGATTTGCTCCTTTTTGTGAACGTCTAATAGGTGTCATAAACACAATTTGTTTATTAGGATATTTTTTTATTAATCCTTCCATCAATACGCGTAATCCACCTAAATATGTCGTATCTGTGTGATCACTCCATTTTCCAAATGGTACATTTCCAACACCATAATCATTTGTTCCACCAAATACAAAGATGACATCAGCATCCTCTCTCATTGTTTTATAACGTACCGTGAATGGTTTACTATCTCCTCCTCTATCCAAAACAGATATGACACTTCCTCTTACACCATAGTTTGTAGTATCTAGTTTAAGCTTATCAGACAAATAGGCATGATACTGCTTTACTTGTTTCTGTCCATTTACAGGATCTTGTCCATAAGTAATACTATCTCCTAAAAAATTCATTTTTACAATATTTCCATTTTTATCAGATGTCGAATAAACTTTTACTGGATTTGGTTGTTCATATTTTACTTTTTCATCTGTTTTTACATCTCCTAATGTAACACTTACTGTATATGTTTTTGATGTTTTATCTTGTGCGGTAACTATATATTTTACTGGATTTGTAAAATCAGTAACGATTTTATCCGTCGGTAAAATAGATGCGCCTTTTGCAACAGTAATATTTGGAATAAGATGTTTTAAATTTGTTCCATTTGGAAGTGTTAATTCAATTGTTTTATTTTTTATTTTTCCATTATAACCATTGATTGAAAAAGCCAAAATATCTTTAGCAGCGCTTATAGGTGCTTTGTTATTCTGTAAATTTTGTATTTGTTCATTTGATAATGCATAATTATAAATTCGTAATTCATCCATTTTTCCAACAAATTTACGTCCATTTCCACTTTTATCTAAACTAATTCCTAAAATATTTTCTCCATTTATGTCATAGTCTGATTCCATCTTTTTACTAGCTTTTACTTCCCCATTGATTAAAATTTTAATTACTTTATTTTGACGAAGAATAGCAAGATTAGACCATTGATTTTCTGGCAGTACCCCAGCGGATGTTTTAATTGTTTCTTCATGTCCTTTTCCATCACCTAATAAAAATTGAACACTTCCATTATCCTCACGACGTACCCACCATGCATTGGCACCTGCTCCAAATGATCCATACCAAAAAATAAATTGTTGTTTTCCTGTGTTTTTAGGATTGATCCACGTATTCACAGTGAAATCATTAATACCAAATGCAAGTCCTTTACTATTTTGTACAATTATTTCACCATTTTGTATATCCGCACTATCCTCAAATTTACCACTCGAATTTTTTGTTACAGATCCTTTTACCATACCATTATTATGATAGGTTGTAGCATCTATTATTTTTCCATTTTCGAATGTATTCATTGTATAATGTAATACACAATCTTCCTTACTTACTGGACTATCTTTTTCAAAATTTAATGTGTAAATATGATTTCCAACTTTAATCTTACTTGTTGTTTTTATACTATCTAATTTGATTTTAATTTTATTATTTTCAAGTGGCTTTTCATCACATGTGATTTTAAGCGTTTTATCAAATGCTTCTGCTTCTATATTTACTTCTTTTGTATTTGTATCTACTCTAATGTCATAATCATATATATCTTTATGTAAATCAACCTTTTCAGAATCAATTTTTAAAGAAACTAATTGTTCTTCAAATCCTTTTGTAATCCATGAAAGTGGAAAACGATATAAAGTTAAAGTATTATTCCCGTTTGTTTCAGATACCACTGTTTCTAATAATACACATACTTGTTTTTCACCATTTCTTTCGGTTACTGCAATATCTGCATAGCCAGAAAAACTTTGATTAATCATTCTTTTTACTGCCCATGTTTGTCCATTATCATAACTAACCTTTACAGTTCCTTTTGTTCTTCCAGATGTTGTATCAGGATTAACAAATAAAATCGTATTATCATCATAACGTGTTAAACTCGCAAAACATACTGGACAATTTAATGCATCATCAAAATAAGGTTCACTCCATGCACTTGAACCATCAGGACTAATTGAAATTGCTCTTTTTTGATTTCCTGTTGTATTACGCATATTTACCAAAACACGACCATCATTTAATTCTACTACGGTTGATTCATTTGGATTCACGACATCACCTAATGGAATAATTTCACCCATTTGCCATGTATCGCCCATATCATCACTATATAACGTTGTTACTTCTGCTGGTCCATGAGAAGTTTCTGGACGACCATATTTTTTTGGAGTCATCCATACAGATACAACCAAACGTCCTCTATGATTTTTATTATATTTTAATTGAATTCCATGACCTGGACCAGTTGCAACAACATTTCGATACTCTGGACGGCAATTTTTAGTAATCTCGTATGGTTCACTCCAAGTTTTTCCATCATCCACACTCTTACGAACAAAAACTCCGCCTTTTCCATGAATACTTGTCCCATAGTCTTTACAATAAATCATAATAACATTACTACGCCCTTGTTCATCTGTTCCAGGAATTAAAATTGGATTATTACAAGCAAATCCTTCCTTTTTCCCTGCTGCCATAATCGTACGTTCTGACCAAGTTTCTCCTCCGTCTTCACTACGCATCAATACAGCATCCATAGGAGCCCAATCACTTCCACTAGCACGAGCTTCTGCCATTGCCAAAAGTGTACCTTTTTCTGTTGCAACTAAACATGGAATACGATAACTTGTATAGCCTTGTCCTGCAACCATCAAATTTTTAATGGATAACTCACTATTGTTAGAAAAATTATATTTTGTGTTTCCATATCCTCTCAATTTTTCTTTAGACACACCTTGTTCATTTATTGCTTGAATTTCAATATTATATCCAATTCCTGTTTTTAGATTTGTGATAACAGCCGATGTTTCTATTGTCTCAAATTCCTGTATAACGTTTTCATTTAAAGTATCTTTTACTTTAATTTTATACGCATTAGCCTTATCTGCTTTTGTCCATGAAATATCCAATGCAGTCGCATTATTCTTAGAGCATGGCTTTACATCAACTTTTTTATCAATATTTTCCCAATTAGGAACATCTACTTTACTATTTTTTTCATAAATTCGCACATAATTTAATACAGCTTCCCCTGCTGTTGACCAAATACGAAATTCGTTTCCACATTCCTTCTGTTGCAAAGGAATATCTGTAATTTTAGTTCCATCAATATACAAAGTAGCTTTTTTATTTGCAGCATGAGTAATTAAACGGTATGTATGCCACAAATTTCCTATTTCATATTTTACATTTTTTCCCCATGTATTTATTTCATCACAATATTTTACTTGATCTTTATTTAATTGTAACATTAATCTTTGATTTCCATATTCTATTTTTGTACCGAATACTTCACCTTGATTAAATTTATTCACTTTTGCACGAAATTCAATAATACTTTCATCTCCAGGTTTCCTATACACTTGTTGTGAAACTTTTTGAGGTTTACTTTCTGTCCATGTATCATTTACAATGCATTTTCCTTCTTCATAAACTTTTACCCATGCAAGCTCTGACTTATTATTTCCAGACCAAATTGATAGTCCTTCCTTATCACTTTTTTTGTTTTGTAAATCTATTTCTGCATTTCCAATATGTATATCATTAATATATACATTTGCTTTTCCATTATTTGCATCACATTCAATACGATATGTATTAAAATCGTTTCCAATTGTAAAATGTGTTGAATTTGCCCATGTACTATTTGCATTGCAATGATTTATTGTGTTTTCATTTTCTACTTTAAACATAACTCGTTTATTTTTAAACTCTATTTTAGCACCTAATGGTTCACTTGAACTAAAGTTATTTACCCTGGCACTAAATTCTAACACTAGTTTACTTGTTTGCACAGGCAAATTAAAAGCACTTTCATTTATTCCAAGTGGACGTAAGGAATCTACATTCCACTTTTTTGAATAATTCTCAAACCAACTACCCCTCGCCTGCAAATCATTACTTTTATTTGTTTTTTCTAACTGAGTTTCTTGATGATTATCCGCTGCATGTATATATGTTGAATGCATCATACATTGCGTTCCACACATCACCATACTTAAAAATAATATAGTTAATTTTTTCATATTTTTATTTTTCACAAACATTCTCCTTTCTATTATAAAATAACATTTATCAAGTAGCATTTATCGTTCTATTCGATTTCCATATTTTTAATTTAACTTGTTTTCTTAACAGTACTTGTATATATTTTTAAACTATCTACAAAATTTTAATGCTACCAGTCCTAAATTTCCACGCAAAACATACAATTCTTTTGCTCTTGTTACCTTAGCTACATTTTCTTTTTCTATCATCCCCATATTCCATTCTCATATTATAT
>JAHHST010000088.1 GCA_020025055.1 Longicatena sp.
AAGGAATTCAACTTTAAATTCAATTTTGCGATAAAGGATTTATCATTTACAGAACTTGTAAGCTACACAAAAGGAAATCCTACAATTACATTAACTAAAAAAGGTTTGGAAATAGATGTAGATTCTCTAGATGTAGATAAAGAAATTATGATTCCTTCAAAGAAATTTTGGAATGAGTTAAGTGAAAAAAATAAAACTCAGCAGAATATAGACACAAACGTTACTGAAACAAATGTTGATGAGTCAATGTCTGAAGATCAAATAAAAAATGATTTTAAAGAAAATTTATTGAATGCTATTGCAAGAATGTCTCCTAAAAAATTTGAAGCATTTTCTCGTTCTTTGCTTACAAAAATGGGCGTTGAATTTACTAATAAAGGAGTTCAAATTAGTAATGATGGTGGCATTGATGGATATGGATATCATAAAGATTTAGATGATTTTAGAACAACAAGGGTAGTTATTCAATGTAAAAGATATAATACTGGCCCAGTTACAGAACCGGATATTAATCAGTTTTTAGGTGCTATGAATAAATTTCAAGCGGATTATGGAGTGTTTATTACAAATAGTCGCTTTACCAATAGTGCAAGAGTAGCTAGTAGAGAAGGCTCTCCGATTACATTGATTGATGGAAATGATTTAGTCGATTTAGTCATTCGTTATCAATTATACATAACACCTGTAACTACATATATATTAGATGATTTTTATAGTGAATGATAAAAGGATTGTTTATTCTGAAAATAGTATAAAATATATTGTGAAGATATTTTGTTCATATTTAAAGTTTTATATAAAAATATTATTTCATTATTTTTTACAGAAAGGAGCTGAGAATAAAATGTATGATTTATCTGCAAAATTTAACACGTTTTATACTTCAAAAGTAGTTTTATCACAAGATGAACAAAATAAATTACATCAAAAAGCAAACTTAAATATTCAAAGACTTAAGGACGGGTTAAAAGAATATAACAAAGATAATGATACTAATTATGTAATACAGGAAACTTGTGTTCAAGGTAGTGTTGCTATGTCAACGGTAGTTCAAAATGATGATAATGATTATGATATTGATGTAGCAATTGTTTTTGATAAAGAAGATCTTGGAGATAAAGGTGCATTGGCAACTAGAAATATGGTTGCTGCCGCATTGAAAGATAAAACAAAACAATTTAACACTGCTCCCAAGGTAAAAACGAGTTGTGTAAGAGTTTCATACGCTGAAGGTTATCATATTGATTTTGCAATCTATAGACGAACTTATAACGAATCTCTTGAATGTTGGGAGTATGAGCATTCTGGTTCAGAATGGACCAAACGAGATCTAAGAGGATTAACTGATTGGTTTAAAGAAAAAAATGATTTATCAGATGGTAAACTTAGGAAAGTAGTTAGACTTTCCAAAATGTTTTGCAAGTCAAGAGAAATATGGAAGAATATGCCAAGTGGGTTACTACAAACAGTTGTTTGCAATGAAGAATTACAAAATGTATATACTCGAATCGATGAGCTTTTCTATTATACAATGGAAGCTATTATAAAAAGATTAGATGTTTATACAAGTGTATCGGCCCCAGTGGACGATGGAAGAGATCTAACTCCTAGAAAAATCGATAAAAAGAAAATGACAAATTGGAAAAATCGATTGAAAAGTAAAATAGAAGATTTGGACGTTTTGTTTAAAGATGATTGTACAGAGGATGAGGCTATTCAAGCGTGGTATGGATTTTTTAATCATGTTTATTGGGATCAAAACACATCATCTTTAGAAAGTACTTCTAATTCAAATTACTATGTAGTAAAAGTTAGATCATTTGCAGAAACGGAACAATTTATAGAAGATTTATATACATATTGTCCGCAATATAAATGTAGAATTTCTTGTCAAGTTAGTGGTAATGGATTTAGACCAAAACCAATTGCTCAATTTATGACGATGTTATCTCGATATTTACCGCATAATTTTGAAATTCGATGTGAAATGGAATATACTGATTGTCCTCCTCCTTATAAAATAATGTGGAAAGTTAAAAACGTTGGCCCAGAGGCAGAAAGAAGAAATATGCTTCGAGGACAAATATTTGAAAAGGGAGATAGAATTATCGAACATAGTAATTTTTATGGAAACCACTATATAGAATGTTACATTATTAAAGATGAACTATGTGTTGCAAAACAAAGAGTCGATATTCCTATTGGAAGGAGATAATCTAATGAAAATTTTGAAGTTTATAGGAATAATTATCTTTTCTATTCTTTGTGTTGGAGTTATGTTTATTTCAGAGTACAAAAGCTGGGTAACGATAGGCAGTATTACTGGTATATTTTTAGGTTTAGCAATACCAAAAATTAAATCTTTGGCAGAAGATTTAACCGACAATACTAATTGGAAGACTTCACAAAGAAAACTACTAAGAGGAGATATTGTTAAAAAAGAAAGCATTGTACGAATTTCTTTTGCGTACCTCTTTAGAATCAAAGTGGGTAATAAATATTTATTAGTAAAAAATGAACGTAACACCGGAAAATATCAACCAGTTGGAGGAGTTTATAAGTTTACCGAAAATGAAAAAATGGAATTAAAAAATAAATTTCATGTAATTGATGATGATAGGATTCCTATTGATGAGTCTTCGAAAGATGACTATCGATTACAATTAGAAAATCGCTATTTAAAAAAATTTATAAAAAGATTTGATAAGAAAGCAAATAGAGAATCTATTGATAATTTAAGTAGGGAATTTAAAGAAGAACTTATTGACAAAGAAATTGTAAATTGGAATCAAATAAACTATAGAGTTTGTGGAAGGCATATTACTAATCTTGAATTTAGTCAACATTTTCAAATATACGAAATTCTTTTAGCCGATATAGTTGAATTATTACCTACAAAGGATCAGGAAATGGATCTGAAAAAGTTAGCAGAAAATTCGTCTGATTTATATAAATTTGCAGATGCAGATGAAATAAATTCTTTAGGTGTTGATCCTAAAAATAAAAATCTGCAAGAAAGTATTGCTACTCATACAAAAAAAATACTTCAAGAAAACGAAGGAAAGTTATGCAAGCTTCCAGAACAAGGAAAATGTTACAGAGTCAACATAATTAATAGCAATGTAGAAGGATTGTTTAATTATTAGATTACTAACAGGTCTTAGGGTGTTCCCTAACGAGGCATTTGTGGACGTGAGGACACAAATGCACTGCTCGCTGAGATGCTCATGCGATGCAGTTTTACCGTTTGGATAGCAAGTGGCTACCCAAATGGTCTGCTCGCTAAGATTATACATAAAAACTTGTTCTACATAAGTTATACATTAAACAAGGCACAGCAATGGATTTTGAAGTCCATAAACTGTGCCTTATCTTTTTGTATTATGCGTATCCTATGTATAGATCGTAGTCGTTTTCGTCGTATTTTTCATACCAAATGCAGATAGATTCAAAGCCTTCTATATTCTTATATCGGTTCAATCTGCTTTCGATATTTGTGATAGTTGATGTGGTTTTTGATGTAACAGAAATAGGGGTATCCCAACATTCTGTTGCTTCAACATCGTAAGTTAAACCGATATTCAATGCGCAATTCTTTGCGAATTCTATGTAATGGTCAATGTCTACTTTCTGTTCTTTAGTGGCCTTTTCTGTTGCCTGAATCGTTGTTTCTTTAACTGGTTTAGTAGGTTCAGGAACATTTTTGAGAGTAGTTTTATCTTCAGTTAGTTTAGGTTTTTGCGTTGGTTTTACTTCTGGAATTTGTGGTAAAGTTGTTGCAGAACTTGAAACATTTTCCCTTTGTTCTTCCTTTGGAACGATAACTTGAGCAGTGGATTTTTCTGTTGTTGCTGGCTCTGATGTAGTGATTTGATTTGAAGTTTTTTCAATGACTTCTGTTTCTTAAGTAGGTAAAACACTACTTGTTTCTGCTGGTGTTTCCACCCTAGTACAAGCCGATAATGATAAAGCGAAGAACAAAACCAATGTGATAATGAAATTTTTTCTCATACATAAATCACCTCGCTGTTCACGATTTCCATTGCTCTGTTACGGATGTTATTCATCTTTTTAACCCATAGCAGCATATCGTTTTCTTTTAGTTGTTCGGTAATATTTTCTTTTTCGGCAAGTGATTTAACAAGCTGATTAAACATACTTTCAGCACGTTCATCTACTTCTGCAAGGTGCTGATACAATGTACCTTTGGTTAAATAATTGTAGAAAATCACCTTATGTTGCTTTTTTAAATGCTGACGATAACGTTGTCCCCAGATACCAATATTGTATTCAGGTTCTCCGTTTAACTGAAGATTTGGCAACAAATAATCTCCTTGTTGTGTGTAACCTTTGCCGGTGCGTTCATAAATTGATTTCATAAGATTTCCTCCGTTTCATATTTTGTATCACTATGATAACGGATATTTATTTATAAAAC
>JAHHST010000089.1 GCA_020025055.1 Longicatena sp.
CTTTTCTATCTCTATAATTGATTTTAAAAAACGAAAACTTTTAATAGAGACACCTGCATATTCTTGAAAAAATGAGTATAGCTCAAAAAAATCATCATAAGTAAACCCATTAAGTGTTTCTAAAATATTATAATTTTCTATACTTGCTTTACAAAGTAATCGAAAATATTTTAAACGAGTTTTACTATATGTCATATCTTTCATACTGTGAAAGCAAGACTGACAAATAAATCCTCCGTCTAGAACAGAAATTGCACATATATGATTTTGTTTTCCACATTTTACACAACCATCCACAAAGGGCTCTATTCCATGCATACGGTTTATAATAGATTGAAATAATGATAATATACACTCTGGTTGTGTTGTTTTCTCAAGAATAGCAAATGATTGTTCTAACAAATCATACATATCATTAGTAAATTCACTTTGATCTACGCATTCGCACATATAAATTGCAATAGTTTGTTTTAGCAAATCCTCACGAATATGTCGATAACCTTGAACAACTTCTGCATTCTTTAAAGTATGTAGTCCTGTACTTGTCTTTTGAAGCAATTGGAATCGTGAATGAGTAAATAACTGACACGCAGATGCATTTTTACTATTAATTTTTTGAATTCCTCTTGCAACACATTGTACCTTTTCATTATTTTTTGTAATGATATGTAGGATAGCATCATTTTCTCTATATTCGCGAGAATAGACAACGAATCCTTCTACATCATTATTCATCTTTATCATCTAATTCTAGATATCCAAATTGCTGTAATTTATTACTTCGATTTCTCCAATTTTTTTCGACTCTTACATATAATTCTAATTCTACTTTTTTATTAAATTTGGCTTTTAAATCTTTTTGAGCAGCTAATCGAATATTACGAATCATAGATCCTTGTTTCCCAATTAATATTGCCTTTTGAGATGCTCTCTCCACAACAATCAATGCTTGCAGATACATGCAAGAAGGAGTCTCATCTCTTTTTTCAATAACAACAGCCACGGAATGAGGTACCTCTTCATTGGTTTTTGTCAAAACTTTTTCGCGTATAATTTCTGCTATTTGAAATTGTTCTCCATGGTCACTAATCATCTCATCTGGAAAATATTTTGGACCTTCATCTAAATAAGTTTTTGTCACTTCTAATAATTCATCTAAATTGTTTTGCGTCAACGCACTGATTGGAAAAATTTCCGCAAAGTCATATTTACTTTGCCATTTTTGTAGCGTAAGTATTAATTTTTCTTTTTCTAATAAATCAATCTTATTTAAAATCAAAAAACATGGAATATGAGATTGTCGAACTTTTTCTAATAAGAATTCATCTCCAGTTCCAAATGGTTGTGTTGCATCTACAACCCAAAAATTCACATCTGCTTCAGCAATTGCAGTATATGCATTTTTATTTAATGTTTTTCCTAATTCATGCTTTGGTTTATGAATCCCTGGTGTATCTGTGAATACAAATTGTGCATCACTTCTTGTCAAAATACCACTAATATTATTTCTTGTGGTTTGTGCTTTTGGAGTTGTAATAGCAATTTTTTCATGTAAAAGTGTATTTAACAATGTACTCTTTCCAGCATTTGGTCTACCTATAATTGCAATAAAACCTGATTTATAATTCATTTTATGTCCTCTCTTTAATTTAAAATTTTATTCCCTATAATAAAAATACCTGATACAGCTGCAGCAATTGACATAACTAATACAGCTGCCGCTGCATAATCTTTTATTTTTTTTGCTTCTACTGAATATTCTGGAGATATTTTATCTGTAATTGTTTCCAATGCACTGTTTATAAATTCCAAAGAAACAACTGCACCGATAAATAGAATAATGACAATCCATTCCCAAATTTCTAATTGTAATAGACTACAAACGAAGACTACAAAAAAGCCAATTACACATTGAAGTAAAATACTTCGATCATGCAAAATACCATCAAATAGTCCTGCAAAAGCATATTTGAATTTATTTACGTATTTTTTTAGGAACGATATCATCTAAAATCACATCCTGTAAATTAAACATTTCTTTTTCATCTTCTGGATTCATATGATCGTACCCTAACAAATGTAATAATCCGTGTGTAAATAAGAAGCAAACTTCTCTACGCATAGAATGTCCGTATTCATTTGCTTGATCTACGATTGCTTGGATATTAATGAATATATCTCCTAATTCATCATTTCCTTCCATCATTTCGTAATCGTCTTCCCCATCTTTTAATGCGAAACTAATCACATCTGTAGGCCGATCAATATGTCTATAATCTCTATTTATTTCATGTATTTCACTTGGATCTACGAATATAACAGACGCACTGTATTCATTTTTTAACTGTAAAACTTCTTTTGCTCTTCTTGCAATTGTTTCAAAATCTTTTTTATAACGATTCCATCGTTTTTCACTACTTTGATTAATGACTATGATTTCCATAAAAGCACACTCTCTTTCAAATTACATATATTATAGCATGTAAACTATAAAAGTATCTAGCAATTATTTAAGAATGAAGAAGAAAAATATATGAATTTAAACACAAAAATATATGTATATATGAAAAATTTTACATAAATTTCAAATCTTTCTATACAATATGTTTAATTTCTGTTAATATGAATTTGATTCATATTGAATTTTGGAGGTTAAATTATGATATGTATAGCTACACAAGCTCTTTCTACACCTTCAATAAGTTGGGATTTCATTATTGGAGGATTAGCTTTGTTCTTATTTGGAATCCAATTTATGGGAGATGGTTTAAAGAGTATTGCTGGCGAAAAATTACGAGAGTATATTAACAAATATACAAGCAAGCCTTGGAAAGGCATCTTGATTGGTACAGTGATTACCGTATTAATTCAGTCTAGTTCAGCAACCAGTGCAATTGCCATCAGTTTTGTACGAGCTGGATTAATGAGCTTAGAACAATCCGTTGGGATTATTATCGGTGCAAATATCGGTACAACTATCACAGCCTTTTTAATTGGTTTAAAAGTAGAAAAATTCGCTCTATATTTTGTATTCATTGGTGTATTAATTACATTATTCTCTAAAAGAAAGAAACAAACATATGCAGGACAAATTGTCTTAGGATTTGGTATTCTATTTTTTGGATTACGCTTAATGGGTGATGAATTAAGCAAATTAGGAGAATTAGAATTTTTTGAAACACTTGCAATCACAATGCAAAATCAACCAATACTAGGATTTATATGCGGTATTGCAATGACTGCACTCGTTCAATCAAGTAGTGCCGTTGTTGGTATCATTCAAAAAATCTATGATTCTGGAGCATTGACATTAACTGCTACTCTTCCATTTGTATTTGGAAGTAACATTGGTACAACAATCACTGCGGTAATCGCATCAATTGGTGGAAGTTTGGCCGCAAGACGAAGTGCTGCTGTTAACGTATTATTCAATGTTGTAGGATCTATTCTATTTATGTTCTTATTACATCCATATGTAGATTTAATCGCATCAATCAGTACAACATTCAATGTACCACCGATGATGCAAATTGCGATTGCACATATTTTACGTGCATTAGTAATTTCAATCCTTGCTTACCCATGTATTGGTTTAATGGTAAAAGTAATCAAGAAAATTTTACCGGGAGAAGAAGAAGTTATTTCTTTAGATTTAGATATTCTCGATACAAAACTTGCTGAATCACTTCCAGCTGGAGCTTTAGATGTGTGTAAACAGGCAACCTTAAAAATGGGTCAACTTGCTCGTGATTGTTTACAATCTAGTCAAAAATATTTTAATGATCAATCTGGTAAATACAGTGGTGCAAGCAAGCAATATGAAGATGCAATCAATTCATTAGATTTAAAAATTACAGATTACTTAATGGATATTGCACGCAATAACTTAAGTGAACATGATACGAATAGCTTTATCACCAATCTTCAAGTAATCAAAGATATTGAACGTGCTGGAGATTTAACGATGAACTTAAATGAGTTTTATGAAATGACATTTGATGACAAAGGATTATTTACGGAAGAAGCTAAAAATGACATTAATTCTATGTACAATGTTGTATTAGAAATGAATGATCTTGTGTTAAAATATTTTACTGAAGGAAATGAAGATTATATAACACAATTATATATCAAAGAAAATCAGTTAGATGCAATTGAATTAGAAGCAAGACAACGTCACTTTAAACGTATGAGAGATTCCGTATGTGAGTCAAGTGTTGCAGCTAGTATATATGTTGATATTCTTGGTACTTTAGAACGTATCGGAGATCATATTTGGAACATTGTAAAAAACAATTATAAAGAAAAATCATTACATGAATAAAAAGAAAAGAGGAAGAAACCTCTTTTCTTTTTATTCTAAATTGCCTTGCACTCTATTATAGAT
>JAHHST010000009.1 GCA_020025055.1 Longicatena sp.
AAAAAGAAGCTAACGACCATAGAAAAAGAAGAAATTAATTTTGATGAAGAAAAAGAAAAATGTTTCGCCTATTGCCATCAAACGTTCTGTGATAGGAATGGATTCGTATTAGCTAGTGTATGTGTACCAGGAAATGTACATGATAGCACTTCTTTTTTCACAGCCTATAATGTATTAAATAATAAATTCAAAAAATCAATAAAAAACATTTGTCTAGATGCAGGATATGTAACACCAGCTATATGCAGAGAAGTCATTAGAAATGATCATTTTTGTACATATTTATGTTAGCAAATATACAGATATACATTGGAATGGAAAAAGATATATCCAATGAGGAAAGAAAGTATAGAGAGAGTATTTGCAGACTGCAAGGAACAACATAATCTACGCTATACAAGATTACGAGGCATCAAAAAGAATCAGCATCAAGTGCTGATGATTTTTGCATGTCATAATTTAAAAAGAATGGCAAAATGGAGATGGAAATCTCTATGCCATTCAAAATTCATGTGGAAAAACAAGTTAATGAATCGAATAATTTTGTTTTACAAGCGTAAAGAAAAGCAGATCTTGTCAATAAGACCTACTTTGTCAACAATCTGAAACACCTAATAGCAGGTGTTTTTTGTTTATAAGAAGATTATCGTAGAATAATATAAATCATATAGAACACATAGGTACCCAACATGATGCTTCCTGTACGTTTATCTAATTTGAATTTTTTACATGCAAACCAGAAGATTAAAGAAACGATTGTTAAAATACCAGTATCCATAAGCGCAGTCATTTCAACATGGATAGGGCTTAGAATAGAGGAAATTCCTAAAATACATAAAATATTAAATAGGTTGGAACCAATAATATTTCCCATAGCAATTTCATTTTCGCCTTTTTTTGCAGCAACAACACTCGTTACTAATTCAGGAAGACTAGTTCCTATGGCAACAATTGTTAAACCAATTAGAGTTTCGCTTAATCCTAGTGCTTTTGCTAATGAAGTAGCGCCTTCAACAGTTAATTTTCCTCCTAGTACAATTCCTGTAATACCAATAATTAAAAATAGAAGTAGCTTTGGCATTGAACGAGGTTCATCTTTTTTTGAACTCTCATCATTTTTGGTGTGCTTGATTTGTATATATAAGAGTATAAGAAAGCAAACTAATAAGATGAAAGCTTCGATGCGCCCAATCGTCAAATCAGGAATTAAGAATAGAAATAAAATTCCTGCCGCTAATGTAGACAATGGCCAATCTCGTTTCATGATGGCAGGATTTACAACCACTGGATAAATACAAGCACTCAATCCACCAACGACTAGAAGATTAAAAAGATTAGATCCAACCACATTCCCTACTGCAATTTCATTTGCTTTTTCTAACGCTGCAGTAACACTTACGGCAAGCTCTGGCATGGATGTTCCAAAAGCAACGATAGTTAGGCCAATGACAAGTGTAGAAATACCTAATTTCGAAGCAATTCCAGAGGCACTGTCAACGAAAATATCGGCTCCTTTTACTAAAAAGAAAAAGCCTACAAGGATAAAAATAATAGCTAAAAACATAACATATATTCCTTTCTAGCAATAAAAAAAGACTTTTATTGCTGTTCAATAAAAGTCTTGCTACTTACGAAGTGAACCGGATTGCATAAACAATCGTATTGACGACACACTCCACGACTATATACGTGAGCTACTCCCTTTTCTAGTTTTATTTTAACAAAAATAAAACTAGAATGCAATCTAGATTTTTGTATAAATATTGGTGGTATATGAATTATAAATGTATTTTTAGTATGAATACGTTATAATTGAGATAAGAAAGAACAACAAAGGCAGGAATTCATATGAAAGAACAAAAAGAATGGTTTACTGGAATTGATTATTATAATAATTATAAAGAGAAAGAAATTCAAATTGATCGACTAGAAATTACAAAGCCTATTGAGCTTCATGCACATATACAAGTAGAGTTATGGTATGTTTTTGATGGAAATGCAAAAATAGAGATTAACGGAAAGGAATACCAATTAGAAAAGAATTCTTTTTTATGTTTATATTCCCATCATTTATATCGTGTATATAATATTCAAAAACCACTAAATGTTATTATCATTAAATTTTTTATAGGTTTGTTTATGCATATGATGTGGGAAAAACACGAATCAGGAAGAAATGCGGAATTAGTATATAAAACATATCCAATGATTGATGGAAACTGTGATTATAAGATTAAAGAATTATTTGAAAGTGTGTACAATGAAAAAGAAAATCAAGATTTTGGTGCTTATAATATGATGATTTATGAAGTTCTTGAATTGCATACATTATATTGTCGTTATGCATTGAAGAATATTAATAAATGTACGCAAAAGGATATTTGGTATATTATCCAACGAATTATTTTATCTCCTTCTAGTATATATAATGTAGAAGATGCAGCAAAAGAATTAGGATATCATCCAAATTATTTAAATCAAAAAATAAGACAGTTAACAGGAATGACATTTTTAGAATTAAGACAATTTGCAAAAATCTTAAATGCATGTGCATTATTGCATTTTGAGGAGTTGGATATTTCATATATTATTGATCAATTAGGATGTTCTTCAACAGCAACGTTTTATCGTATATTTGATAAATATACGGGAATGTCACCAATTCAGTATCAACAATCAAAAATATTGGATATAGAACATTACTATCATGGAAAGGATATTTATTTACAAATTATTCAATATATTTTTGTGAATTTTACATCACCAATTACAATTAAAGATTGCGCACAATCTCTAGGTATAAAAGAACATACGATATCTCAACTATTACAAGACTATTCATCTAGCTTTTCTAAATTGTTAGAAGAAATTCGCTTTTTATATGCAAGAACGTTATTAGAGGCAACCGATATGTCAATTACAACGATTGCGATGGATTGTGGATTTGGAAGTACAAGTACATTTCAACGCATTTTTTTGAAGAAAAAGAATTGTACTCCAAGTGTATACAGAAAGAAATATAAAAATCTTTGAAAATGAGAAATTTTACTTGTTATATGAATTTTAGAACCATTTAAGTAGATATATAATACAATTGTAAAGTTATAGGAGGGTTCTATGAAATTTAATAATTTATTTACATCATGTGACATTCGAGGATTACACTTGAAAAATCGTATTATTTTACCAGCTATGGGAACAAGAATGGCTGGAGAAAAAGGAGAAATTACTCCACGTTTAATTGCATACCATAAAGCGCGTGCAAAAGGAGGATGTGCTTTAAACATTGTTGAAGTAGCAGCGGTACATACTCCAAGTGCACCTGCTCATTTTGTATCTATTAGTGAAGACTCTTATATTGAAGGACATAAAAAGTTAACTGATGCAATTCATGAGGCAGGAGGAAAAGCTGGAGTTCAATTATGGCAAGGAAGTATTGCAGTTGGAATGGATCCAAAAGCAAAAATGTTTGTTGTGAATGATTTAAATTTAGGACAATACACATTACCTGCGATTACAATTGAAGAAATAAAAGAAGTTGTTGAAGCCTATGGAAAAGGAGCAAAACGTGCAGCTCTTGCTGGTTATGATTGTGTAGAATTCCATTGTGCACATAATTATTTACCACATTCTTTTTTAAGTGGTGGATTGAATCATCGAACAGATGAATACGGAGGAAGTTTTGAAAATCGTTGCCGTTTTCCATTAGAATGTATTCGTGAAATTCGAAAGAATATTCCAGAAGATATGCCATTATTTATGCGTATTGATGCACAAGATGATTGCTTACCAAATGGATTGAGCATTGATGAAGTTGTTGCTTTTTGTAAATTAGCACAAAAAGAAGGTGTAGATGTATTAGATGTTTCAAGAGGTAATATTATCACACCTGCAACGGTATATGAAGTACCACCATTAGATATTCCTAGAGGATTTAACGTGTCAAATGCAGAAAAAATTCGTAAAGAAACAGGAATGTTGACAATTGCTGTAGGAAGAATTAATACACCAGAACAAGCTGAAGAAATTATTGCTAATGAACAAGCAGATTTCGTTGTAGTTGGTAGAGGTCAATTAGCAGATTCTGAATTCTGTTTAAAAGCGGAAGAAGGAAGATCACAAGATATTGTTAACTGTGTTGGATGTAATCAAGGATGCTATGATGGATTCTGTGATGTGGTAAATCGTCCATTTATTACATGTTTACGTAATCCAATGATTGGACATGAAGAGGAATGGACAATAGAACCGATAAAGGATCCAAAACGTGTTGCTATTATTGGTGGCGGTATGGCTGGACTTGAAGCTGCTAAAGTATTAAAGGAACGCGGACATTTACCTGAAATTTTTGAAGCTAGTAATCAATTAGGTGGACAATTTATTACAGCAGGAAAGGCTCCAGGAAAACAAGAAATGGAAGTTGCTGCAGATAACTTTGGAAAACAGGTAGAAGCAATGGGAGTACCTGTTCATTATGAAACAAAAGTAGATGTAGCATTATTGGAAAAAGAAACTTTTGATCAAGTAATCGTTGCTGCTGGAGCGGAACCAATTAAAATTACACTTCCAGGACAAGAAAAGAAACATATTGTAGATTCTCACTCATTATTAAATGGAACAGAGAATGTAGAAGGTTCTGTTTGTGTCATTGGTGGTGGTCTTGTTGGACTTGAAGTTGCTGATTATTTAGCAGGAAAAGGTCATGAAGTACATGTTGTTGAAATGCAAGATGAAGCAGGAAAAGATTTAGGAAATTTACGTAAAATTTGTGTGAATGGAAAATTAAAACAATTACATGTAGATATTTTATGTAATAGTAAATGTGTTGCAATCACAAATGATGGTGTACAAATTGAAAATAATGGAGAAACAAAAGTTGTAGCTTGTGATAGTGTAGTTATGGCAATTGGAGCTCGTTCTCGTGATACATCAGACATTCAAGCATATTGTGAAAATCATCAAATTCCAGTATATGTAATTGGAGATGCGAAAAAAGCAAGAAGAGCATTGAATGCAGTGGAAGAAGCATTTGAAGTAGCTCGTACATTATAAAAGGAGATGAATGGAAATGGTAGAAACTAAACTATTTACATCATTACAAATCGGCAGTATGACATTACGTAATCGCACATTTATGGCACCGATGTCACTTGGATATGAAAGTCAGGATGGTACGGTAAATGAGCGTATGCAACAGTATTGGTTAGAACGTGCAAAAGGCGGAGTAGGATGTATTATTTTAGATGCATTATCTGTAGATCCTAGAATGCCTTATTTAGGAAATACGCTTTGTTTTAGAAGCGAAGAAAGTATTGCACAATACAAACAATTTACAGATAAAATTCATGCACAAGGGGCAAAAATTATACCTCAAATTACACATCCAGGTCCAGAAAGTGTCATTGCTTTTCATGGTATTGCACCTCTTGCATCTAGTAGCTATATAAATTCTATGGGACAACAAACACGTGCTGTAAAATTAGAAGAAATTCCAGCATTGATTCAACAATATGCACAATGTTCATTACAAGCAAAACAAGCAGGATTTGATGGTATTGAATTACACTGTGCACATGGTTATATGTTGTTAGGATCATTCTTATCGCCTATGCGTAATAAACGATGTGATGCATATGGAGGAAGTTTATGGAATCGTGCACGATTATTGTTTGAAGTGATTGATGCGATTAAAGAAACATGTGGAAAAGATTTCCCTATCATTTTACGTATCAGTGGAGATGAAAAAGATGCACAAGGGAATTCCATTGATGATATTTGCGAATTAGTACCAGCATTAATTGAGCATGGTATCGATGCTTTTGAAATTAGCGGTGGCGTACAGTATGAGCATCCAAATAAGATTATTCCTTCACATGGAGAAAAAGAAGGATTGAATGTAGAACAGGCTCGTAAAATAAAATCAGTAAGTAGTGTACCAGTCATTGTTGTTGGTAAAATATTAGATCCACACATGGCATTGAATATTGTTCAACAAGATTATGTTGATGGGGTTGTTTTAGGACGTTCTTTATTAGCAGATCCATATTTTGTAAAGAAAACGGAAGCAAAACAATTTGATGAAATAGCACCATGTACAGGTTGTGTTGTTGGATGTGTTGGTGAACAAACAAAAAGACATCCAGCTAGTTGTGTAATTAATCCATTCTGTGGTCGTGAATGCGAATGGAGTATTACTTCAACAAAAGATCCAAAGCATATTGGAATTGTTGGTGGTGGACCTGCTGGAATGGCAGCTGCAAGAATTTTAGCACTTCGTGGACATAAGGTTACATTAATGGAAAAAACAGATCGTTTAGGTGGTCAATTATGTATGGCATGCGTACCACCACATAAACAAGCAATTAGTAAATGGGTTGTTTATCTATTACATGAATTAGAACGATTAAATGTAAATATAAAATATCAATTCGAAGCGACAGCAATGAGCTTAAAAGAAGCAAATTTTGATCATGTGATTATTGCGACAGGAGCAAAAGAAACATTACCTCCTATTCCAGGGGTAAATGATGAAGCAATTACTGCATGGCAATTATTAAATAGTGAAAAAACAATTCTTGGAGGAAATGTTTTAGTTGTTGGTGGTGGAATGGTAGGATGTGAGATTTCTGAATATCTTAACCATACAAAACGTGGTGAATTACATATTACAATGATTGAAATGGCAGATGCAATTGCAAAAGAAATGGTTGTAAATGAAAGAATACCAATGATGCAAAGACTTCATGAAGAAGGAGTACAAATGTTATGCAATACGAAACTTTGTGAAGTAAATGAAAATCAAGTTGTTTTAGAAGTACGTGGTGAAAAAGTTGTAAGAAATGATTTTACCCATATTGTCTATGCATGCGGAGCACGTAGTAATCAATCTTTATATGAAGAAGTGAAAGATGATATTTCTTGTTCTTTAGTTGGAGATGCAAATACAATTGGTCAAGCATTAGAAGCAATTCGCGAGGCAACTGCATTAGCTTTAAAGTTATAATATAATACAATTAAAAAACAAAAAGGACCGGTATTTGAACCGACCTTCTAATCGTTAGATTTTAGATCTAATTTGGAGAGGTCATGTCAAAAATCACGGTCCTTTTTTATGTTTTGGAGAAAAATCATCTGTGTTTAGATGGTTTTATATTGAAAAAGAATTTGATTGTACAGAAAAATTTAAAGATAGGGCATAATATTGTAATTATAAAAAAGCTTCTTACTAAATAAAGTTTTTAGTAAAAAGCTTTTTTTTGCTTTAGCAAAGAGAAAGTAATATTTGACTTAAGGTTAATGCAACATAAGTACCAATGACATTCCCCAACAATCCCATCAGAACTCCAACAGGAATTAAAGAAGGGTTATATACGCCTGCAAAAATAGGAGCAGAAGTAACACCACCGACATTTGCGATACTACCTAGTTCACATGCAAATAGATCTAATTTAAATAATTTTGCTAATAAAAGTAAACCAATCAAATGTACGGCAATAATAATGAAACCAATTAAAATATATACCGGTGCACTTGATAAACCAAAGAAACTTGCTTTACTACCTGTAACTGCTAGTAAAATGTACATAAATACATTTCCAATCACACTACTACCATTAATTTTCGCAATCGGTGTCATACCTAAAATAATGGAAATTGTAGAAGTAATTAGAATTGTCCATGTTAGAGGATTAAGCACATTTCCAATTTGGGGAAGGTGTCCAGCAAGAAATTGTGAGATGGCAGAAACACCAAATCCAATAGCAAGCAATATCATAACATCGATGAATGTAGGAACTTTTTCTTTTCCTTTTTGTTCTGCATGCTTTTCTAGGTGTGCAGTTGTTTCATCAATATATGCAGTATTTGCTTTTGTCCATTTATTAAAAGGTTTAATAAATTTTAGAGTCATCATGAGAATTGATAATAAAACAGTATAAGAGATAGACCCCATTAAAATTGCATAGCTTAGTCCTTCTTCTGAAATATTTAGTGCATTTGCAGTTGCCATCATATTTGATGTACCACCAATCCATGCACCAGATGAAGCTCCTAGAATACTCCATCCATCAGGACCAAGCTGATCTTTGAAGATGATAAATGCAACAATAAAACCTAAGCAAATTGTTAAAGAAGCACATAGAAAGGAAAGCAACATTTTAGGTCCCATTTTAAATATTTTTCTTAAATCACATTGAATTAACATAAATACTAACATAAGGGGCAAGAAATTGACGCTAATAATATTTTGATAAGTTGTGACACTTTCTGTCTTGCCAAATAATCCAAAAGATCCTAAAATTGCGGCTCCCAAATAAATAAGTAACATAGGTGAAAAAATATCAAAAATTTTCCATTTTAATTTGTCCACCATAAAGAACACGATTGCAATTAAGCAAATCAAAAAACTAAGATAAATAAATCCGTCATTAATCATATAAATACCTCTATCTACTTGTATAAATTCTGGTGAATTTTAAATAAGTCAATAGTGATAATAATATAAAATGATATGTAAATGCAATATTTTTTGAAATTTTAACAGACTTTTATAAATAATAAAATAATATGGTATACTTAATAACATAAATTTATAAGATGGGAGAAATGAATTATGAAATTTAATTTGGAAAATACGATTTCAAAAATGAAAAAATATTTGGATATTCCTAGTCCAGCAGGATATACTGACATTGCAGTAATGGAATGCAAAAAAGATTTTGAAGAATTAGGATTGTCTTGTAAAGTAACGAAAAAGGGTGGGTTAATTGCTACTTTAAAAGGAATAGATGATGAACATCAAATTACTATTTCAGCTCATATGGATACTCTTGCGGCAATGGTAAAAGAAATTACACCAGATGGAAGATTAAAATATCATAAGATTGGAGGAGGGTGTTTTGCAGCAATTGAAGGTGAAAATTGTCATGTGATTACGCGTAAAAATGGGGAAATTAGAGGAACGGTAACATTTAAATACTCATCTACACATACTTATGGACAGGTAAAAGCTGCGAGTGAAAGAACTGCAGATAATATGTTAATTCGTCTTGATGAAAAAGTATTTACAAAACAAGATGTATTAGATTTGGGAATACGCGTAGGAGATTTTGTGTATATGGATACACGTTTTGAGTACACTGAATCTGGATATATTAAAACTAGATATGTAGACAATAAAGCAGCAGTTGCCATCGTGCTTGAACTTGCAAGATATTTTAAAGAAAATAAAATTGTTCCAGCACATACAACAAATTTCTTTATTAGTACTTATGAAGAAGTAGGACATGGAATATCCAAAGCACTTCCAGAAAAAACAAATGAATTGGTATCGATTGATGTTGCACCAGTAGGAGAAGGACAAACATCTAATGAATATAGTGTTTGTATTACAGCAAAAGATAAATTGACGGTATATGATTCTTATTTAAGATTCAAATTAGAAGATATAGCAGAAGAACATGGAATCACATATAATGTAGATGTATTTAATAGCTATGGTTCTGATTCATCACAAGCAGCATTATGGGGAGAAGATGTAAGATTTGCGAACATTGGACCTGGAGTAGATACAAGTCATCACTATGAAAGAACGCATATAGAAGCTATTGAAAATACAATGTGTTTATTAGCTAATTATATGCAAACAAAATAATATAAGTATTCATAGCACCACAATGTTTAGATAGTTTATATCTAAACAATGGGTGCTTTTTTTAATTATGTAGCTTAATTTTTTCTTAACATATATAAAATTAAAAAAAATAGTATATAGATTTGTTATAATAACAATATGGAGGGGTTTTATGCAAACAAATATATTAGTTCTAGATGATGAAAAAGAAATTGCAGACTTAGTATCTTTATATTTAAAAAATGAAGGATATTGTGTACATGCATTTTATGATAGTGAAGAAGCATTAGAATATATGAAAAGTAATTCTGTTGATTTAGCAATGTTAGATATTATGATGCCTAAAATAAATGGATTTGAAATGTGCAAGATCATTCGTGAAAGATATAATTTTCCAGTCATTATGTTAACCGCAAAAGTAGAAGATATAGATAAAATTCAAGGTCTTTCCTTAGGTGCAGATGACTATATTACAAAACCATTTAATCCATTAGAAATGGTGGCAAGAGTAAAGGCACAATTACGTCGTTATCAAACATATAATGCACTTACTGAAAATGTAAATGTGATTGATTTTAAAGGATTGATTATTAATAATGATTCTCATCAAGCAACCTTGTATGATCAACCTTTAAATTTAACACCAATTGAATTTTCTATTCTTTGGTATTTATGTAAAAATAGGGGAAGAGTTGTGTCTAGTGAAGAATTATTTGAAGCGGTATGGCAAGAAAAATATTTTGATTCAAATAACACAGTTATGGTACATATCAGAAGATTACGTGAAAAAATGAAGGAACCGGCACGAAATCCAAAATTTATTAAAACGGTATGGGGAGTTGGCTATAAAATTGAAAAATAGTTGGTACATGAAATTTCGAAAGCAACTAGTAATTCGGTTTTTAATCATTATGTGTTGTATTTCTGGAATATTGTTGGTAGGAATTATAGGAATTGCTAAAAATGCAACTTTATTAGCAAATAAAGGTGCTTTAAAGAGTGGGGATTTTTATTATTTTTACCTGCAGCATATTGGAGAAGTAAATGCGATTGCATTTACGGTATGTTTTGTATGTGTATTAATCTTTTTTATTCATTCCTTTTTTAAAAGTATGGAAGAATTATTATCTTGCATGGAAGGAAAAAAGATAAAGAAGAAACCATTATTATTTTATTTGTTCCCACAATTTATGGAAGCTCAAAAATATATTGAAACTTTATTGGAACAACGAATCTGGGATGAACAGATTTATTTAAGTGAAAAAGAACATAAGCATGAATTGCTGATGTATTTAGCTCATGATTTAAAAACACCACTTACTTCTATGATTGGTTATATGAATCATATATTGGATCATCATATTGATGAAGAAGATGAAAAAAAATCATTACATATTGCATATTCGAAAGCAAATAGACTCAATGAATTAATAGATGAATTTGCGGAAATTTTACGATATGACGATAAAGTTTCACAGTTAAATATTACATCTGTGAATCTTTCTTCCTTGTTAGAACAACAATTAGCTGGGTTTGATCCATTGTTAGAAGAAAAAGATTTAATAATTCAAAAAAACATTCCTAGTGAATGTATTATTGAAGCTGATTATGATAAATTACAACGTGTATTTGATAATTTGATGAAGAATGCGATTAATTATACAAGTGCTCACACAGTTATATCCATTGATGTTTTAGAAAAGCAAAATGGAATTGAACTTATATATCGAAATCAAGTTCAAAATATGAGTGAAGAGGAAGTAAGTCATCTCTTTGATAAATTTTATCGTGTTCAAACAGAACGAAGCTCAACGAGCGGTGGAGCAGGTTTAGGACTTGCGATTGCTCGTGAAATTATGGAATTACATCATGGAAAAATTTATGCTAGTTTAGAAAAGAATGATATTGTATTCCATTTGTTTTTACCATATTATCAGGAGAATATAGTATGAAAAATCGATATTTAAGAAAATTAGAGCGGCAGATGTTATTAAGATATACATTGAGTGTCTCTGCATTAGCATTAGGAGGTTTTCTATTTATATATATTTTTGATAATGTACTAAATGGAATCATTATTGATTTTTTAAAAGTATTAGCTTCAAATTATAATCCGTTTCAATTATTCCGTAAATTATTTATTATTGTGTTACCAGCGTTAATTGTTATTACAAGTTTTGTTTTAGTGTATTTTTTAGTAAGAGAATTAATGCAATATTTACAGTTTATGATGGAAGGTATGGAGGATATTTTTGAGAAGAAAAGGACGAAACTAAATCTTCCTAAAGAGATGCAGCAAACACAAAAAGTATTAGTAGGACTTGCAGATGAATATCAACAACATATGATTGCGGCTAAAGAAGATGAAGATAAGAAAAAAGATTTGATTTATTTATTAGCTCAAGATATTAAGATGCCTTTAACAAATATATTAATGTATCTAGAGTTTTTAGAAAAAGAACAAGAAATATCAAATACAATTCGAAAAGAATTTTTGGTAAAAGTTTTACATAAATCAATGGATTTAGAAGATATGATGAATGAATTTTTTGATATTACCCGATTTAATTTACATTATTCAAAAATGCATATTGAATATATGAATCTTGATCGTATGATTGCTCAAGTATTAGATGAATCCTATTATTTTATTGAAGAGAAAAATATGAATGTACATTATGTATATGAAAAAGCTTGTCCTTATGAAGGGGATACTGATAAATTAGCACGTGTGATTCGTGATTTATTACGAAATTTAATTATCTTAGGTGATGAAGGAAGTCAAATTTGTATCATGTTAAAAGATGCAGATGCACTATATCATATTGAAATTAAGGGAAGTGTGCCACATTTATCTGCTTATCAAATAGCACATATATTCCATAATTATTATCGTTTAGAAGAAATGAATAAAAAAGGAAAACAGTATATTATTGGATTAGGTGTTACAAAGCAAATTATTGATATGCATAAAGGATCAATCTTTGCGAGTTCTATGGTAAATCAATTACAATTCACGATTGATTTACCAAAACACATAGTCGCAAAGGATTCTGTGATATAATACGATAGAAAATAAGAATGAGGTGCAAATATGAATGTAGAAGTAAATGAAAAGTTTTTTGTAGAAATTGAAGAACAAGGAACTGTAATGGATTATTTTGATCAGGAATTTATTTTTGTGATTAAAGATGAAGCATGGACAGATTATGAGTTAAATGCATTAAGAAAGAAACCGTTAGAAATAGATTTTGTATGGAAGTATAATATTCCTATCTTTTTGATAACCTTACAAGATGCCATTGATACAAGTGATTTTGTATTTAATGTACATGATAATGAATATGATGATACGCTATATAGAACTTTTGAAAAAGGTAGTGGATATCCATGCTCTATTTATTTGTTAGATAAAGATAATGTTGTAAAAGGAAAACGAAAAATCCAAATGACAAATGCGATGTCTACATGTATTGCGGAATGTTTAAAGAAACAACGTGATGAAGAATACCGTGAAGAAGAGTTTGTATGTAATTTAGAAGGTATCCAAAATACTTGGGAACCATTTGAAATGCAGCCTATGGCATTGATTAGTGAAAAATATAAATAGTACAATTTGTGCTTATTTTATATACATTTGTGTATGAATTTTATTATTTTGTTGTGAACTTAGCAAATGTAAAGTATAATTAGTATAAGTTTATAGGAGGACGAACAAAAATGAGAGCAGTAGTAAGTGTAATTGGAAAAGATATGGTAGGGATATTAGCAAAAGTAAGCACAGAATGTGCAAATGCAAATATGAATGTATTAGAAGTTTCTCAAACATTGTTACAGGATATGTTTGCGATGATTATGTTAATTGACATTACAAAGGGAAATGTTTCTTTAAGTGAATTTGCTGACCATATGGAATCAGTTGGAAAAGATTGTGGATTAAATATTCATGTTATGCATGAAGATATTTTTAATTCTATGCATAAGATTTAGGAAGGTGTTTTCAAATGGTAAATGTTCATGATATTTTAGAAACAATAAAAATGATTGATGAAGAATATTTAGATGTACGTACGATTACAATGGGTATTTCTTTATTAGATTGTTGTGATAGTGATATTGATAAATCTTGTGAAAAGGTTTATAACAAAATAACTCGTTTGGCAAAAGATTTAGTAAAAGTTGGAAATGATATTTCTAGAGAATATGGAATTCCTATTATTAATAAACGAATTTCAGTAACACCAATTTCTATGTTAGTTGCGGTAAGTGGAGGAGATCCAGTAAAATATGCATTAACACTAGAAAAATGTGCACAAACAGTAGGGGTTAACTTTATTGGGGGATTTAGTGCATTAGTTCAAAAAGGGTTTGCAGCAGGAGATCGTGAATTAATGGAGGCAATACCTCAAGCATTAACACAAACAGAACATGTATGTGCATCTGTTAATGTTGGTAGTACAAAAGCTGGAATCAATATGGAAGCTGTAGAAATCATGGGAAGAAAAGTGAAAGAAGCAGCAGAACTTACAAAAGATGATAATTGTATTGCCGCGGCAAAATTAGTTGTATTCTGTAATGCACCAGAAGATAATCCATTCATGGCTGGAGCATTTCATGGTGTAGGAGAACCTGATTGCGTTATTAATGTTGGTGTTTCAGGTCCGGGTGTTGTACGTGCAGCATTAGCAAAAGCACCAAAAGATGCACCTATGAATGAAATTGCAGATATTATTAAAAAGACTGCGTTTAAAATTACTCGTATGGGTCAAATGGTTGGTACACTTGCAAGTGAGCGTTTAGGTGTTCCATTTGGAATTGTTGATTTATCTTTAGCACCAACACCAGCGATTGGAGATAGCGTTGCTTATATCTTAGAAGAAATGGGTCTTGAAACTTGCGGAGCATATGGTACAACAGCTTGTCTTGCAATGTTAAATGATGCTGTTAAAAAAGGTGGAGTTATGGCTAGTAGCTCTGTTGGAGGATTAAGTGGAGCATTTATTCCAGTTAGTGAAGATGCTGGTATGATTCATGCAACAAGAGAAGGTGTATTACGCCTAGAAAAATTAGAAGCTATGACAGCTGTATGTTCAGTAGGATTAGATATGATTGTTGTTCCAGGCGAAACAAAAGCTGAAGTTATTAGTGGTATGATTGCGGATGAAGCAGCAATTGGAATGGTAAACTCAAAAACAACTGCAGTTCGTGTCATTCCAGCAGTTGGTAAAAAAGCAGGAGAAGAATTAGAGTTTGGAGGATTATTAGGAAGTGGTCCAATTATGGATATTAACCAAACAGATAATTCCGTTATGATCCATCGTAAAGGAAGAATTCCTGCACCATTACAAAGCTTGAAAAACTAGAAAAATTATAAAAAGGATTCAGTGTTACTGAGTCTTTTTTATGTGACTAATATTTATGCAAGATTGCATGAAATTATAGTGTTTCTAGTCAAAATATGATATATTTTATTAATTTTATGCTAAAATAATAGAGTATGTTATAGAGGAGATTAGATATTATGTTGGAATTAAAACATGTATCCTTTACAGTAGAAGGAAAGAATATATTAAATGATATTACAATGAATATTGATGATAATCAATTCACGGTAATTACAGGACCAAATGGTGGAGGAAAATCTACGTTGGCTAAAATTATCATGGGAATTGAGCAGCCAACAAGTGGTCAAATTCTGTTTGATGGTGTAGATATTACGAATATGAGTGTAGATGAACGAGCAAAATTAAAGATTGGATATGCATTTCAACAACCACCAAGATTTAAGGGAATGAGTGTGCGTCGTTTATTAACACTTGCTCATGGAGAAGAATTAGATGAGGATGTTTGTTGTAGTTATCTAAGTGATGTTGGTTTGTGTTCAAAGGATTACTTGGATCGTGAAGTAGATTCTTCATTATCTGGAGGAGAAGTAAAACGTATTGAAATTGCAACGATTTTAGCTAGAGATGTAAAATTATCTATTTTTGATGAACCAGAAGCAGGAATTGATTTATGGAGTTTTGCAAAATTAGTAGAAACTTTTCAACATTTACAAAAAACATCAAAACAATCCATTATTTTAATATCTCATCAAGAACGTATTATGCAACTTGCAGATGAAATAATTATTATTGAAAATGGAAAAATCAAACAAAAAGGTGCAAAAGATGATATTTTACCAACCTTAATGAGTGAATTTGAACCATGTAAATTTAAAAAGTAGGTGAGTTTTATGGAAAATATGGAGAAAGACTTATTACAAACAATTGCAGATATTCGTGGATTTATGCCAGGAAGTGCATTTAGTTTACGAAAAAATGGGGAAGGTGTAGAACGTCATTCGACAGAACATGTTCGTATTGTAGCAAAGCTTGATAAACCTGGAATTGATATTTATGTAGATGATAATACGGTCGGAGAAAGTGTTCATATTCCAGTTATTTTAACAGATAGCGGAATCAAGGATGTTGTGTATAATGATTTTTATATTGGGGCAAATGCGGATGTAGAAATCATTGCAGGATGTGGAATTCATAATGATGGATGTAATACATCACAACATGATGGGATACATACGTTTCATATAGGAAAAAATGCCAAAGTTCATTATGCAGAAAAACATTATGGTGAAGGAAATGGTACAGGAGGACGTATATTAAATCCTGTTACGATTATTCATATGGATGAAGGGTCTTATGCAAAATTGGATATGAGCCAAATTAAAGGTGTAGACTCTACAATAAGAAAAACAGAAGCAAATTTAGGAGCAAAAGCGAAATTGGTCATTAATGAAAAATTAATGACACATGGCAATCAAAAGGCACATAGTGATGTTACTGTAAATTTGAATGGAGAAGAAAGCGTTGTACAGATTGTTTCTCGTTCTGTAGGTAAAGATGATTCTATACAGGTATTTCATCCAATTGCAGTTGGAAATAATAAGTCACGTGCACATATTCAATGTGATTCTATTATTATGGATCATGCAAAAATTAGTTCTATTCCTGAAATTGCGGCCAATCATGTAGATGCGGAAATTATTCATGAAGCAGCAATTGGGAAAATAAATTCTGATCAACTAGTAAAACTTCAAACGTTTGGATTAAGTGTTGAAGAAGCAGAAAAAGTAATTGTGGATGGATTCTTAAAATAGAATTCATCTTTTTATTTTGTTTATAGTTTATAGTCGTTTTAGCACGGTGCATAGGTTTTTAGATTCAGTTGTTACCTCCTAAAAAAGTCGGTACATTTGATGTACCGACCAAGTTCATTTGAATTTACTTTTACAAAATAAATCTGTTTTAAAAAATATTTTTATGCAGTAGATAGGAATCTATATTTAGACTATGTGGTCTTGTAGTTAAATTAACTGATTCTCTACCATCATATCATAAATTGTTGTTCCTTTTAATTTTTTAATTGCCTGTTTAAGAGCAATTTTTTGAGGGAATGGAAGAGATAAATCGGTGATTTTTCTTCCATCCAACATGTGATGTGTTACTCGTAGTAAAATACGTAAATCATATTGAGACGCAAAGACTTCTGGAACTCCGCGATCCAAATTCAATAAAGTATATACGGCTTCCATACCAGTTCGAACTGCAAATTCTGTAGTAAATACTGTATCATTTGGTGTTTCTACGTGTTCGCCAATGAATGCAAAGTTTTCTGCACCGTCTACTACGATTTTAGGACGATCTCCAGCGCGTCTTACCATAAAATATGAAGTAACATATGGCATCATACATGGTATTGTAACTGAATGGTGTTTGGCTAGTTCAGGAATTTCATCTACAGGTACACCGATATGGTAGAGCCATTCCATGCAAATTTCTTCGCCAGTACACTCTGCCATTGTTTTTTTTACGTAATCTCCCTCTTTATCAGAAAAGAGTCCATAGACCCAAGCTACAATTTCATTTGGTTTTTGTACGGCAAAATGGGGTTGTCTACTTACTGTCCAACTCATCAACCATGAAGAATCCTTTGCGGTAATTGGACCACCTGTGACAATCTTTCCATTATAGGGATCTCGCCCTGTTAGTTTCGCAATATAATTAGGAATTTTATCATCAAAGCAAGTAATCGTTGCACTTTCCCAATTAGAACTAGCTGTATCTCCACAGAACTTTTCAGGATTACCAAAGTCATCACTCTGAGATGCAATATTCTTCCATAAATCCCAAGCTGCTCCAAGACCGTCGGGAACAATAGCAGGGTGTGTTTGGTCGCCAAATCCACTTTGCTCAGTGTTAGAACCTAGAGTGATAAATACGAAATCCTGCGCTCTAATATCTAAATTTTTTGGTTCTCCATTTACATCACAAATTAGGCGTGTTACTTTCTTTTTATTGTCCTGTATATTAAATTCAACATTTTTTACGATAGTTTGGTATTGAAATTTAACGCCATGTTCCTCGAGGTATTTCTGTAAGGGTAGAATAAGGGATTCATATTGGTTATATGTTGTGAATTTTAGACATGAGATATCAGTAATATTATGTGCATGATGAATATATCTTGTTACATATCGACGCATTTCAATAGCACTGTGCCAATCTTCGAAAGCAAACATAGTGCGCCAAAATAGCCAGAAATTGGATTCAAAAAACTCTTTAGTGAAGACGTCAGTGATACGTTTATCATCCAATTCTTTTTCTGGTGTTAGGAATAGTTGTGCCAATTCCATAGCAGCTTTGTCGGTTAATCCAAATTTATGAAGAGTATGAGCATCCTGACCTTGCTTTTCTGTAACACGGAGAGGAGAACTACTTGGATCATCCATATTGAGATAATTAAATTCGTCTAAAACAGATTGCCCTGGGTTTTTAAGGGATGGTACTGACCGATAAAGATCCCAAAGACATTCAAAATGGTCTTCCATTTCACGACCACCACGGATGATATATCCTAATTTTGGATCACGAATACCATCACAACCACCACCGGCTAGTGGAAGTTCTTCTAGAATTGTGATATTTGTTCCGGGCATTTGTCCATCTCGAACAAGGAAAGCGGCAGCAGACAATCCTGCAAGACCACCGCCTACAATATATGCATTTCGGTCTTCAATATTTTTTGGTTTACGCGGTTTTGAAAATGCAGCATAGTTTCCGTTAGTGTAATACATAATATTCCTCCTTCTTGATTTATATATTATAAATTGGAAGCAACTTGCTTCTTCTATTATTATTGTACACTTTTAAAGGAAATTTATAACTTTACAAAATAGGCAGAATGTCAAAAGAATCTTGACATTCTGCCTATTTTGTAAAAACTATTTTTTATTCGTTTTTTGAAATTTTAGAAGTGCTTTTTTAAAATCGCCTTCAATGAGAAAATTTACATTTTGTGCGATTTTTTCTGGTGCTTCTTTCATATCATTACGTATCCAGTCTAATGATACAGCATTAATTGCAAGTGTATAGAAATTAGCAACAAAAGCACATTGTTCTTGAGAAACCAATAATCCTTGTGATTCTGTATTTACTACTTTGATGATATATTGGTACAATACTCGGTACATAAAGCATTCGATATATTCTCGTTGTATGGAACGATATGTATTCATTACTAGTGGCTTGTTTTTTTGAGCCCATCTCATAAGACGTATATATCCAGTCTGCCAACTGTCAATATCAGAGTATTCATTTAATGCTTTTTCTGTTTCCTGTATAAAATGCCATTCAAGCAAATCATATATATCATCAAAATAGTAATAAAATGATTGTCTGGATACACCACATTGATTGACAATGTCTGTAATTGTAATAGTATTAAGAGATTTTGTATTCAACATCTTAATTAAGGTATCTGCGAATACTTGCTTCATATTTGTCACTGTGGTTTCTCCTTTCTTATGAAATGCATTTGGCATAATGTAACTATAATTTAATTATAATTATAGCAATTCGTTGTACAAATGCAATATAATCTATATTTCCTGTATTTTGATTGTATGTTCATTTTATAGGAAGAGTTTATAAAATATGAGTGTTTTGGATAAAGAAAATACCGAAAAGACCTGTAAAATATTCTTTTCGGCATTTTTTGTCTTGTTGTAATGTTTTTGGTACTAATTACAGTAAATAGTTCTTAGTACTTTTAATTATACGAAATGCGATGTTTTATGTTTACATATTTTTGATTTCGTTAGCAAATTCTTTTCCTAATTCAATGAAGGAATCTAAATCTTGCTTATTTGGTGTATAGTTTTGAGAAATTCCATTTTCATTTAGTAGTGTGAAACCAGCTTTTGATAAACGTTCGTTGATTTGTTTTGTGACAACATTTGCCCAACCATAAGATCCAAAACCAAGGGCTTTTTTGTTTTTGATTTTACAACTTGCAACTTTTTCTAGGAAATATGCAATACTTGGAGCAATGGCATTATTATAATTTCCACTACCAACTAGAATAGCTTTTGCATCTAATAGTTCTTTCATTAAGATAGAACTTGATGTAACAGAAGCTTTATATACTTTTACATCAATATCATTCATTCCAAGTCCTTCTGCAAGTGCTTCTGCCATCATTTGAGTATGGTTCCAAATACTTTCATAAACAATGACAACTTTATTTTTTGATTTAAATGTTGCAAATTCAGTATAAGCATTTAATAATTCAGGAATGTAACTTCTCCAAATAATACCATGTGCAGGTGCAATCATATCGATTGTTAAATTCATAGCCATAATTTGTTTTAATTTATTCGCAACTTGTAATCCATAAGGCATAACGATATTTGCATAATAATCTTTTGCTTTTTCTAGACATGTTGTAAGTTCATGCTGATCATCAAACATTTTGTAACTTGCAATGTGCTGTCCAAAGGCATCATTAGAGAATACGATGTTTGTTTGATCCATGTATGTTAACATGTTGTCTGGCCAATGTATCATAGGCATTTCTACAAAGGTTAATGTGTAATCACCAGTTTGTAGCGTATCACCTGTTTTTACTTTAATATAAGGGTATTCTTTAAAATATTGCTTAATCATGTTTGTAACACCAGCGTTTGATGTATATGGTTGAGCATTTGGGTATGCATTCATAAATTTAACGAAACCACCTGAATGATCAGGTTCAGCATGTTGAACAATCACATTATCAATTGGTTGATTACCAATCACAGAGTGGATACGTTCCATCATAATATCAAAGAATTCTTCTTCAACTGTGTCAATTAATGTGATTTGCTTATCTACAATTAGATATGCATTATAAGATGTACCTTCTTGTATAGGAAATAAATCTCCATGAAAATCACGACAATTAAAATCATGTACGCCTACCCAATATACATGATCTTTTAGTTTTATAGCTTGTTTCATATAAGTCACCTCATCATAAATTTATCAATTCTATTTTATTTCATATTTATAAAAATAAAAAGAGAATTGCCTAAAAAAACATATATTTTTTAGTATTTGTGAAAAAAATAATAAGAAATTAAAAAAATGAAAAGATTATACAAAAAATTAGATTGGATTCTTTGCTAATTGTATAAATTAGGGGTATAATACTCTATAGAGATTCATTAAGGAGGAAAACAAGATGATTATTCAAAGTAAACGCGTATGGGTTTTAGGACAATTCATTGAAGCTCAAATTGAAATGGCTGAAGGAAAAATCCAAAACATTTTTCCATACGGTACAAAAGAAGTAGATAAAGATTATGGAGACAAACGTATTGTTCCAGGATTCATTGATGTACATACACATGGTGCATATGGATTTGATACAAACGATGCAGAACCAGAAGGATTACGTAATTGGATGAAACACATTCCAGAAGAAGGTGTTACTGGTATTTGCCCAACTACAATTACTCAAACTGAAGAAGTTTTAACAAAAGCTGTTGCTAATGTTGCAAAAGTAGTTGAAGAAGGTTATGAAGGTGCTGAGATCTTAGGTATTCACTTTGAAGGACCTTATTTAGATATGGTATACAAAGGAGCACAACCAGAACAATGTATCGTTAAACCAGATGTCGAACAATTTAAACGTTATCAAAAAGCTGCTAATGGTTTAATCAAAATCATTACAATGGCTACTGAACAAGATGATGATTTCAAATTAACAAGATATTGCCGTGAACACGATGTACGTGTAAGCATGGGACACTCAGCTGCAACATTTGAAGAAGCTGCTTTAGGTATTGCAAATGGTGCTACTTCAATGACTCATATTTTCAATGGTATGACTGCATTCCATCATCGTAAACCAGGATTAGTTGGAGCTGCAATGCGTTTCCGTGATACTTTTGGTGAAGTTATTTGTGATGGTAACCACTCTACTCCAGCTGCTTTAAATGACTTATTTATGGCAAAAGGAAAAGATTATATGATTATGGTTACTGATGCATTGATGGTAAAAGGTTTACCAGTAGGTACAAAAGTATTATTTGGTGGAAATGAAATCGAATTGTATCCTGATGGAAGTGCTCACTTAACATCTACAAAAGGATTAGCTGGATCTACATTAAAAGTAAATGAAGGATTAAAAGTTTTAGTTGAAAAAGCAGAAATTCCATTTGCTTATGCAATCAATTCATGTACAATTAACCCTGCAAGATACTTAGGTGTTGATGATCGTAAAGGTAAATTAGTTGCTGGATATGATGCTGATATCGTTGTATTAAATGATGATTACTCAGTTGAAATGACTTACTTAAAAGGTGTAGAAGCATTTTAATTATAGTTAAATAATAAGACTATGATGAGCATATATTGACTATATGTTTTGTCATAGTCTTTTTTTATAAATGTAATAATTTTGCACTTTGCTTGAATTAGATATTAGAGCTTTTTTAAGGGGATATTAGTCTTTTATAAGGTTCCTTATATATGATATAATAAATTTAGTTTATAGAAAGGTAGTGAGTAAATGATAAAAGCAATGTTTTTTGATGTAGATGGAACTTTGTATACACATCGTATTCATGATTTTCCTAAATCTACAAAAGATACATTATATAAATTAAAAGAAAATGGCTATAAAGTGGGTATTGCAACAAGTCGTTGTCGTTATGAGGTTTCATCATTACCAAAATTTTTTAGAGAATTTCCATTTGATGCACAAATTTTTGATGGTGGTGCACTTGTTATGAATCAAGATGAAATATTAGAAGAAAGTCCAATGAATCAAGATGATTTATTAAAATTAATTCAATATACAAAAGAAAATAATATTCCATTAAGGTATTCAACATTTGATGATGATTATATTGCACATTGTGCAACACCTAATGTATTAGATCAATTTTTTAAATTGTATTTGAATATGCCCAATGTAAAACCATATGAAAATGAAAAGGTATATAATGTAATTGTGTATACGAATAAAGTAGAACAATTAGATGAAATTAAAGATTTATTAAATGATAGTTCAATTATTGCACATACACCGTATGCATTAGAAATTACAGCCAAAGGGATTGAAAAAAGTAAAGGAATTGAACATTTGTGTAACAAATGGAATATGTCATTAAATGAAATTGCATGTTTTGGAGATGGAGCAAATGATGCTCAAATGTTAAAAAATGCCGGATTAGGGGTTGCAATGGGGAATGCATTTGAAACTGCAAAAGCATCAGCTGATATGGTTTGTGGAACTGTAGATGAAGATGGTATTTATCATTTTTGTAAAGAACAAAAATTTATTTAGTGATGATTTAAATAAATATGATCTATAGAAAGATAAAAAAGGAGATTATAACAATGAAATTAGAAAATGAACGTTATGAAGTAACATTTGTAGAAAAAGGTGGAGAAATCCAAAGCTTTACTGATAAAACAACAGGAATTCAATATATGTGGCAAGGAGATCAAGACAACTGGAGTGGAAAGAATCCTACCTTATTCCCAATGGTTGGTAATACATATACAAAAGATTATGAAATTGATGGTAAAAAATATGCTATGAAAAATCATGGATTAATTCGTTATGCAACATTACATTGTAAAAAAGATGATGGAAAAGAAGTAATCATGGAATTAGATAGCAATGAAGAAACATTAGCACAATATCCATTCCCATTCCATTATGAAATTGCGTATACATTAGATGGAAATACATTAAATGTTGCATATCATATTACAAATACAGGAAAAGAAAAAATGCCATTTATTTTTGGATTACATCCAGGTTTTAATTGTCCGTTATGCGAAGGGGAAAATTTTGAAGATTATACATTGTCATTTGAGAATGAAGAACATATGCAACAATTAGTATTTGATTCAACAAATCAAACACCATATGAATTAAAAGATGTTGTAATAAAAGATACTGCATGCAGTTATGATGAAGTTGAAAAATATGCAACAATTATTTATAAAGGGGCAAAGAGTCCTTATTTAACTTGTATGGGTCCAAAAGGACATGGTGTAAAAATTAGTTTAACAGGATTTCCATATGTTGCGATATGGACAGCTAAAAAAGGTGCACCATTTATTTGTTTAGAACCATGGTATGGACATGGAGATTTTAGTGATGTTAAAAAAGATTTCTATCATCGAGAGGATACAATTGTTTTAGAACCAGGGGAAACATTTAAAACGACTTATAAAATTGAAGTAATGTAAATGATTTCATTGAAATACATTTAATAAAGTTGTATAATAATCTCGGAAGATTTAGGAGGATATACCAATGCAAATTATTAAAGTAAAAAATTATGATGAAGTAAGTTTAGAAGCTTTCAAAGTAATGAAAGATGTTGTTGTAAATAAACCAAATGCTGTTTTAGGATTAGCTACAGGAAGTAGTCCAATCGGATTATATGAAAATATGATTAAAGATCATAAAGAAAATGGTACAAGCTATGCAAACTGCCAATCATTCAACTTAGATGAATACGTAGGAATCGATCGTAATCATTCACAAAGTTATTGGACATTCATGCATGAAAATTTATTCCATGGTATTGATTTACCAGAAGAAAAAATTCATGTACCTTACGGAAATACAAAAGCTGATTGCGAAGCATATGAAAAAGCTATGGAAAACGTTAGTGTTGATATCCAAGTTTTAGGAATTGGTGGAAATGGACATATCGGATTTAACGAACCAGGTACACCATTCACAGAAGAAACACATATCGTTGACTTAACTGAAAAAACACGTTCAGACAATGCTCGTTTCTTTGAAAATGATATTAACAACGTACCTACACAAGCAATTACAATGGGAATTTCAACTATTATGAAAGCTAAAAAAATCTTATTAGTTGCTTCTGGTGCAAATAAAGCTGATGCTGTAGCTGCAATGGTAAACGGACCAGTTGATCCAGCTTGCCCTGCTTCAGTATTACAAAACCACCCAGATGTTGTAGTTGTAGTTGACGAAGCTGCTGCTGCTAAATTATAAGATAGAAAAGACTCGAAAGAGTCTTTTTTTTGTAAGAGAAATTAAATTGTAAATCATT
>JAHHST010000090.1 GCA_020025055.1 Longicatena sp.
TAAGCTCTCATTTAGCAGGTATGGCAATGGTTGAAACTGCAACTCCATTTACAAAATTTTCTGTAGGAGTTACAGGATTGATTAGTAAATTAGGTATGCCACAGGAAGTTGGTCTTTGTATTATGACGATGTTTGTATCTGCTTTAGCTCTAACTTCTTTGGATGCGGTTGCTAGAATTGGTCGATTATCTTTACAAGGATTATTAGAAAATACAGATGAAGAAGAGGCAAGTACACTAAATAAGTTTGTGTGTAATAAATATGTATCAACTACTATTACTTTGTTAGGTGGATTTTTGTTGTCATTAGGTGGTTATAATAATATATGGCCATTATTTGGAGCATCTAATCAATTGCTTGCAGCTATGGTGTTAATTACATTAGCAGTATTCTTAAAAGTTACTGGTCGTAAAGGATGGATGTTATATATTCCGATGGTGTTTATGTTCGTTGTAACAATGACTTCTTTAGGAATGTCAATTTATAATATTTGTGTAAAACTATTTGTAACAGGTGGGTTTATGTTTATGACAGACGGTTTACAATTATTCTTTGCGATATTGTTAGTCGCATTAGGTTTAATGATTTCGATGAAATCTAGCAAAAAATTAGTAAAAGCAAAAAAATAAATAGAAACTGCGAAGAAGTTGTGTATACAATTTCTTCGCAGTTTTTTATATATATATGACCTATGAAAAAATAGCTAAATTTATTAAATAAAATATAAAAAAAGATGGATAATGTAGAAAATAGTGCTATAATGGAAACGGTTACAAAAATGATAGTGAAAGAGAGGGGAGAGGAATAAAATTAAAAAACTATCATTTTGATATTACATTAATAATGGAGGAAATTATGAAAAAGATGAGAAGAATGCTAATGGGAATGTTAGCGTGTGCTATGGCTATTACAACTGTAGCTATGCCTAGTCATCTATTTGCTAATGTAAGTGCAAAAGAGAGTGCAAGACCACAGCGCTATTTAATACCGAAACCATTAGAATATTATGAAAAAGAAGGACTATTTACAGTAAATAATGATACTAAGATTTTACTTAAGGTTGCAGACACTTCTAAAAAAAATGAGGTAAGAAGTAATATTGCTACATACCTACAAAATAAAGTGAAAAATGCAACAGGATATCCAATGACAATTATCGAGGATACATCTGTAACAACAAATGTATTTAAAATTGAATTGATTACTGATGCATCTTTAGGTGAAGAAGGGTATAAATTAAATGTCACAACAGATACAGTTGATTTAAAGGCAAATAAACCTGCAGGATTGTTTAGAGGATTACAGACGATAAGACAATTATTCCCTGAGGAAATTGAAAAAACAAGTGTAACCGAAAATGTGAAATGGGAATTACCAAATTGTGAAATAACAGATAAACCAGAATATGAATATCGTAGTACACAATTGGACCTATCTCGCCATTTTTGGACGAAAGAAGAAGTCATGCGTCAAATTGATTTAGCTTCACAATATAAAATTAATAAATATCATATGCATTTAAGTGATGACCAAGGTTGGCGTTTAGAAATGAAAGGGGAAATGTACGGAGAATCTCTTTCTAAATTAACTTCTATTGGTGCTAGTACATCATGTACAATTAATGGAAGAAAAGCAGGATTCCTTACACAAGAGGATTTTAAAGAAATTGTAGCATATGCACAAGCACGTTATGTGGAAATCATTCCTGAATTTGATATGCCAGCACATGCATGGGCTGCTTTGGTTTCATTAAATTTCTTAAACTCTACACCTGATGGAAAACCACATGCAGATCCAAAATATGATAATACAAAACCTTATGAAGGTATGGATGTTGGATGGGCTTCATTAGAATGTAGAAATGAAAAAACTTATGAATTTATTGATGAAGTATTTAAACAAGTAAGTAAAATTTCACCATCTAAATATATTCATGTTGGTGGAGATGAAGCACATAAAACAAAACATGAAGATTATGTATACTTTATAAATCGTGTAACAGATATTGCGAAAAAATATGGAAAAACACCTATTGGATGGCAAAATTACGATGCAAATGTAACAGATAAACAAAATGCAATTGGTCAATTCTGGGGAACTGGAGGACAAAGATTAAGAGGAGATATCAACTACGTAGTATCAAAAGCGGATCGTGCTTATTTAGATATTAAATATGATGCAAATACGGAATATGGATTAACTTGGGTAGGTGGACCTATTTCTATTCAACATGGTTATACATGGGATCCAACAGACATTGGTAGAAAAGATCAAATTCTTGGAATTGAAGCACCATTGTGGACAGAAACAGTTGCAAAAGAAGAAATTGTAGATTACATGGTTTATCCAAGACTATTAGGTTATGCTGAAATTGGATGGACTCCTAAAAATCTAAGAGACTGGAACGATTATAAAGGTCGTTTAAATAAACAAGAGAAACGTTTAGAATACCAAGGTGTTAATTATTATAAAGATGAATCCATTTGGCCAAAACCATTTGTAGAAGTGAAAAAAGAATTTAAGTTTGATGAAAATGAAGGAACTACAATTACTTCAACAGATCAAAAATACACAGGTAAATTAACAAATGTGAAATGGGTTGAAGGTAAAAAAGGTAGTGCATTATCATTTGAAGGAAATGGGGCCGCTGAAATTGGTAATTCTGATTTTGGACATGATTGGACTGTTTCAACATGGGTAAAAAATGGAAATAATACGAAAGATAACGCTGTATTAGTCGGTGGTTTAGAAGGAGATATTAAACTAGAACAATACAACAAAACGAAAAAAGTCGGTATTACAAAATATGGAGTAAAAGATGCAACATTTAATTATAGTGCTCCAAAGGATGAATGGGTATATTTATCATTTGTTGGAAACGATAGTGGAGTAACCTTATATGTAAATGGTGAAAAACAAGGTCATATAAATTTATCAATTGCAGGTCCAGCAAGAAGAATTGGATGTTCTGCAAAAGGTAATTTAGAAAATGCAGGTAATATGAATGCACAAATTGATAATTTCATGATGACAAATGTTGCATATACAGATGCTCAAATCAAAGAACTTTATGTTGCTGAAACAACAGAAGTAGTTGATCAAGATATATTGTTTAAATTTGATGAAAATAAAGGAAACACAATTACTGCAACAAATAAAGTAAATACAGGAACTCTTAAAAATGTAAATTGGACACAAGGAATTCAAGGTAGTGCATTATCATTTGAAGGAAAAGGTGTAGCAGAGATTGGCGATAAAGATGGTGGAGATGATTGGACAATCTCAACTTGGATTAACAAAGGTAACAATACTGGAGATAATGCAGTATTAGCAGGTGGATCCAATGCTGATATTAAATTGGAACAATGGCAAAATAAAAAAGTATTGGGAATATCAGTTTATAAACAACAAGATGCTTTATTTAATTATGAAGTTCCAAAAGGACAATGGACATATTTAACATTTGTAGGAAATAATACAGGTGTTACATTATATGTAAATGGAAAACGTCAAGATCATATTAATCTTGCAATTAAAGCACCAATTAAAACAATTGGAGCAGCATCTAAAAAAGACTTAGATAATGCGGGAAATATGAATGCGAAAATTGATAATTATAGAATTAGTGATGAAGCATTAGATGAAGCATCAGTATTAGCTTTATATAATGAAGAATCAAAGAATGTTGTCAGCAAAGAAGCTGATTATACTAAAGTAGACAAAGCGATTGCAGCAGTTCCAAAAGATTTATCAATCTATACACAGGAAAGTGCTAAGGCAGTAAATGATGCAGTTAAGGCAGTTAAACGAGGCTTAAAAGTTGAAGAACAAGCTAAAGTAGATGCTATGGCAAAAGCTATTGAAGATGCTATCGCAGGCTTAAAAGTAAATAAAGATCGATTAAATGCAGAAATTGCAAAAGCTCCAAAAGAAGATTGGAAATATACAAGTGCAAGTTGGAAAGCATACCAAAAAGCATTGAAAGATGCACAAACGGTAGCTGCTAATGATAAAGCAACACCAGTACAAGTAGAAGAAGCAATCAAAGCACTACAGGAAGCATATAAAGGTTTAGTTGAAAATGAAGGTTTAACACCACTAGAACCAAGTGTTAAGAAAGATGCATTAAAAGAAGCAGTCAATCAAAAACCAGAACAAGAAGAATATGCATATACAAAAGCAAGTTGGAAAGCATATCAAGAAGCATTAGAAAAAGCAAATGAAGTTCTAGCAAATGACAAGGCAACTCAAAAAGAAATTGATGCTGCAACAAAAGCATTACAAGATGCATATAAAGCATTAGAAGAAAATCCAGCCTTAACACCACTTGATCCATCTACTACAGTTAAACCTGAAGTAAAACCTACTCCTG
>JAHHST010000091.1 GCA_020025055.1 Longicatena sp.
ATTCTAATAAAGTTGGAAATTTAAAAGATGCAGTTTATGATGGATATGAAGCTGTAAGAAATATTTAAAAGAAAGGGTAGTGTATAGCTACCTTTTTTAATTTAGTAAATATAATAAAAACGATATTTTATAGTTGAAATATGCCGTTTTATTGTAATTTTTAAATTTTTACAGATAAAATAGATAAAAAAATGAAAAAATAATTTCATGTAAGCCGTTTCGTTTCTTGAATTGTTAAAAAAAAACTATTATACTTATATAGTAAGGAGTGGATTTTAAAATGAACACAATTGATAAACGTAAAGTAGTTTTAGTAGGAACAGGTTTTGTTGGTATGAGTATGGCATATTCATTCTTAACATCTCCAGGAATTAATGAATTAGTTTTAGTTGACGTTATGAAAGAAAAAGCTGAAGGGGAAGCAATGGACTTATCTCATGGTTTACCATATGCACCAAGCAAAATGAAAATCAAAGCAGGAGATTATTCAGATTGTAAAGATGCAAGTATCATTGTTATTACAGCTGGAGCTGCACAAAAACCAGGTCAAACTAGATTGGAATTAACTGGTGTTAATACTCGAATCATGAAAAGCATCTGTGAACAAATCAAAGAATCAGGATTTGATGGAATCTTAGTAGTTGCAAGTAACCCTGTTGATGTTTTAACATATGTTGCTCAAAAAGTAACTGGATTACCTGCTAAACGCGTTATTGGATCAGGTACATTACTTGATACAGCACGTTTAAGATATATGATTTCTGAATATTTCGATGTGAATTCTAAAAACGTACATGCTTATATTATGGGAGAACACGGAGATTCAAGTTTCGTTCCTTGGACAAGCGCATATGTTGGATGCAAGAGCTTACTTGAATTAGTTGACGAACAAGGTAAAGATTTAAGTGATTTATTAAAAATCTATGAAGATGTTCGTGATGCTGCATATCAAATCATTGAAAAGAAAAAAGCTACATACTATGGTATCGGATTATCTTTAAACCGTTTAGTACATGCTATTTTAGATAATGAAAATGCTGTTATGACAGTTTCTACACAACAAAACGGAGAATATGGACAAGAAGGTATTTATATCGGAGTTCCTGCTATCGTTAACAAAGAAGGATTAAGAGAAATCGTATCACTTCCATTAAATGAAGTAGATCAAGCTAAATTCAATCATTCATGTGATGAATTAAGAAACACAATCTTAGAAGTTGTTAATCCAATTATTAATGAATAATTAATAAAAAAGATGTAATATTTAAAGTGAACCTAATTGTTTAGTAATGAACAAATAAGGTTCATTTTTTATATGTAGTGATATAAAGAAAAGGACTGATTTTTGAGCAATTCAAGAGTCAGTCCTTTTTAGTAATAGTTTTATCTAGTTTTGTGTTTTTCGATTGTTATATAGGAAGTTAGCAATTGCAGTAAGTAAAATTACGCAATAACCAATCCAACTGTATGTATCTGGAATTTGATTGAAAACAAGAAAACCTAATAAAGCTGAGAATATGATTTGTGAATAATCAAATACAGATATTTCACGTGCAGGAGCATAACAGTATGCAGCAGTGATAGAGAATTGAGCAAATGCAGCAGATAAACCAGCTAATAAAAGATAAATTAATTGAGTTGTTGTCATAGGTACAAAATCAAATAACATAAGTGGCCCAATAGTTATACAAGAGAATGCAGAAAAGAAAAATACGATAAATGGTCCTGGAATATTTCGTTTTCCTAGTAAACGTACAAACGTATAAGCAGTACCTGCAGCAAATCCACCTAATAGTCCAATGATTGCGGGAGTAGCGATTAATCCACTTCCAGGTTTAATAACGAGTAGTGCTCCACAAAAAGCGGTAACGATTGTTAATAATTGGAATGGTTTTATTTTTTCTTTTAGTATGAACGATCCCATAATTACAGCAAAGAAAGGGGATAGCTTATTTAAAATAGTAGCATCGGCTAAAAGCAAATGATCTACAGCATAAAAGTTGAATAATACTCCAATTGTTCCAAAAATAGAACGTAGTAATAATCCAACCCAATCACCTTTATTTAAAGATACTTTTGGGGAATCTTTCTTTAAAATAATAAAGGCAAAAACAACTGCAACAAGATTTCTAAAAAAACTTTTTTGAATTACTGGAAGATCTCCTGATAATCGTACAAATAGGCTCATCAATGCAAAGAAGAATGCAGCACTAGTAATACATAGTATTCCTTTATATTTTTGATTCATATATACCTCCATTTTCTATATAGATGTTATTTAATCGTTTGAATTATATTTATATGTTAAATATAAATGATATTCATGATAAAGATTAAATCTTACTAAGATAAAAATATTTGCATTTTTAATTTATTTGTCTTATTAAAATTTCATTGTATAATATACAACTATAATTTGGTTTTTTCAACTTTTTTACTTCTTCAAAAAAGTAAAAAACATTTGTATTATTAAGTATTAAGTGTATAATAAAACTTATTCAAAAGAGAGGAGGATCATGTTTTTATAAGAAAACATGAATATAAATATGATTATAGGTATTCCAAAAGAAATAAAAAATAACGAGTTCCGTGTTTCATTAACTCCAGCTGGTGCTTTCCAATTATCTAAGGAAGGCCACGAAGTTTTAGTAGAAACTACTGCAGGAGTAGGAAGTGGTTTTGAAGATCAAGATTATATTGAAGCTGGTGCAAAAATTTGTAGCCGCGAAGAAGTATTCGAAAAAGCTGAGTTAATTGTAAAAGTAAAAGAATATTTAGAAAGTGAATATAAATATTTAAGAGAAGATCAAATGGTATTCACATATCTTCATATTGCGAATAATGAACCATTCGCAAATGCTTTATTAAAATCGAAAACTACAGCGATTGCTTATGAAACCGTAGCATCTAGAACAAATACATTACCATTGCTTACTCCAATGAGTGAAGTTGCAGGGCGTATGTCAGTACAAATTGGAGCAGGAATCCTCCAAAAAGCAAATGGTGGTTTAGGTGTTGTACTTGGTGGAGTTCCTGGGGTAAAACCAGCTGATGTTATTATCATTGGTGGAGGAATCGTTGGTTTCAATGCCGCAAGAATTGCTAGTGGACTTGGAGCAAATGTTCAAGTATTTGATGTAAATGCAGAACGTATGGCATATATTGATGAAGTAAGTAATGGAACAATTCATACAATTTACAACAACGAATACAATTTACGTGAAGCATTAAAAACTGCAGATTTAGTTATTGGAGCAGTATTGATTCCTGGTGCTAAGACACCTAAAATCGTATCTGAAGATATGGTAAAAACAATGAAAAAAGGAAGTGTCATTGTAGATGTTGCAATTGATCAAGGTGGATGTATTGAGACATGTGATCATACAACTACACATGATCATCCAACATTTGAAAAATATGGAGTATTACACTACTCAGTAGCAAATATTCCTGGAGCAGTTCCAAGAACTTCAACTATTGCATTATCTAATGCAACATTGCCTTATATTGAAAAATTGGCAAATAAAGGTTTAGATGCATTAAGGGAAGATGCAGGATTTATGAAAGGATTAAACACATATCAAGGAAATATCACTTACAAAGGTGTAGCTGATGCATTGAATTTAGCTTATGTAGATCCTGGTACATTGTTATAATTTATAAGAATCTTATTATTCGTCGAATAATAAGATTTTTTTAAATAATATTTCATATTTTTTGCGTTATGTTATAATTAGTTTATAAAAAACAATACGGAATAAGGAGGAAAGTTTATGTTAAAAAACAAAAAATTGCGCAAGTTTTTTATGACATGTATTACTGTTTTTGCTTTATGTATTATGGCAGGATGCGGAGGAGGAAGTTCTGATAAATTTTCTACTGTTGATGAAGTTTTAGATAATTATGATAAAGTAGTAAAAGATGTAGAAAATTATAAAACTTCTATGAAGATGGATTTAAAAATGGAATTAGAGGCAAAAAATAATAATCAAGAAATCAAGTTGTCTTTACCTGTAAATGTAAAGGCTGATATGTCTTTAACGAAAGATCTTCAACATATGAAAATGCATATGCTTATAGATGCAACCGATATGGCAGGAATGTTTGGTCAAAGTGAAAAAGATTCTAAAATGGAAATGGATATGGAAAGCTATTCCGTAAAAGAAGATGATCATTATGTAGTATATGCAAAAGAAAATAATAATGACTGGAAAGTTGATAAAACAGATGAAATAAAAGATGATTTAGGTTTCTTAAAAATAGAAAAAGATCTTACTAAAGATGCAGAGT
>JAHHST010000092.1 GCA_020025055.1 Longicatena sp.
GATATTCATGATAAACCAGAACCTTTACAGTGGTTATTTTTAAGTTTTCAACACGTATTTGCAATGTTTGGTGCAACCATTTTAGTACCAGCATTAACTGGGTTACCAGTATCTGTTGCATTATTTGCAAGTGGATTAGGGACATTGATTTACACATGGATTACAAAGGGAAAAGTTCCTGTTTACTTAGGAAGTTCATTTGCTTATATTTCTGCAGTTGTAATTGCGATTGAGGCAATGGGTGGAAATGTTGCTGCTGCACAAACAGGTTTAATGCTTGTTGGTTTAATTTATGTAATTGTATCTATTGTTGTTCGTTTTATTGGGAAAGATTGGATTGATAAATTGTTACCTCCAATCGTAATTGGTCCTATGATTGCGGTTATTGGGTTAGGTCTTGCTGCAAATGCGGTTAATAATGCGCAATTTATTGAAGGTGGAGATCATCGTGCAATGTTTGTGGCAATTTTAACATTTATTATTGCTGCTTTAATTTCTACAAAGGCAAAAGGATTCTTAAAGATTATTCCTTTCTTAGTAGCGATTGTTATTGGTTATATCGTTGCGATATGTTTAGGTTTAGTTGATTTTACACCAGTTGTAGAAGCTAGTTGGTTTTCATTACCTGAATTTATCTTACCGTTTAAGTTAGGAAATTTTGCTTCATATGACTTATATTTTGGACCTGAAACATTTGCTATTTTACCAGTTGCATTAGTTACGATTTCTGAACATATTGGAGATCACACAGTGCTTGGTAAAATTTGTGGACGTAATTTCTTAAAAGATCCAGGGCTTGAACGTACTTTATTAGGTGATGGTATTGCGACTGCAGTTTCTGCATTCTTAGGTGGACCTGCAAATACTACTTATGGTGAAAATACTGGTGTTATTGGTATGACAAAAATTAGTAGTGTTTATGTAACTGCTGGAGCAGCTGTGATTGCTATTTTATTATCATGCATTGGAAAGGTATCTGCATTTATCTCTACGATTCCTGGATGTGTATTAGGTGGTATGAGTATTTTATTATACGGTGTTATTGCAAGTAATGGTTTACGTGTATTAGTTGATAACAAAGTAGATTTTGGAAAGCAACGTAACTTAGTTATTGCTTCTGCAATGTTAGTTATTGGACTTGGTGGAGCGATTCTTCCAATTGGTAATATTATGACATTGTCTGGTACAGCATTATCTGCTTTAGTAGGTGTTATTTTGAATTTAATTTTACCTAAAGAAGAAAAATAACGATGTATAAGATTTTGACAGATGAAAAAACATCTGTCTTTTTATTTAATAATTTATTATGTGCTGGAAAATTGATATAATAAGTAAGAATTTAAAAGGGGTGTTAGTCATGAGAAAGAGTTATGAAATTGATATGTGTCATGGACCATTATTTTCTCGTTTAATTTTATTTGCAATTCCTTTAATTTTATCAGGGGTTTTACAGCTTTTATTTAATGCAGCAGATATTATTGTAGTAGGTAGGTTTTCAGGTAGTCATGCATTAGCAGCAGTTGGATCTACAAGTTCTTTAATTAATTTGTTGATTAATTTGTTTGTGGGAATATCTGTTGGTGCGAATGTATTGGTAGGAAGATATTATGGAGCACAAGATTATAAAAGTGCATCAGAAAGTGTTAATACTGCTATGGTTACAGCAGCAGTTGGCGGATGTATTATGATTGTTGCAGGTGTTTTTTTAGCAAAGCCTTTATTACAATGGATGGGAACACCAGCAGATGTATTACATTTATCTGTGTTATATATGCGAATTTATTTTGTGGGAATGCCTGCATTAATGATTTATAATTTTGGGGCTTCATTATTGAGGGCACTTGGAGATACGAAAAGACCATTGTATTTTTTAACAGTTGCGGGAATTATTAATGTTATATTTAATTTATTCTTTGTAATTAAATTAGATATGGGGGTTGCAGGAGTTGCTTTAGCAACTATTATTTCTGAATGGATTTCAGCGATTTTGATTTTGTTGTGTTTGGAACAATCAGAAGGTGTCTTACATATTAAAATGAAAGAATTAAAATTTTATAAAGATAAATTCATTGAAATGTTAAAAATTGGTATACCTGCAGGTATCCAGGGAATTATTTTTAGTATTTCAAATGTATTGATTCAATCTTCTATTAATTCTTTTGGATCTATTGCTATGGCTGGAAACACTGCAGCAAGTAATATAGAAGGATTTGTTTATACATCTATGAATGCTGTTTATCAAACATCATTAAGTTTTACAAGTCAAAATTATGGAGCAAAGGAATATCGAAGAGTTGATAAGATCTTATTAGAATGTTTAGGTATTGTAAGTGTAGTAGGACTTGTAATGGGAGTAGGAGCATATCTATTTGGACATCCTTTATTAAGTATTTATTCTTCAAGTGAAAAAGTTATTCAATATGGAATTACTCGTTTAAGTGTAGTAAGTGCGTGTTATTTTTTATGTGGTATTATGGATGTATTTGTAGGAAGTTTAAGAGGAATTGGGTATTCCATTATGCCAATGATTGTTTCATTGCTTGGTGCATGTGTATTCCGTGTAATTTGGATATTCACAATATTTAAGGTGGAACATTCTTTATTATCATTATATATTTCATATCCAATATCATGGATTTTAACATTTACAGCACATTGTATATGTTATTTAATATTAAGGAAAAAAGCATTTCATAAAAAAGAGGTGAGCGCATGAAATTTAATCAATTAGGTTTAGATCCAGAAATTTTAAAAGCATTACAAAAGTTACATTATGATGAAGCATTGCCAGTACAAGAAAAGGTAATCCCAGAAATTTTAAAAGAAAAGGATGTCATTGTGCGTTCTCGTACAGGAAGTGGAAAAACAGCATCCTTTGCGATTCCGATTATTCAAAATGTAGTATGGGATGAAAGAAGTCCACAAGCACTAATCTTAACTCCAACTAGAGAACTAGCATTACAAATTAAAGAAGATTTTGATAATATTAGTGCATATCGCCGATTAAAAACTGTTGCGGTATTTGGAAAACAACCGTATAAGTTTCAAATACAAGATTTAAAACAGAGATGCCATATTGTAGTTGGAACACCAGGGAGAGTATTGGATCATTTAGAAAGAGAAACATTAAGAGTGGATCAATTACGTTATGTTGTATTAGATGAAGCTGATGAAATGTTAAATATGGGATTTATTGAAAGTGTAAAGAAAATTTTTTCTTATCTTCCTAAATCACGTACAACATGCTTATTTTCAGCAACGATGCCAGAACCTATTCAAGAGCTTGCGACAACGTTTATGAAAGATGCAAAGATAATTACGATGGAAGAAGAAACATCCGTGAATCAAGCAATTACGCATTATGCTTATCAAATTAAAGAAAAAGAAAAATTAACATTTTTAAAAAAATTATTATGTAAAGAAGTTCCTGAATCATGTATTATTTTTGCTAGAACACAAGAAAATGTAAAATTAATTTGTGATGAGTTATATGATTTAGATATGTGTGTGGATAAAATTCATGGTGGTATGTTACAAGAAGATCGTATTGAAAATATGAAAGATTTCAAAAAAGGGAAAATTCGTATTCTTATAGCTACGGATGTTGCGGCTAGAGGAATTGATGTTCAAAATATTACACATATTATTAATTATGATATGCCAAATCAAAAAGAAACTTATTTACATCGTATTGGAAGAACAGGGCGACAAACATCGAGTGGAGTTGCGATTACTTTATTAAACGAATATGATGGACAAAGAAGACAAGAATTAGAAGAATATTTAGGATATCCATTAGAGATTAAAAATAGAGACGATATTAATCAGGTAACGGTGGATGAAAAAGCTATTTCTGCTTTAACAAAACCATTTATGATTCGTGAGGAAAAAGGGAAAGAAATTCATGAGGATACATTAAAAATCTATATGAATGGTGGAAAGAACAAGAAGATTCGCGCTGGAGATATTGTTGGGGCAATCTGTGAAATTGATGGTGTATGTGCACAAGATATTGGAGTTATTCAAGTACAGGATCATCAGTCTTATGTAGATATCTTAAATAATAAAGGTATGATTGTTTTAAAAGCATTGCAACAAAAAACGATTAAAGGAAAAAAATTAAAAATTCAAAAGGCAAAATAAAAAAAGGCATTTGCC
>JAHHST010000093.1 GCA_020025055.1 Longicatena sp.
TTTGTATAGCTTAATTCATAAATCTATGTGTCCAGGATTCTGGGTACATATCAAATCCTTGTGATGATGTTGAAACGTTTGGTATGCTTTATGTTGCGGATATATTTACTTTTGAAGAACTGCATAGTGAAATCGAAAAAATTATAATTACTGATCAATTGATTGATCAATGGACATATCCGCTTATTCAACCAAAATTAATGGAAGAAGCAAAACGACGAAAAGTATTATAGAAAGTAAAAGTATCTTATGATTTTTAATTAATCATAAGATACTTTTTTGTATTTATATAGCATAAAGAGAAGACATATGTACTCAAATAGAGAACAAAAAGTACGAATTATTTAAGTTTCTTTAGAATAAACTTTTTTTAATATGTTAAACATTTTTGTTACATTTTATTACTGAAATAAAATGAAAATATATTTTAATGAAATAAATAGTAAAAGTTGTATCGCTATACGAAACAAAAGTAGGTTTGCTTAATTTTTAATAAAAATATAAAATTAGCGCCATCATATAAATTTTGATGGGTTCTAGGATTTGGTAGAAACTATTAGAAATAGATTTATAAGTTATTAGGAGGAAAAATATATGAAAATTGATGTCGTTGAAGCTTTACAGTTAAAAGAAAAACCAGAGTGGGGTCAAAATTTAGGGTTTGGAAAAATTTTTACGGATTATATGTTTACGATGAATTGGACAGAAAAAGAGGGTTGGTGTAATGCTAAGATTGAACCATATGGACCATTATCATTAGATCCTGCAAGTTTAGTACTACATTATGCACAAGAAACGTTTGAAGGTATGAAAGCATATAAAACAAAAGATGGAAGAATCTTATTGTTTCGACCAGAAATGAATGCGAGAAGATTTGCGAATTCTAATAGACGTTTATGTATGCCAGAGTTAAGTGAAGATATGTATATTGAGGCTGTTTCTGCAATTGTTGAGCATGAGAAAGATTGGATTCCTACTGCAGAAGGTACGTCATTGTATATTCGACCATTTATGTTTGCGACAGAGGCAGCAGTTGGCGTTCATCCTAGTAGTAGTTATAAATTTATTATATTGTTGTCACCGGTTGGGGCATATTATCCAGAAGGTATGAATCCAGTTAAGATTTATGTAGAAGATGAATATGTACGAGCTACAAAAGGTGGAACAGGTTTTACGAAGTGTGGGGGAAATTATGCCGCTAGTATTGCTGCACAAGTAAAGGCACAAAAATTAGGATATACGCAAGTTTTATGGTTAGATGGAGTACAACATAAATACATTGAAGAAGTAGGAACAATGAATGTTATGTTTAAAATTTCTAATAAGATTGTGACAGCTCCATGTGATGGAACAGTATTGCCAGGAGTTACAAGAGATTCTATTATTCATCTTTTAAAATTCTGGGGATATGAAGTTGAAGAACGACATTTATCAATTGAAGAATTGATGCAGGCAGGAAAAGATGGAACTTTGGAAGAGGCGTTTGGAACAGGAACCGCTGCCGTTATTTCTCCAATTGGTGAGTTAAATTATAAAGGAGAAATTACGATTGTGAATGATTTTAAAACTGGGGAATTAACAAAGAAACTTTATGATACGTTGACAGGAATTCAATGGGGAGATGTAAAAGATCCATTTGGATGGACGCATGAAGTAAAATAATTAAGTTTATATCGTTTTAGAGAGGAGAGGGTGTTTATGAATGGACTATTTGTATTAGGTATAGCGATTGTGGTATTAGGTAGCGCATATTTGTTATATGGACGTTATTTAGTAAAAACATGGGGAATTGACGTGAATGCAAAGACGCCTGCTTATACAAGAGAAGATGGAGTGGATTTTGTTCCAAGTAATAAATGGGAAGTATTTTCTCATCAATTCTCATCGATTGCAGGAGCAGGACCGGTTACAGGACCAGTAATTGCGATGATGTTTGGATGGGTACCTGCATTTTTATGGATTTTAGTTGGTGGTATTTTCTTTGGAGCAGTACAAGATTTTGGTGCATTATATGCTTCAGTTAAATCTCATGGAAAATCTATGGGACAATTGATTGAAGCACATATTGGTAAGCAAGGAAAGAAATTATTTTTCTTATTTTGTTGGTTATTTACTTTGATTGTAATTGCTGCATTTGCTGATATGGTTGCAGGTACTTTTCAAGGATTTTTAGCTGAAGGTGCAAAACTAAAACCAAATGCCGCTGCTGCATCGATTTCTATGCTTTATATTGTAGGAGCAATTATCTTTGGTTTATTATGTAAAAAGTTTCATATTACAGGATTTAAACAAGGAGTAATAGGAATTGCATTCATTCTTATAATGCTTGCTTTAGGTATTGCATTTCCTTTATATGCAAGTAAGCAAGTTTGGATATATGTAGTTTTTGTATATATTTTCTTTGCTAGTGTAACACCAATTTGGTTATTAAAACAACCACGAGATTATTTAACTACATTTTTATTTTTAGGTATGATTGTTGCGGCAGTTGTAGGAGTTTTAGTTTCTAATCCTACAATTTCAGCACCTGCTTTTACAGGCTTTACAGCAATGAATGGCAGTCATATGTTTCCGGTTTTATTTGTTACAATTGCATGTGGGGCTGTAAGTGGATTCCATTCTTTAGTATCGAGTGAAACAAGTAGTAAACAGATTGCGAATGAAAAGGATATGTTACAAGTAGGATATGGTTCTATGTTATTGGAATCTTTATTAGGTGTTTTAGTAATTGTTATCGTTGGATCAATGACTTCCTTAGCTGATCAAGGAGTATTAAGCTCTCATTTAGCAGGTATGGCAATGGTTGAAACTGCAACTCCATTTACAAAGTTTTCTGTAGGAGTTACAGGATTGATTAGTAAATTAGGTATGCCACAGGAAATTGGTCTTTGTATTATGACAATGTTTGTATCTGCTTTAGCACTAACTTCTTTGGATGCAGTTGCTAGAATCGGTCGTTTATCTTTACAAGGATTATTAGAAAATACAGAGGAAGAAGAGGCAAGTACATTTAATAAATTTGTATGTAATAAATATGTAGCAACTACCATTACTTTGTTAGGAGGATTCTTGTTGTCATTAGGTGGTTATAATAATATATGGCCATTGTTTGGTGCATCCAATCAATTGCTTGCAGCTATGGTATTAATTACATTAGCAGTATTCTTAAAAGTTACTGGTCGTAAAGGATGGATGTTATATATTCCGATGGTGTTTATGTTCGTTGTAACAATGACTTCTTTAGGAATGTCAATTTATAATATTTGTGTAAAACTATTTGTAACAGGTGGGTTTATGTTTATGACAGACGGTTTACAATTATTCTTTGCGATATTGTTAGTCGCATTAGGTTTAATGATTTCGATGAAATCTAGCAAAAAATTAGTAAAAGCAAAAAAATAAATAGAAACTGCGAAGAAGTTGTGTATACAATTTCTTCGCAGTTTTTTATATATATATGACCTATGAAAAAATAGCTAAATTTATTAAATAAAATATAAAAAAAGATGGATAATGTAGAAAATAGTGCTATAATGGAAACGGTTACAAAAATGATAGTGAAAGAGAGGGGAGAGGAATAAAATTAAAAAACTATCATTTTGATATTACATTAATAATGGAGGAAATTATGAAAAAGATGAGAAGAATGCTAATGGGAATGTTAGCGTGCGCTATGGCTATTGCAACAGTAGCTATGCCTAGTCATCTACTTGCTTATGCGAGTGTAAAAGAGAGTGCAAGACCACAGCGCTATTTAATACCGAAACCATTAGAGTATTATGAAAGAGATGGAGTATTTACAGTAAATAATGATACGAAAATTTTAATTAAGGTTGCAGATACTTCTAAAAAGGATGAAGTAAGAAGCAATATTGCAACCTATCTACAAAATAAAGTAAAAAATGCAACAGGATATCCAATGACAATCATTGAAGATGCCGTTGTAACAACAAATGTATTTAAAATTGAATTGATTACGGATGCATCTTTAGGTGAAGAAGGGTATAAATTAAATGTCACAACAGATACAGTTG
>JAHHST010000094.1 GCA_020025055.1 Longicatena sp.
GTATATATACAAAATGAATCTTTAAAAGATTATATGATTCCTAATATAAAAATAACAAATGCAATTTTTCAAAGTGATCATGAAGATGAATTAGAAAATGCTTTAATACTTTTAGATCATGATGATACATATAAAGCAAAATTAGAAAATTCTTCTTTTTTACAATTGTTGATTGTTGATGTAAAAAATTTAACATTTTTCTTTATGGTTGTAGGTTTTACATTTTTGATTGGAGCCTCTATTTTATCATTTATATTAGTAAATAAAATTAATGATTATTTACGTAAGATTTATTCAATATATTATGGATTTGGAGAAAGTTTACAATTTTTAAAGCAACAGATTAAATTTTGTTTCTTAGAATATTGGAAGAAAAGCTTATTACTTTCTACGGGAATCGTAACATTGATTATATGGGTATATTTGCTTATTATTTTTATAACGTTATCTTCAGATACTTCATTATTAAGATATTGCTTTTTATTGATGTGTCCATCATATTTGTCTTTTTTCCTTTATGAGTGTATAAGTTTTTTTATGAAAGTATATTTAAAGAAACATAAATTGTTAATGGAAGCATATGAGGATGTGTGTTAAAATATTTTAGGTAGTTAAACTGAGGTGAATAGTTTGAAAGAACAATTTTTAGAAAGAATGAAAATGTATTTAAAGGATGAGTTTTCAAAATATGAAAAGACACTTGATGAAGAAGCATTTAGAGGAATCCGTATAAATACATCAAAGATTGATGTAGATGAATTTTTAAAATTACATATATGTGAATGTTATCCATCAAAAATATGTCCTCAATCCTTTTATATTCCACAACAAATAAAAAGTTTAGGGAATCATCCTGCACATATTGCTGGGTTGTTTTATATGCAAGAACCAAGTGCTTCAAGTGCAGTGGAAGTATTGGATGTAAAACAAGGCGATTGGATTTTAGATATGTGTGCGGCACCTGGAGGAAAAAGTACTCAAATCGCTGCAAAATTAAATCACACGGGTTTTTTAGTGAGCAATGAGATTGAAACTAAAAGAGCGATGATATTAATGAGTAATATGGAAAGATTAGGGTTTAGCGAGTGCATGATTACGAATGCAAGGCCAAACGATTTAGCAAAAGAAATGCAAGGATGGTTTGATAAAGTATTAGTAGATGCACCATGTAGTGGTGAAGGAATGTTTAAAAAACATCAAAGTGCTATTGAAGATTGGAGCGTGGAACACGTAGAAGCGTGTGCGCAAAGACAAAAACATATCCTGGATAATGCATATGAGGTTTTAAAAGAAAATGGAATATTAGTTTACTCTACATGTACATATTCGATGGAAGAAAATGAAGAAGTGATTTATGACTTTATACAAAAATATCCAGATATGAAATTAGTTGATTGTAATGTATCATTTGGAAGAACTGGATTTGCATACAAAGATTTAGATGTAACAAAAGTAAGAAGAATTTTTCCTATGGATCAAGGAGAAGGACATTTTGTGGCGAAGCTTGTAAAACAAGGAAGTAGTAATGAATTAAAGAAAAAAGCATTATCATCTAGTGTTGTTCCAAGTTATGTTGAAGACTTTTTTGAGAATCAATTAAAGGAAAGACCTAAATATTTATTACAATTACAAGATAAAATTTATATAAAAAATTCTCCTTTCATAAAATTAAAGAAAATTCATATTTTAAGACAAGGCCTATTGGCAGGAGAAATGGTAAAAAATAGATTTGAACCACATCAACATTTTTATAGTGCAGGAATACATCAAAATCAGTTTTTAAAAGTTTATGATATGAATGATGATGAATGTATAAAGTATTTGCAAGGAAATCTCTTGCAAGTAGAGGGATATAAGGGATATACAGCATTGACTTGGAAACATCATCCGATAGCATTTGCAAAGGGTGATGGAATGGTTTTAAAAAATAAATATCCAAAAGGAATGCGTATTCGTTAATGAAAGAGGATGATTTTAATGCTAATATCAGCAGAACATTTAACTAAGCACCAAAATATTAAATCAATTGTGAAGGATGTTAGTTTTTCTATTGAAGAACATGATAAAATTGCATTGATTGGTGTGAATGGAACAGGAAAAACCACATTGATGAGAATCATTGCAGGGCTTGAAACATATGAAGAAGGAAAAATTATCAAAAAAAATGAATTAAAAATTTCATATCTTCCACAAGAACCTGTATTTGATGAAGAAGATTCCATTCTTCATCAAATATTATCAATGGATAAAGAAATAAAAGAATTTGAGGCAAAGGCAATTTTAGGAAAGCTAGGAATTCAAGATACAGAGCGAAAAGTAAAATATCTTAGTGGTGGGCAAAGAAAACGTGTTGCATTGGCAAGAGCTTTATTAAAGCCATGTGATTTATTAATGTTAGACGAACCTACAAACCATTTAGATAACGATATGATTGAATGGCTAGAAAAATATTTGATTCGTTATAATCGAGCAATCTTTATGGTTACTCATGATCGCTATTTTTTAGAGAGAATCTGTGATAAGATGATTGAAATTGATCATGCGAATTTATATACATATGATGCAAATTATTCAAAGTATTTAGAGTTAAAAGCACAAAGAGAAGAAATAGCACAGGCGAATGAAAGAAAACGTCAAAATATATTAAGAAGTGAATTAGCATGGATTCGTGCAGGTGTTCAAGCGCGTGGAACAAAAAGTAAAGAGAGAATTGAAAGATTTCATAAATTAAATGAAATGGAAAAACCAGTAGAACAGGGAACTGTAAAGTTAGATGCGATTAGTTCACGTTTAGGAAAAAAAGTAATTGAATGGGAAAATTTATCGAAATCATATGATGACCATTTATTATTTTGTAATTTTTCGTATATTTTACAGAAAAATGATCGGATTGGTATTTTAGGTGTGAATGGTTGTGGAAAATCAACATTACTTAAAGTTTTAGCAAAAGAGCTAGATCCAGATACAGGAAGTGTTGTTCATGGAGAAACGGTAAAATTAGGATTTTTTAAACAGGGACATGAAGAAATGGATATGTCTATGCGGGTATTAGATTATATACAAGAAACATCAAATGCAATTACAACATTAGAGGGTACTTATTCGGCTAGTCAAATGTTAGAAAGATTTTTATTTGATGCGAAAGCACAGTACATGCCTATTGGAAGATTATCAGGAGGAGAACGTCGTCGATTATATTTATTGAAGGTATTGATGACGGCACCTAATGTTTTGTTTTTGGATGAACCAACAAATGATTTAGATATTCAAACACTGCAGATTTTAGAAGATTATCTAGATAGTTTTAATGGAGCAATTATTACTGTTTCACATGATCGTTATTTTCTAGATCGAATTTGTGATAAATTGTTTGTGTTTCAAGAAGATAAGTCAATTCAGCAGTTTATTGGTGGATATAGTGCGTTATTAGAATTAGGTACAAAACAGGTAGAGAGCAAAGCAAGTGAGAAAAAAGCGAAACCTAAAGTAAGTCCTAGATTGACAAGCAAAGAAAAACAAGAAATTGCATCTATGGATGAAACAATGGAAAATATTCAAAATAAGATAGATGAAATTGATCAAGCTATGGCAGAGTGTGGAGATGATTTTGAAAAAATTCAAGAGTTAAGTGATACTCGACTTGAGTTAGAAAATGAATTGGAAACATTGATGGAGCGCTGGGAATATTTAATTGATAAGCAACAACAAATTGAAGAAATGAAAAATAATCGTTAAATAAAAAATGAACATTGTTTGAATGTTCATTTAAGCTTGTTGACAAACTACCTTATTTTAAAAACAAATAAAATCAATTTAGAAAAAGTGGTGGAAAGCTACTAAATTACAGATGATTTTAGGTTAAAAATACCTTGAAATCATCTTTTTTTATATCAAAGTGGAGACTAAAAAA
>JAHHST010000095.1 GCA_020025055.1 Longicatena sp.
ATTTTTAATATTTTAAATTATAATTAAGAATGATAATTAATTTTTATGAAAATGTACTTGTAGTGTTTTTACTTATTAAATTAACATATATTTTTACATTCATAAAACACATCTAGCCAAATCACTATAACAATTTATTATACATATACAACCTTTATGTATAGATTCGGTATAAATTTGGCTTTTAATTTTATAAGGGGGATATAAATGTGAATATTAATTATTTAGAGATTATCAAAGAAGCTTTAATTCTTAACAACATGACACAGAAACAATTAGCTGAGAAATTACATATTTCTCCACAAACGATCAATAGTTTAATTCGAGGTCGTACGTCCATGAAACTAGATGATTTTTTCAAAATTTTAGAATTATTGAATTTGAATCCATCCTTTATTTTAGGATATGAAAAACAAGACTCTGCACATAATCTATGTTTACAAGCAGCAATTAAAGGACTCGATAAAACACAGAAAAATATTATTATTACGTTGCTTAAATACTTTCACTATGTAAATAACAAAAAAAGGCTATAAGCCTTTTTCTTCTTTATACAGCAATCCTCTTTTTTCTAAACTTTCGATTACCATATGATAAATTGTTTCATTAGGACACTGAATCGTATGTAAATGTACCCCATCAGTAAGATCAGATAACAATTTTGCATCATATTCACAAAACTTTTTATAAAATTCATTTGCTTCATATCTAGATGATATTTGTAAAATTGCTTGTTGTTGGCCATATACTGGATGTTCTACAACCACATCTAGCAAAGTAGCACCTAAATCCACAATAGTATAAATTTCATCCATCATTTCTTCTTTTGTATGTTGCGTAACAATCGTTTTTATAATTCCTTCTTTTTCCTCTTTTTCATACATGTATCCTCTTGGTGTAGCAATAATATGGTGTCCTTCTGCACGTAATAATGCGACATCTCCTACTATAATTTGTCTAGATACAGAAACTGATTTTGCTAAAGTGTTTGCCGATATTGGCCGATCACTTGCTTTAATATTTTCTAAAATTATTTTTCTTCTTTCTTTTGCACTCATACAAATCTCCTTTCTGCTAAAACACATAAGTTTCGATAGCTTCTGCAATTGCATCATGATTACAATCATTCGTTGTAACATATCCACTTATTTTTTTTATTTCTTCAGTTGCATTTGCCACTGCAACAGCAACTCCTGCATCCTGTAACATTTCTAAATCATTCAAATTATCTCCAATCGCCATCGTTTCATCAATTCCAATATGTAAATATTCTGCCAGTTCTTTTAAACCTAAACCTTTATTTACTCCTATCGCATTTAATTCTAAATATCGATTACTTGAATAAGAAACACTTACATTATCTTTTGTAATAGAAACCATATCTTCTGCTAATTTATGGAGATATTCCATATCTGTCTTTTGAAATAAAATTTTCGCAATTTTTTTATCTTTTAAAAAGTCAATATTATCTTCGTTACAAACAATACTATCTGGTTTAAACAAAAATAACCATTTTCTTTCTTCTTCATTTAAATGAAATGCATATACATCTTCATCTGTAAAAACTTGTATACATATTCCTTTTTGATATCCATAAGCAAACAATTCTTTTGCTTTTTCAAAAGGTAGTTCATGAAAAAACAAATGTTTATAATCTTTACATTCGCATACAATCCCACCATTATTACTAATAATATATTCGTTTTCTTTTTCTTTCATATCTAATGTCTGTAATATATCATCTAGACATGTATAACCTCTACCTGTTGCAGGGACAAATTTTACACCGTATTCCTTTTGGGCCTTTTTAATTGCAGCAAGATTTTTTTTCGTAATCTCTTTTTTATCATTCAACAATGTTTCATCTAAATCACATGCGATTAATTTAATCATATTGATTCCTCCATCATTTCTGCTATTTCTGTATTATATCATAGAATATCATTTTTAAGTCTTTACAATATAGAGAATATACGCTATTTTTATATAAATGACATAAGGAGATCGTATATGAAAATTTCAAATTCAACTATATTCGTAAATTTAAATGAAAAAAATCTATCGATTACTATTCAAACACCCACTACCACATGGACAAGTGTTTCGGATGTTCCATACTTTATATACCAATCAAAACATATTTCTTTTTTAGATGCTACTTCCATTACACATGAATATAAAAACAATCAAATTGTATCTACATTTACAAATTATTTTGATACCACTATTTCTTTTCAAACTTGTATTTCTATTGACGATACAACCAATGAAATTCAATTTCAATGGATTCCACAAGAAACAAAAGGAATTACAGATGTGTACTGGCCAATGCCTTTTTCATTTGATGAAGGTAAAGATTCTTGGTATACCTTATTACCATTGCAACAAGGCTTGTTGCTTCCAAATACTTGGAAAAAAGAATTAACACAAACACCATTTCATGGATTCTTTTGTTCATCTAGTGCATATATGCCATGGATTTCTCAAATTAAAAATCGTCAAGGATATTTACTAATTAACGATACTCCATGGGATAGTATGTATCAAATTCATCATCCAAGCTACGGGCCATATACCCATGTATCTATTCATTGGATTCCATCTCTACAAGATATGAGCTATTCTCGATGTTTAAGAATGCTAGTGTTGGATGATTGCGATTATGTTACAATCGCAAAAGCATATCGAAAAGATGCATTCCATAAAGGAAAAGTTCATACACTAACTGAAAAATGCAAAAAAAATCCATCGATTGAACATTTGATTGGTTCCCTATTTTTACATAAAGGCATTAAAACTCATGTGCAACAAGAATCACGTTTCTTCGACCATAAGCATCCAGACCGATTTGAGTCATTAACTACCTTTCAAAAACGTCAACAAGAAATCCATGAGTGGAGTCAACTTGGTGCTCAAAAACTATATTTACATTTAGATGGATGGACAAAAGATGGATATGATAATGGACATCCTAGTATTTTACCACCTTGTGCAGAAGCAGGAGGTTGGATAGGCTTAAAAGCGCTTATTGATGAAATTCATTCCCATCACTATATGATTGGGCTTCATGATCAATATCGTGACTATTACCATCTAAGTAAAGACTATACACCAAACAACAGTATACAAGCAAGCAATGGCACGATTCCATCCCATGCAAATTGGGCAGGAGGAAAACAAGACTATCTATGCGCAAGTCTTGCGTTATCGTACATAAAACGAAATTATCAAGAAATTTTTAAACATGATTTACATTTAGATGCAACCTATCTTGATGTATTTACATGCAATGAACCAGATGAGTGTGCAAATCCAAATCATATAATGACACGAAAAGATTGCTTAATGTATCGCAACCAATGTTTTGAATGGATGCTAAATCATCAAATTCTTACAAGTAGTGAAGAAGTGAATGAATGGTCTTTACCATATCAAATATTTGCACATTATGCTCCATATGAATTTATGATGAAATCTGTAAACGAAGAAAGAAGTGGAATCTTTGTTCCTTTATTTAACCTTGTTTATCATGATTGTGTAATTCTTCCTTGGCCAATGGAACAATGTAAAGGAAAAGAAGATTATATGCTCTATGCCTTACTAAATGGTGGTGCCCCTTATCTTGATAAAGATGGTGCTTATCCAAATACAGATGGTGTCTTTGATTCTGAATATGAACGATTATCTAAAGAAGAAAAACTAAAACGTGCAAATGTTGTTGCAGAATTTCAAACTTTAGTAGCTAAAGAAGAAATGGTTTCCCATTCGTTTATCAATCATGACTATCATATTCAAGAAACTACATTTTCTAATGGTTGTAAAATACGTATTAATCTACATACAAATACCTATGAACTATTTATCCCAGAAGAAACGAAAAG
>JAHHST010000096.1 GCA_020025055.1 Longicatena sp.
CTTTTTTACTTTATTTTCTTTTCAAATTTCAATGAATTTAAAAAATGTAAATCTAAATCATGAATTACTTCATCATGAATTATTTCATAACATTTTTTATCTTCATATTTCTTTGGATCATGTGCATCTAAACCATACACAACATCAATTGGATAGGTCTGGGCAATTTCCCAAAATTTACGGTAAGGATAGGTATAACGATATTCATTTCCAATTTGTCGTTTTCCATATCGTATTCCATTTAAATTTACTTCTAATGGGATATGATATTTACTTGCTGATTGACAAATCATGTGCGTTGCATCCTCACACGCCTTCGTCCATACTGGCTTACTAAACATAAATAAATCTGGGTGTGCGATGATATCTGGTATTCCTTTTTCGCAAGCTTTACGAATTAAATTGCCGTATTTAATTACATCCTCATCTGTATTAGCATCATAAAATCCAACTTCATATAATCCTGGCTCATGTTGTCCTAAAATAATATAATCAAACATCTCTCGATATTCTAAAATTTCATCTAGTTGTTTTTCATAGTATTCACATTCTAAACCGATTCGAATTTCAATTTCATTTTTATATTTTTTTTGAAGTTCTTTTACGCTTTGAATATAAGATTTTAATTCCTCTTTTTTCATTCTTTCTTTAGGAGAATTATCATTAGCATAAGGTGCATGATCGGAAAATCCCATATATTTATATCCATTTTTGATGGCTTCAATTACATATTCTTCATCTTCTCCAATGGCATGTCCACATCGTTTTGTATGACTATGGTAATTGTAATTTGGTATTTTAATTTCTGTATTACAATTCTTCTTCATATGTAAATCCTAATCCTTGTACTTCATTTGTATCTGTTACAATTACAAATGCTTCTGGATCAACATGACTAATTAAATGTTGTAGTTCTGGTAATTGTTTTTTAGCAACAACAACCATGATAACTGGTTTAGCTTCATTTGAATATCCTCCAGTTGCCTCAATAATTGTTGTTCCTCTTTCTAATACTTCATGAATCTTATCCATTAATAATTTATAATTTTTCGAAATAATCATTACATTTTTCGCATCATGTCCACCAATTAACATTGCTTTATTAATCATAAAACTACTAACCCAAACAGATAATATTCCAGTTAAAGCTGCTTGAAATCCATATGTCCAAGCTCCAAGTAATACAGTTAATGCATCAATAACCATAACTAAAGATGGCAATGGAATATGCGTATATTTATTGATAATTAATGGTGGAATATCCATTCCTCCAGTACTTGCTCCTGTTCGAAAAACACATCCAACTCCAATTCCCATTAAGGCACCACCATAGATTGTTGCTAAATATTTATCCATTATAAATGTTTCTGGAGCTATTAAATTAGATGCTATATATGAAAATAAGGATAAAAAGCATGGATATAAAACTGTACAAAGTACGGTCTTCATTGCAAATTTTTTTCCTAATATAATCGCCCCTAAAATAAACAATACAACTGTTAAAACATTAATTAAAATTTCTGGTTTTATATGTATAATAGGCTCTAATGCAACAGCAACGCCAGGCAATCCCCCCGTCAACACATTATTTGGCAATACAAAAAATGCTACACCAACTCCTAATGCAATATTTCCTACTATAATCCATAATAAATCGTACATTAAATCTTTTTTTTCAATTTTCATAGAATTCACCTCGATATAATAATGATAACAATAATATTATATCATTTTTTACATTAAATCGTTTTCTTTTCTATGAATAAATATGAAAAAAAATGAATCTAATTTTACATAGACTCATTTTTATAATCCTAAAATTTCTTTTATAAAAGATCTTGGTTGAACTTCTGGAACACATATACTATTTGCCACTAGTTCTCCTTCAATTTGAATTCCATTCCCGTCTCCTTGCACAATATATACACAATTATCTTTCCAAATAGCTGATAAATCATCTCTTATTTCAAAAAGATCTAAGTTATTTAACACCATAACAATATAAGACTCTTTATGAACTCCTGAAACTAATTTTGCATATACATTTTGTATTTGATCTTTAATTTCATATGTATCCGTTGTTTTTGAATCAAATATAATTTTGTATTCAATATTTGATTTACTTATACCGTGTATACAAGTCATAAGAAACATCATCCAAATACATCCAATTATAAAATATTTTTTCATTTCTCCACCTCGTATTTGAAGTATGCTCTTAATCAAAAAAACTAAACATTTATTTCAAAAAATTCTTTTTTATCAATTCTTTCATTTTCTATTCTTTTAAAAATACTAGCTTTTTTTTTATTTTATGATAAAATGTTTTGGGAAATTTTGCGAATTCCCTAAAATCAATAGTGAGTTATGGAGGAAAATTATGAAATATGATTTATTAATTGTTGGTGCTGGTCCAGGTGGTATCTTTTCAGCATATGAAGCAAAGAAGTTAAACCCTGAATTAAACATTGGATTATTCGAATATGGAAATTCATTGGAAAAGCGTCATTGTCCAATTGACGGCGTTAAAATCAAATCATGCATTAACTGCAAATCATGCAGTATTATGAATGGTTTTGGTGGTGCTGGTGCTTTCTCAGATGGTAAATACAATATTACAAATCAATTTGGTGGTACATTATACGAACATATTGGACGAGATAAAGCCATTGAATTAATGGAATATGTAGATGAAATCAACCTAGAAAATGGTGGACAAAACACTAAATTATATTCCAACGGACAAACTCATTTAAAAAAGGTTTGTATGCAAAATGACTTGCACTTATTAGAAGCAAAAGTTCGTCACTTAGGAACTGATATTAATTATATCGTATTACAAAATATATATAACAAATTAGTTGAAGAAGGAGTAGAAATATTCTTTAATACACATATCGATCGTGTAGAAAAAATAGAAGAAGGTTACCGCATTTGGAGTAAAGATCAATCTTATGAAGGTACAAACTGTATTATTTCAACTGGTCGTAGTGGAAGTAAATGGATGCAAGATATTTGTAATTCATTAAATATTCACACAAAAAGTAATCGTGTAGATATCGGTGTTCGTGTAGAACTTCCATATAGCGTATTCTCAACATTAACAGATGAATTATATGAAAGTAAAATCGTTTATCGTAGTCAAAAATATCAAGATAAAGTACGTACTTTCTGTATGAACCCTAGAGGTGTTGTTGTTAGTGAAAATACAAATGGTATTATTACTGTAAATGGACATAGTTATGAAGATCCAAAATTATATACAGAAAACACAAACTTTGCATTATTAGTAAGCAATCACTTTACAGAACCATTTAAAAATAGTAATGAATATGGAGAAAGTATTGCCCGCTTATCAAATATGCTAGGTGGTGGAGTTATTGTTCAACGTTTTGGTGACTTAATCCGTGGACAACGTACTACTGAAGGAAGATTAGCTGAAAGTTTTGTTCGACCAACATTAAGTGCAACTCCAGGTGATTTAAGTTTAGTAATTCCAAAACGTCAACTTGATGATATTATTGAAATGATTTATCAGTTAGACAAAGTTGCTCCAGGTACAGCAAATGATGATACTTTACTATATGGAGTTGAAGTAAAATTCTATAATCTAGAAGTTGAAATTGATGAAAACTTAGAAACAAAACATAAAGGACTATTTGTTATTGGTGATTGCAGTGGTGTTACTCACTCATTAAGCCATGCAAGTGCAAGTGGTGTTCATGTTGCTAGATACTTATATCAAAAATAAAATAAAAAAAGAAGAAATTCGAT
>JAHHST010000097.1 GCA_020025055.1 Longicatena sp.
TCCCGCCTTCCCCACCATTCGAAATCAAAACCTTCATCTTGAAGGTTTTTTTATTTTATATATCTAAACCATATTGCAGAAATAAACAAATAGTGTTAAAATCCAATTAGTTGAAAGGTCAACTAATTGAGGTGATGCTATGGAATTGAATAATTATCTGTTAATGAATATATCCATATTATATCGATGTGGTCAAAAATTTTATGATAAACAACTACAACAATATCATATTACTGGAGGACAACTTCCTTTTCTGATATCAATTTATGAAAACGAAGGTATCAGTATGCAAGAACTTGCGAACAGTGGTTGTTTTGATAAAGGTACTGTTACAAAAAGTATTTCAAGATTAGAAGATGCTGGGTATGTTTATTCAAAAAGTAGTGAACAAGATAAACGTGTTCGATTACTATATACCACAGATCAAACAAAAGACATCATATCAGACTTATATTTAATTAGAAGAGAGTGGTGGGATAAATTAACCCACAAAATCAATACCAAAGAATGCCAAGAACTAGCATTTCTTTTAGAAAAATTAACTAAAGAAGCAGTACAATATAACACTTTAGATAACAAAGATGATGTTAAATTATTTGGATTACAAAAATTAACACTCTTAGATTATCCTAACAAATTAGCAAGTACTGTTTTTACCGGTGGATGTAATATGCGATGTCCTTTTTGTCACAATAAAGACTTAGTATTTTTAAATGAGAATACTTTTCAAATTCCCACAGAAAACATTTTATATTTTTTAAAAAAGCGAAAAAATGTATTAGAAGGTGTTTGTATTACCGGTGGAGAACCATTGTTAAATAAATCTATAGAATATCTTTTACGAAATATAAAAAATCTAGGATATTCTATTAAACTAGATACAAATGGATGTTTTCCAGAACGTTTAAAAGAGCTTGTTGATAAAGGTTTAGTTGATTATGTAGCGATGGATATTAAAAATTGTTTAGATCAATATTCTCAAACTGTGGGAATCCCTGGTTTTGATGTATCTCCAATCATACAAACTGCATCTTATTTAATGGAAAATCATGTCGATTATGAATTTCGAACAACGATTGTAAAAGAATTCCATACTTATGATCATCTAGTAAAAATTGGGCAATGGTTAAAAGGTGCAAATGCATATTATCTACAAGCATTTGTGGATAATGAACATGTGATTCAAAAAGGACTACATGCTTATCGTAAAGAGGAAATGGAAAATCTAAGACAAGCAGTATTACCTTATATAGAAAATACTCATTTAAGAGGTATATAAAGGAAGGATGGCATCTTATGTACAAAGTAATTAAAAGAGACGGAAAAATTAGCGAATTCAATATCAACAAAATTAGTGATGCAATCACTAAAGCTTTTCAATCTGTACAACGTCAATATCATCCAAGTGTAATTGATATGTTAGCCTTGAAGGTCACTAGTAATTTTGAGCCAAAAATAAAAGATGGACTTATCTCCGTAGAAGATATTCAAGATAGTGTTGAAGAAGTCTTAATACAAGCTGATTTTGCGGATGTTGCGAAATCCTATATCTTATATCGTAAACAAAGAGAAAAAATTCGCAATATGCGTTCTACGATTCTAGATTATAAAGATCTAGTAGATAGTTATGTGAATGCAACTGACTGGAGAGTAAAAGAAAATTCAACAGTCACTTACTCTGTTGGTGGTTTAATTTTAAATAACAGCGGTGCAATTACCGCAAACTATTGGTTATCTGAAATCTATGATCAAGAAATTGCAGAAGCACATAAATCTGCAGATATTCATATTCATGATTTAAGTATGTTAACTGGTTACTGTGCTGGATGGTCATTAAAACAATTAATCCAAGAAGGTCTTGGTGGTGTCACAGGAAAAATCACTTCTAAACCTGCTGCTCACTTAGCCACTTTATGTAATCAGATGGTTAATTTTTTAGGAATCATGCAAAATGAATGGGCAGGTGCTCAAGCTTTTTCATCATTTGATACATATCTTGCACCTTTTGTAAAAGTAGATCATTTATCTTATGATCAAGTTAAAAAATGTATCGAATCATTTGTATACGGTGTAAATACCCCTAGTCGTTGGGGTACGCAAGCTCCTTTTTCTAATATCACTTTAGATTGGAACGTTCCTAACGATTTAGCTGAATTAAATTGTATCGTACAAGGAAAAGAAATGGATTTCAAATACAAAGATTGTAAAAAAGAAATGGACATGATCAATAAAGCTTTCATTGAAGTTATGATTGAAGGAGATGCAAACGGTCGAGGATTTCAATATCCAATTCCTACTTATTCAATTACTTCTGATTTTGATTGGTCAGATACAGAAAATAATCGCTTATTATTTGAAATGACTGCTAAATACGGAACACCATATTTTTCTAATTACGTAAATAGTGATATGGAACCTAGTGATGTAAGAAGCATGTGCTGTCGTTTACGACTAGATTTACGTGAATTAAGAAGAAAATCAGGTGGATTTTTCGGTAGTGGTGAAAGCACAGGATCTGTTGGTGTTGTAACTATCAATCTTCCAAGAATCGCATATTTATCTGAGGATAAAAATGATTTTTACAAACGTCTAGATCATTTAATGGATATTAGTGCTCGTTCATTAAAAACAAAACGTACCGTAATTTCAAAATTATTAGAAGAAGGTTTATATCCATATACAAAACGATATTTGGGTACTTTTGAAAATCATTTCTCTACAATTGGATTGATTGGGATGAATGAAGTTGGTTTAAATGCAAATTGGTTACGTAAAGATTTAACACACAAAGAAACACAAGGTTTCGCAAAAGAAGTATTGCAACATATGCGTAATCGTTTGGTTATTTACCAAGAAGAATATGGTGATTTATATAATCTTGAAGCAACTCCAGCAGAATCTACAACTTATCGTTTAGCAAAACATGATAAAGACATCTATCCAAATATTATCACTGCTACAGAATATGGTAATACTCCTTACTATACAAATAGCTCTCACCTACCTGTTGGTTATACCGAAGATATATTCGACGCCTTAGATATTCAAGATGAATTACAAACACTATATACTTCAGGTACTGTATTCCATGCATTCTTAGGCGAAAAACTGCCTGACTGGAAAGCTGCTGCTGCATTAGTTAGAACAATTGCTCAAAACTACAAACTACCTTACTATACAATATCCCCAACCTATTCTATTTGTCCAAATCACGGCTACCTTGTAGGAGAACAACACGTTTGCCCAATCTGCAAATCTCAAACAGAAGTTTGGAGTCGTATTACCGGATACTACCGCCCAATTCAAAACTGGAACGAAGGTAAAGCGCAAGAATTTAAAGAACGTAAAGAATATGATATTGGTCATAGTGTATTAAAAGGAAAAGATGTATTACATGAGTTTAATCATAATGAACAACCTCACAAAGAAATAAAGACAAATACTGATGATGAAATTTTGCTTTTCACAACTAAAACTTGTCCAAATTGTAAAATTGCAATTACATGGCTGGATCAAGCTAACATCAAATATAAAATAATCAATGCTGAAGAAAATCAAGCATTAACTAAAAAATATAAAATTATGCTTGCTCCAACATTAGTCATCATTCATAATAACCAATATAAATCTTATGCAAACTTAAGCAATGTACGAAAATATATAGACTCTCTATAAACGTTAAATTTCCAAAAGGTGTACTTAGACCGTTGACAAAGTCGCTCGTTGAGCAGACTTTGTCATTCGGTCTTTTTT
>JAHHST010000098.1 GCA_020025055.1 Longicatena sp.
CTTTCTAATCCAATAATAATGAACTATAAATATTTACTAATTTCTTTATTAATATGATTTAAAGTTTCGCAACTTGCGTCAAATTTTGCTTGATCAACTTCATTTAATTCTAATTTTATTACTTCACGTACTCCATTACGATTTACTACAGCTGGAACTCCAATATATAATCCCTCTTGTCCATATTGTCCTTCTTGGTATACAGATACAGTTAACACTACATTTTCATCATCAAGAATAGCACGAACCAATCGATTTAATGAAAGACCAATTCCATAATATGTACTACGTTTACGTTTAATAATTTCATAACCTGCTTGTTGTACTTGCGTATAAATATCTAATAAATCATTGAAATCTTTTCCTTTTTCATCAACAAATTCTAATAAATTTTTAGATCCTACATAAGCATTTGTCCAAGGAACAAAACTTGAATCCCCGTGTTCTCCCATAATGTATGCATGAATATTACTTGATGAAATATTCAAATATTGACTCATTAAAAAACGTAATCGTGCTGTATCTAGTAATGTTCCACTACCAATGACTCGCTCTTTTGGTAATCCACTTACTTTTTGAGCAACGTATGTCATACTATCTACTGGATTAGAAGCAACTACGATAATACCATCAAATCCTGATGCCATAATACTTTCCGTAACACTTTTAATAATCTTTGTATCTTTTGCAGCAATATCTAATCGTGTTTCTCCTTCTTTCATAGTAACCCCTGCAGTAATGACTACAATACTTGCATCTTTACATTCTGAATAATCTCCAGATTTTATTGTTAATTTTCCATTTGCATATGGTAAACCATGTTGCAAATCCATTGCTTCTCCTTCTGCTTTTTCCGTATTCACATCAATTAAAACTAATTCATCAATTCCACCAGTGCTTAAAAAACTATAAGCCATACTCATTCCTACAAATCCTGTTCCTACTAATATTACTTTTCTTTTTTCATTCATTTTGATTTCTCCTATCGTATTTTTTATCTTAATGCTAAAAACAGGAAATTCAGAATCCTAACAATCAATACCAAATTCCCTGTTTTCAATTATTATTTATATTTCTATCTATTACTTTTTAAAATAGTAATCGCCAGATATCCCTATTTTAAAATTATAATACTATTTTTTGAAAGGGTAAGTTTTCAATAATTCTTCAATTCTTCTTAATGCTTCATTTAAAATCGGTTTTGGACAACCAATATTTAAGCGAACCCAACCATAACCATCTTTAACAAAATAACTTCCTACAACCATAGTTAAGTTTGCTTTAACAAAAAAGTCTTTCATTTCATCTTCATCAACAAAAACATCACGAACATCAATCCAAGCTAAAAAGCTAGAATCTGATTTCATTACTTTTGCCTTAGGCATATGTTTTTCAAACCAATCATATACGATTTCAAAGTTTTCCCCAATATAATCAGTTAATTGGTCTAACCATTCTTCACTATCGTTATATGCTGCAACAATCGCTGGAACTGCAAAAACATGAGGACTTGTTATATATACTTTTTGTAAATATGCTAATAATTTTTCTCTAATTTCATCATTTTTAATAATGACATAACTTGATTTTAATCCACCAAGATTAAATCCTTTATTTGGTGAAACACACATAATAGAATGATTCATAATTTCATCATCTGCATTCCATAAAGTTGTAAATGAATCACGATCAAATACGACATCACGATGAATTTCATCGCAAACAAGTAATACATTATGTTTTCTACAAATCTCACTTAACTGAGCCAATTCTTCTTTTGTCCAAACACGTCCACTTGGATTTTGAGGAGAACAGAATATGAATAATTTAACTTTTTCTTCAATTATTTGTTTTTCCATTGTTTCAAAGTCTAAATAATATCGCATATTCTCTAATTTTAGAGTATTGCAAACTAAACGACATCCACCTCTTTCAACTGCTTCTGCAAATGGGTCATATGCAGGTGTATTAATCATAACTGCATCGCCTGGTTTACAAAAACATTGAACGATATAATGTAATGTACCACAAGTTCCAAAAGTTAATTTAATCCATTCTTTTTTTATATCAACGTGAAATCTTCTTTTATTCCAGTTAATAACTGCATCATAATATTCATCATATGTATATGTATATCCATAATCACCTAAAGATGCTCGATCAATCATAGCTTGCTTAATAGCTGGAGCACATTCAAAATCTAAATCTGCTAAATCCATAGGAATGGCATCTTCATTTACCCCAAATTTATTTTTTAGTATTGAATTATCCCATTTTCTACATTTTCCAAGTTTTCTATTAATCACTTTATCAAAATCGTATTTCATTTATTTCACCTCTAAACAGATTAATTCTTTTGGTGTTTTATTTAATGGAACACCTACACCATTTTCAATCAATACATCATCTTCAATACGTACTCCACCTAATCCTGGTACATAAATTCCAGGTTCACATGACATAATCATATGTTCCTCTAGTATTGTTGAACTTCGTTGATTTAGAAGAGGAAGTTCTCCATCTCCCATACCCATACCATGTCCTAATCCATGAGTAAAGTATTCTCCATATCCTTTTTCTGTAATAAAATCGCGAACATGTTGATCAACATCTTTCCCAGTTATTCCTGCTTTAATAAAATCAACACCTTTTTGTTGTGCTTCTTTTACAATATCGTAAATTTTTTTCATTTCTGGTTCTGGAGTTCCAATACAAACTGTTCTTGTCATATCTGATTGATAACCTTGATAAGTAATTCCAAAATCAATCGTAATTAATTCATGTTCTTTGAATGTTCTATCGGTTGGTCTGCCATGAGGCATTGCTCCACGTTCTCCACTTGCTACAATCGTATCAAATGCCATTCCACTAGCACCATTTGAAATAGCTAAATATTGTAACAATGCAGACAATTCATATTCCTTCATACCAACGCGAATTTGATCAATTGCTTCTTTAAAGATTTTATCTGTAATCTCGCAAGCTTTTTTCACTAAAGCAATTTCTTTATCATCTTTACATTTTCTAGATGCTTCTAACTCATTATCTAATAAAACTAAATCAAATCCATACTTATTCATTTCTAAGTATTCTTTTACTAAAGTTTGACTAGCTTCAATAGCTAATTTACAATTATCTTTTAATAAATTTTTTACTTCTTGTAAATAGCTATTTCCTTGATTAAATACTACATTTTCAAATCCACTTGTTGTAGCTTTTGCTTCATTTACATAACGACCATCCATAATTTGATATATCTTATCGTTTGTAATTAAAACTTTAACTCCACTACCAGTTAATGCACCAATATACTTTTTATTTGTTTTACTTTTAATCAAAAGTGCATCTACATTTTTTTCATTTAAAATCTTTCTAAAATTCTCAATTCTTTTTAACATAATTTTACCCAAAAAGTAAACGAGCAATATTTCAATATTGCTCATTTACACCT
>JAHHST010000099.1 GCA_020025055.1 Longicatena sp.
GATTCCATTTTTAATATTAAACATATAGTTATCATAGCTTCCGTACCCAGCATCATAGGTTTACCTACTTTTTTATTTTTTTACATAGGAGATGTTTTTAACTGTTACAGCCTCTTTTATAGTATAAAACTATAAATATATAAAAAACACAAGACATTGTCTTGTGTTATTAGCAATTGGTGCGGGCGACAGGAATCGAACCTGCACGCCAAAGGCGCTAGATCCTAAGTCTAGTGCGTCTGCCAGTTTCGCCACGCCCGCATTTGCTTAATTATAATATCATGTAAATCTATATAATTCAAGATATTTTTTGAAAAAATTAAAATTAATCTAATTTAGAGTTATTTATAATTAGGCTTATTATGTAATAAATAAAATGAAGAATATATAATTATAATAAGAGATCTATTGAATGCTAGTTTTCTGAATCTAACTTTTTATTGACAACTAATGGTAACAATGATAGAATACATATGTTAAAAAGGTTAGTATAAACTAACAATAGGAGGAATCATGATGCCACTAACAATCGCTAAAGCAGGAGAAACAGCTAGAATAAAAAAAATTACAGGTAAAGATGAAGTTAGGCAACATCTTGCTGAATTAGGTTTTGTTGTGAATACTGATGTTACAGTTATAAATAAAATTGCGGGTAATTTAATTGTTCAAGTGAAGGATAGTCGTATTGCGTTAGACGAATCAATGGCAATGCGTATCATGATTTAAGGAGATGAGTGTTATGAAATTTTTAAATGAAATACCAGTAGGAACTACGATTGTTGTAAAAAAATTACATGGAGAAGGTCCTGTAAAACGTCGTATTATGGATATGGGAATTACTAAGGGAGTAGAAATTTATGTACGAAAAGTTGCACCTTTAGGAGATCCAATGGAATTAAAAGTACGTGGATATGAATTGAGTATTCGAAAAGCGGATGCTGAATTAATTGAGGTAGAAAATTGTTAATGATACTATATCATTATTTTTTTAGTATTGATGTTAGATTTAACTAACAAGTAGGAGGGAAAAGAATGGAAATAAAAATTGCATTAGCAGGGAATCCGAATAGTGGTAAAACAACACTATTTAATGCATTGACTGGTTCTAATCAATATGTTGGGAACTGGCCTGGAGTAACTGTAGAGAAAAAAGAGGGTAAATTAAAAGGGAATAAAGAAGTATTGATTCAGGACTTACCTGGTATTTACTCATTATCTCCATATACATTAGAAGAAGTAGTAGCAAGAAGCTATTTAGTTGGAGAAAGACCAGACGCTATTTTGAATATCGTTGATGGTACAAATATTGAACGTAACTTATATTTAACTACACAATTGATTGAGCTTGGTATTCCAGTTGTTGTAGCAGTTAATATGATGGATTTAGTTCGTAAAAATGGTGATCATATTGATACAAAAGAATTAGAAAAATCTCTTGGATGCAAAGTTGTTGAAATCAGTGCGTTAAAAGGAGAAGGTGGATTAGAAGCTGCAAATGTCGCAGTTGCTTTAGCTAAACAAGGAAAAATGATTCAAAAAATCAATGTGTTTAGTGGAGAAGTAGAAGATGCATTATTAAAAATCGAAGATGCAATTAAAGGCAAAGTCGATGACAACTATTTACGTTGGTATGCTGTTAAATTGTTCGAACGTGATGAAAAAGTTTTAGAAGAATTAACACTTGATTCTTCAGTAAAAAATGTAATTGCTGAACAAATTAAAATTTGTGAAGATAAATTAGATGATGATACAGAAAGTATTATTACAAATCAACGATATATTTATATTGCTGATATTGTTGCAAAAAGTGTTAAGAAAAAAGCTAAAAAAGATGCATTATCTTTATCAGATAAAATTGACCGTATCGTAACAAACAGAGTTTTGGCTTTACCAATTTTCGCAATTATCATGTTTCTTATTTATGCTATTGCGATGGGTCCTTGGGACATTTCAATTGGTACAAAAGCAACGGACTTTGCCAATGATGTTATTTTTGGTGTATGGGTACCAACATTCTTTGATAATATTTTAAATAGCATGCATGTAAGTGGATGGTTATATGGATTAATTCAAGAAGGTATTGTAGGTGGTGTAGGAGCTGTATTAGGATTTGTTCCTCAAATGTTAGTATTGTTCTTCTTCTTAGCAATTTTAGAAGACATTGGATATATGTCACGTGTTGCATTTATTATGGACCGTATTTTCCGTCGTTTTGGATTATCAGGAAAAAGTTTTATTCCTATGCTTGTAGCAACAGGATGTGGTGTTCCAGGTATTATGGCATCACGTACAATTGAACAAGAAACAGATCGTAAAATGACAATTATGACAACAGGATTTATTCCTTGTGGAGCTAAAATGCCAATTATTGGTTTATTTGCAGGGGCATTATTTGGACAATCACCATTAGTTGCAACATCTGCTTTCTTTATTGGTGTTGCAGCAGTTATCGTAACTGGAGTTATGATGAAGAAATTTAAAGCATTCGCAGGAAAACCTGCTCCATTTGTTATGGAACTTCCAAGCTATCACGTACCAAGCATGAATAACGTTTTACGTAGTACATGGGAACGTGGATGGTCATTTATTAAACGTGCTGGAACTGTTATCTTATTATCAGCTATTATCTTATGGTTCTTACAAGGATATGGTATCGTAGATGGTGCACTAGTTGCTGTTGAAGATAATAATACTTCATTATTAGCTAGCATTGGTAGAACAGTTTCTTGGATGTTCGCACCATTAGGTTGGGTAGGAAATATGGCATGGAAAGCAACAGTTGCATCTGTTACAGGACTTATTGCAAAAGAAAATGTAGTTTCTACATTTGGAACTTTATATAGCTTTGCAGGTGAATTAAGTGAAGAAGGAGAAGAAATCTGGACATTAATTTCTCAAGATTTCACTGCTTTAACAGCTTATAGCTTTATGATTTTCAATTTACTATGTGCACCATGTTTTGCTGCAATGGGAGCAATTAAACGTGAAATGAATAATGGAAAATGGACAGCATTTGCAATTGGATATATGTGCGTGTTTGCTTATGTTATTGCTATGTTAGTATATCAAATTGGTGGATTATTCACTGGTGAAGTTTCATTCGGATTTGGTACAATTATTGCATTTGCAATTTTAATTGGATTATTATACTTATTATTCAGACGTGGATATCAACCAAGTGCAGACGAAAAACAAAAATTATCAGTTGATGAACAAAAGTAGGTGATACTATGGGTGACATTATCGTAGGTGGTGTGATTGCAGTAATTGT